>NZ_JBDJLE010000020.1:0-88494 GCF_039673205.1 Stenotrophomonas sp. TWI809 | reverse complement strand
CCCAATGGGTGGCCTTTTTTGCGTGTCTGGCGGAGAGGGGGGGATTCGAACCCCCGAGGCGCTATAAACGCCTGCCTGATTTCGAGTCAGGTACATTCAACCGCTCTGCCACCTCTCCAGATGGTCCCGGCGAACCGGGACGCGAATGATACGGGCAGGACGCGCTGACGACAAGTCATTCCGCACCGGCGAAGTGAATTTCTTCTGTATGGATGCCTTGCCGGATGTCCGGCGGGCCGCGATCATGCCGTTATCCCTCGCAATCCTCACCGGCACGCGCCTTCATGATCGAATTCGGACACCTGACCCACCCCGGCCTGCGCCGCGACCTCAATGAGGATACGTATTACGGGGATGGCGAACTGGCGCTGTGGCTGGTCGCCGATGGCATGGGCGGGCACGCCTGCGGTGAGGTGGCCAGTGCGCTGGCGCGCGAGACCATCGTGCGCGAGATCCGCCGCGGGGCGACGCTGGCGCATGCGATCCGGATCGCCGATGAGGAAATCATCCGCACCTCGCGCCGCCGCAACGACAGCCTGCCGATGGGCACCACCGTGGTGGCGGCCCGTGTGCAGGGCAATCGGTATGAGGTGGCGTGGGTCGGCGACAGCCGCGCGTACCTGTGGCGCGACGGCAAGCTGGCCCAGTTGAGCCAGGATCACAGCGTGGTCCAGGAACTGGTCGCGCAGGGCAATCTGACCGCCGAGCAGGCGCGTGCACACCCGCATCGCAATGTGGTGACCCAGGCGCTGGGGGTGACCGATCCGGCGCACCTGAATGTGGCGACCACCACCGGTGAGCTGCGCCCGGGCATGCAGTTGCTGCTGTGCAGCGACGGGCTGACCGAAGAGGTCGAGGACAAGGGCATCGCCCGTACCCTCGCCTTCGATGATGCCAGTGCGCAGGAATGCGTGGATACGCTGGTCGCCGCCGCGCTGGATGGCGGCGGTTCGGACAACATCACCGTGATCCTGGTGCGGTGTCATTGAGGCAGGCATCCCGACCAACGGTCGGGATCTACCGGGGGCGGGCCGTCAGGCGCTGACCGCTTCCACCGCTTCAGGTTCACCATCCCAGATCGCGCGGCCGGCCTTCTTGCGCAGCTTGGCCAGGCGCGCTTCGTGCGCTTCCCGCTCCGAGGCCGTGGCGACCACGCGCGGGCGCGGCAGCAGGCGCGAGGTGTCGAAGGTCTGCGCGTGGGCGCTGCCGGTTTTCTGGTCATCGGCCGAGCCGAAGCCGATTTCTTCCTGGCCCGAGGTCAGCGCGATGTACACATCGCCCAGGATCTGCGCATCGAGCAGGCCGCCGTGCAGCTGGCGGTGGGCATTGTCCACGCCCAGGCGACGGCACAGTGCATCCAGCGAATTGCGCTGGCCCGGGAAGCGCTCGCGCGCCATCTTCAGCGTATCGATCACCGTGCAGCGGTCGGTGATCTTGCCGTAGTGGTCGCCCAGCAGCGACAGCTCGTTGTCCAGGAAGCCCAGATCGAACGCCGCGTTGTGGATGATCAGCTCGGCGCCATCGATGTAGGCCAGGAAGTCGTCGACGACCTGGGCGAAGTCCGGCTTGTCGGCCAGGAACTCCAGGGTCAGGCCCGTGACTTCCTGCGCGCCCTGTTCGAACTCGCAGTCCGGCTTGAGGTACTGGTGGTAGTTGTTGCCACTGGGGCGGCGCTCGAGCAGTTCCACACAGCCGATTTCGACGATGCGATTGCCCTTCCGCCATTCCAGGCCGGTGGTTTCGGTATCAAGGATGATCTGACGCATGGGCTCAGTGTACCGGGCCGGCGGCGCGGATCCGGATCGCGGCGTCGCGCGCCAGCTGATCCACGCGCTCGTTGTCCGGGTCGCCGGAATGGCCCTTCACCCAGCGCCAGTCGATGGTGTGCTTCAGCGTGGCCGCATGCAGGCGCTCCCACAGTTCCCGGTTCTTGACCGGCGAGCCGCCGGCGGTCTTCCAGTTCTTGCGGATCCAACCGGGCATCCACTCGGTCAGGCCCTGGCGCACGTACTGCGAATCGGTGAACAGCACGATGTTGCACGGCTCGGTGAGGGCTTCCAGCCCCGAGATGGCCGCCATCAGCTCCATGCGGTTGTTGGTGGTATGCGCTTCACCACCGCTCAGTTCGCGCTCGTGCGCGTTGTAGCGCAGCAATGCCGCCCAGCCGCCAGGGCCGGGATTGCCGAGGCAGGAACCGTCGGTGTGGATTTCTATCGTCTTCATTCCATTCCAGATCAGGTGGCCACGGTGCCGTGCCAGCGTGGCGCAGCCACCGGCGTCGGTCCCGGCAAGGCCAGAGTGCGTTTTTCAGCGGTGAACAGACAGGCGGCCCGCAGCGGGGCCAGATCGCGCCGCGCCGGCGAGCGGTCGCGCCACATCGGGCCGAGGTACTGCAGGTCTTCGCAGCTCAGGCCAGCCTGCGCGAGGGTGTGGCGCAGCCGCTGTGGGCTGCGCACGACCAGCCCGTGATGGCGCCACTGCCGGCGGTACGGGCTGAACGGGTTGAGGGTGGAAAGCCACAGGCGACCGCCCGGCATCAGTACACGGGCGCAGTCGGCGATCAACGCCTCGGCGTCCCGCGCGGTGACATGCTGCAGGACGATCGCATTGACGCTCTCATCCGGCAGCGGCAACGGCAGCCCGCAGTGCACATCCCCGGCGTAAGCCGTGCCGTCCCGGTACAGGCGCAGGCCGCGGCCGGGCAGATCCACGCACCCGAGCCAGCCAGGCGTTGGCGCCACCCACAACCAGGGGTTCACCGGGCGCTCGGCCAGCAGGCTGCGCAACCGCTCCGATTCCAACCGGCACAACGCTTGTGCCGGTTCAGTATCAAACCAGGATGCGACTGTCGCTTGACGGGGGCTCGGTGCGGGGGGCATGGTCCAATTCTATGCGACTGACCGCCCTACCCGCGTTTGCGGACAATTACATCTGGGCACTGGTCGCCGACGACGGCCGCGCCGTGGTCATCGACCCCGGCCAGGCCGACCCCGTCCTGGCCGCCGCAGCGCAGCAGGGATGGGTCCCGCACAGCATTCTGCTGACCCACCACCACAACGACCACATCGGCGGCGTGGCCGAGCTGCAGGCCCGGTTTCCCGCGGTGGAGGTCTACGCACCGGTGGAACCGCGCATCGCGGTCCCTTCCCACCGGGTGGCTGAAGGTGAATGCGTTCAGGCATTGGGGCTGGGCTTCCACGTAGTATCCGTGCCCGGGCACACCCGGAGCCATATCGCGTTTCACACCGCTGAACACCTTTTCAGTGGCGATGCGTTGTTCAGCCTGGGCTGTGGGCGCATGTTCGAAGGTACGCCTCCCCAGCTTCTGGCATCCCTGCGGAAGCTGGCGTCCCTGCCAGCGCAACTGATGGTCTGTTGCGCCCACGAGTACACCCTGTCCAATGCCGTCTTCGCGCGGCATGTAGACCCCACCAACGCTGCGTTGTCGCAGCGCCATGAGGAGGCCTTGGCCATGCGCCGCGATGACCTGCCCACGCTGCCGGTTTCACTGGCAAGCGAGCTGGAATGTAATCCGTTCCTGCGTACGAACACCCCCGCCATCCAGGCGGCCGTCAGCGCCCATCTTGGGCGTCCCGTAACCGATGAAGTCGATGTTGTCGCAGGGCTGCGACACTGGAAAGACGGATTTCGAACATGAGTCGGCGATTGTTGCCGCTCGCGCTTGGCCTGGCGATCGCCGTGGCCGGCAGCGCGGGCGCCCAGTCGTTGACCGCCGGCATGTCGCAGAACGTGGCCGGCCTGTCCTCCCTCCCCCTGACCGCTGCGGCGCTGCCGCCGGCCTCGGTGCGCAACGGGCAGGACATCTTCGCCAGCTTCCGCGATGGTCTGGCCGAACCCACCTGCAACGCCGAGGCGACCAGCCCGCGTTGGCAGAAGCAGTTCGCGCATGCCCCCTCGCGGTTGGCCAACCAGGATGACGATGCGCTGGTGCTGTTCGGCTACGTGGTCGAAGAGCTGCGCAAGTCCGACCTGCCCACCGAATTCGCGCTGATTCCCTTCGTGGAAAGTGGCTACCGGCCCAACGCCCGCAACGGCGGCGGCCCGGCCGGCCTGTGGCAGTTCATCGCCACCACCGCCAAGAACCACCGCGTGCAGATGACCCCCGGCTACGACGGTCGCCTCTCGGCCGTGGATTCCACCCAGGCCGCGGTGCGTTACCTCAAGACCCTGCACGGCATGTTCGGCGGCGACTGGCGCTTGGCGACGATGGCCTACAACGCCGGTGAGTACCGGGTGCTGCAGTCGCTGCGCAAGGCCGGCATGAACGCGCAGAACGCGCGGCCGGCCGAGTTGCCGGGGCTGTCGCCGGTCACCTATGCCTATGTCGAGAAGCTGCATGCGCTGGCCTGCGTCCTGGAAGACGCGGAAACCGAGCCGGCGGTGATGGCCTCACTGGATCGCACCGTGCCCGTGCTGAAGGGCCACACCCTGCCGGCCGGCACCAGCGTCCAACAGTGGGCCCAGCAGCGCGATCTGGATCCGGCGCGGATCGCCCGCCTCAACCCGGCCCTGGCCAGCGGCAAAGGCCGCCCGTCCGGCCAGGTGACGGTGCTGGCTCCGACCGCGCATGCACCGGTGGACGCCAGCGCCAGCGTGGCCGCCATTGCGATGGCCCCCAGCGCACCGGTGGACACCCCGGCGGCGCGCACGACGCCTTCGCCGGCAGCCACCCGCACGGTAGCCAGCGCGGATCGTCCGCGCAGCCGCCGGCACACCGTGCGCGACGGCGAGTCGCCCTGGACCATCGCCCGCCGGTACGGGATGCCGCTGAAGGCCCTGCTGTCGCTCAATGGGCTCAGCGGGAGCAGTGTGCTGAAGCCCGGTGCGGTGCTGCGCGTCGAAGACTGAGTGCGCGGATCCCATTGCGGGTAACGACACTGCCCGGTTCTGCCGGGCGGTGTCGTTCAACAAAAAGCCCGGCATTGCCGGGCTTTTTGCTGTCCAGCAGAAGCCGACCCGGTTACAGGTTGGCTTCTTCGGTCTGCACCTTGAAGTGCTTGCGCATGGCGTCGACGTAGGCCTTGGCGGCGGCCATGCCGTCGATCTGGCTCAGCTGCTCCTTGAGCTGCTGCTGCTGGGCGGCATCCACTTCGGCCACGTTGCCCGGGGTGACCTTGGTCACCGCGTAGATCACGTAGCGGCCCTGCACGGCAACCTTGCCGTAGCTCGGCTTGCCTTCGGCCGGCAGCGGTGCGCTGAACACGGCGCGGTTGATCTCCGGGGTCGGCACCGGCTGGGTACGCGGCAGGCCCGGCAGCGGGCTGATCTGCAGCTTGTCGCTGGTCGCCAGCGCCTGCAGGGTCTGCCCGGCCTTCAGCTTGGCCAGCACGGCGTCCACGGCCTTCTCCGAGGCCTGTCGGGTGCGGTCGGCATGGATCGCGGCGATCACCTGCTCACGGGCCTTGGCCAGCGGCAGCGCCTGCTCCGGGCTGTGCTCGGTCACGCGGATCATCACGTTGTGGTTCGGGCCCAGCTCGATCGGGTCGCTCACCGTGCCGTCCTGGGTCAGGATGTCGGAGAACGCCGCGCGCAGCACGGCCGGGTTGGCGGCGATGCCACTGGCGGTGGTGCGGGTGAACGGACCGATGGTCTGCACCGGCAGGCTCATGTCCTTGGCCGGGCCTTCCAGCGAGGTCGGGTTCTTGTAGACCAGATCCACCAGACGGCCGCTCAGCTCGGTGAACACACGGTCGGTGTCGGCCTTGAGCTGCTCGGCGGCCAGCTGGTCACGGACCTCGTCGAACGAACGGCCTTCGCCACCCTTGGTCTCACGCAGCTTGAGCACGTGGAAACCGAAATCGGTCTTGACCGGACCGGTGACCTCGCCCGCCTTCATGGCGAACAGGGCATCTTCGAACGGCTTCACCATCGCGCCGCGTTCCACCCAGCCCAGGTCGCCGCCGGTGTCCTTGGAGCCCGGATCTTCGGAGTTGGCCTTGGCCAGTGCGGCGAAATCGGCGCCCGGTGCCTTCGCTTCCGCGGCCAGGCGCGTGGCCTTTTCTTCGGCGGCCTTGAGCTTGGCCGGATCGCTGCCGTCGGCGCTGATCAGGATGTGCGAGGCCAGACGCTGTTCCGGCGTCGCGAAGCGTGCCTTCTCATCTTCATAGCGCTTGCGCAGGGTGGCCTCGTCAGCTGCCGCCGGGGCCGGCAGGTTCGCGCCGTTGATCTCGACGTACTCCAGCGACACCGTCTCCGGCTGGCGGAAATCCTTGGTGTGGCTGTCGTACCACTGCTTGATCTGCGCGTCGGTCACTTCGGCGGTATCGGCCGGGGTTTCCGGCAGCGCGGCCAGTTCGACATCACGGGTTTCACCCAACAGCTTCATCAGGCGCTCGGCTTCGCTCTGGGTGGTGAACCCGGAACGCTGCAGGGCCGACGGAATGATCGACTGCTGGATGCTCTCGCGCACCAGCGCTTCGAACTGCGTCGGGGTGCGCGGCGGATTGCCGCTGGCCAGCGCGATGCGGTAGTTGTCCTGGTTGAACGTGCCATCGGCACCGAGGAAGGCCGGGATCGAGGAAATGTACTCGCGTACCGCTCCATCACCGATCACGATGCCGGACTGTTCGCCGGCCAGGCGCACGACCTGCTCATCGATCATCTGATCGAGCACGGCCAGCTTGCTTTCGGTGCTTTCGAACTGGCGCGGATCGAAATCCTCGCCCTGTTCCTGGCGTGCCTGCTGGCGCGCCTGCTCGAAGCGCACGCGGAAATCATTGGAGCTGATCTCATGGTGCTGCCACAGGAACGAAACCGGCCACCACGACGGGGCGGACTTCCACCAGGTCGGCGGGGCGGCCACTTTGGCCACGTTCTGCGAGCCGACGCCACCGAGGTAGCTGGAGTCGATCACGAACAGGAACGGAATCATCAGCAGCCCCAGGATCACGGTAACGATCCAGCCCGAGGTCTTGTCGCGAAGTTTCTGCAGCATGGGAAAAATCAAGGCCTGATTGGCGAGCCCGGCAGTGTAACCCGCTTCGCGGCAGGCTCCAAAAGTGCCCGCGCCCGCCCCTGCGCGCGATCCTCCCGCTGCCGCACCTGCCGATCATGACGGACCAACGGCGTGTGCCGCACTGTCGATCGATCTGCTGGATGGAAAACAAAAAAAAAGCCCTTGGTTTTCACCAAGGGCTTTTCAAAGATTGGCGGAGCGGACGGGACTTGAACCCGCGACCTCCGGCGTGACAGGCCAGCATTCTAACCAGCTGAACTACCGCTCCGCACTTGAACTTTGCAGGCGCTCATTCTATCCGAAGATATTCAGATTGCCCACCCCGAAATACTGCTTTTTTCGAGGTTTTTTTAAAAACTGGCGGAGCGGACGGGACTTGAACCCGCGACCTCCGGCGTGACAGGCCAGCATTCTAACCAGCTGAACTACCGCTCCACATTTCAAAACTTTTACTGGCAGTGCCTGGTGGGTGCTGAGGGTTTCGAACCCCCGACCCTCTCCGTGTAAAGGAGACGCTCTACCGCTGAGCTAAGCACCCCAGCAAGCCGCTTAGTTTACGGCATCCTTCAGGGCTTTGCCAGCCTTGAACGACGGATTCTTCGACGCAGCGATCTTGATGGTGTCGCCGGTCTTCGGGTTGCGGCCGGTACGGGCAGCGCGGTCGCGGACCTGGAACGTGCCGAAGCCCACCAGCGTCACCGCGTCACCGCCCTTCAGGGCCTTGGTGACGGAAGCGATGACGGCATCAACGGCGCGGCTGGACTCGGCCTTGGTCAGGTCGGCGGCTTCAGCAACGGCGTCGATCAATTCGGTCTTGTTCATTCTCTACAGCTCCTTTGGCGGGGATTCCGCGGATTCAACATTGAGACACCCGACGACGATACGCCGTCGAATGCCAGTGAAGTTCTCAGTTCGCCGAATTCAGAATTACGCTGACTCGCGAGTGGTGCTTTTATACCAGTGCCCCCCTACCCGCGCAAGCTGAAAAGCCAATAACGACGCGGGTTTCGGGCATTTCCACAGCACGCGTCAGTGCTTGACGCGGGTCGTGGAAGCTGTCTTGGACTTGCCGCGTACCGTGACACGTTGCCCATCTTTCTTGGGCTTCGGTGCCGTCAGCGGCGTCTCCAGCGCCAGGTCGAGCACTTCCTCGATCCACTTCACCGGCACGATCTTCAGATCGCGGGTGACATTGGCGGGGATATCGGCCAGATCCTTGCGGTTCTCCTCGGGGATGATGACCGTGGTGATGCCGCCACGCAGCGCCGCCAGCAGCTTCTCCTTGAGACCGCCGATGGCCGTGACGCGGCCTCGCAGGGTGATCTCACCGGTCATCGCCACTTCGGCCCGGATCGGCACCTTGGTCAGCGTGGACACCAGCGAGGTCACCATGGCGATACCCGCGCTGGGGCCATCCTTCGGGGTGGCGCCATCGGGCACATGGACGTGCACGTCGTGCTTCTGCAGGAACTCGTTGTCGATGCCCAGCCGCTCGGCGCGCGAACGCACCACCGACAGCGCCGCCGAGGCCGATTCCTTCATCACGTTGCCCAGCTGGCCGGTCAGGATCAGCTGGCCCTTGCCCGGCACCAGGGTGGATTCGATCTGCAGCAGATCGCCGCCCACTTCGGTCCAGGCCAGGCCGGTGACCAGGCCCACTTCGTTCTGCTCTTCGGCACGGCCGAAATCGACGCGACGCACGCCCAGGTACTTGTCCAGGTTCTTGCCGTTGACCACCACCAGCGCCTTCTTCTTCGCGCTGGTCTTCTTGCCGGCCTTGGCCGGCTTGGCAGGCTTTGCCGGTGCCACCGGACCGGCGAGCGCGATCTCCTTGACCACCTTGCGGCAGATCTTGGCGACTTCGCGCTCGAGGTTGCGCACGCCGGATTCGCGCGTGTAATAGCGCACGATGTCCTGGATCGCGTCGGCCTCGATCTCCAGCTCTTCCGGCTTCAGGCCGTTGGCCTTGATCTGCTTGGGCACCAGGTAGCGCATGGCGATGTTGAGCTTCTCATCCTCGGTGTAGCCGGGGATGCGGATCACTTCCATGCGGTCCAGCAGCGGGCCGGGGATGTTGAGCGAGTTGGAGGTCGCCACGAACATCACTTCGGACAGGTCCAGATCCACTTCCAGGTAGTGATCGTTGAACGCGTTGTTCTGCTCCGGATCGAGCACTTCCAGCAGCGCCGAGGACGGATCGCCACGGAAGTCCATCGACATCTTGTCGATCTCATCGAGCACGAACAGCGGGTTCTTGCTGCCCACCTTGTTGAGGTTCTGCACGATGCGGCCCGGCATGGAGCCGACGTAGGTGCGGCGATGGCCACGGATCTCGGCCTCGTCGCGCACGCCGCCCAGGCTCATGCGCACGAACTTGCGGTTGGTCGCCTTGGCGATGGACTGGCCCAGCGAGGTCTTACCCACGCCGGGCGGGCCGACCAGGCACAGGATCGGGCCCTTCATCTGCTTCACGCGCGACTGCACGGCCAGGTATTCCAGGATGCGGTCCTTGACCTTGTCCAGGCCGAAGTGATCGGCATCCAGCGTGTCCTGCGCGGCCTTGAGGTCCTTGCGGACCTTGCTGCGCTTCTTCCACGGCACGCCCAGCAGCCAATCCAGGTAGTTGCGCACCACGGCGGCTTCGGCCGACATCGGCGACATCTGCTTGAGCTTGTTGAGCTCGGCCTTGGCCTTGGTCTCCACCGGCTTGGGCATGCCCGCCTCGGCGATCTTGCGGGCCAGCTCGTCCATCTCGCCGGGCGCGTCATCCAGGTCACCCAGTTCTTTCTGGATGGCCTTCATCTGCTCGTTGAGGTAGTACTCGCGCTGGCTCTTTTCCATCTGCGACTTCACGCGGCCGCGGATGCGCTTTTCCATCTGCTGTACGTCGATCTCGCCATCGACCAGGCCGACCAGCATTTCCAGGCGGTCGCCGATCTGCAGCGTTTCCAGCAGGCGCTGCTTGTCGGCCAGGCGCACGCTGATATGCGCGGCGATGGTGTCGGCCAGGCGCGCGGGCTCATCGATGCCGGCCAGGGTCTGCAGCAGCTCCGGCGGCAGCTTGCGGTTGGTCTTGACGTACTGCTCGAACAGCGACATCAGCGAGCGGGCGATCGCCTCGATCTCGCGCGGCTCGCGCGATTCGTCCGATTCGATTTCCATGCCCACGCCGTGTAGCGAGCCATCGCGCTCGGTCACGTCGGTGACGTTGACCCGCGACAGGCCTTCGACCAGCACCTTGATGGTGCCATCGGGCAGCTTCAGCAGCTGCAGGACCTGGGCGAGCGTGCCGACCTGGTACAGATCGGCGGCGGACGGATCATCCGTCTCGGCGGACTTCTGCGCGAGCAGCAGGATGCGCTTGTCCGCTTCCATCGCCTGCTCCAGCGCATGCATGGACTTGTCACGGCCGACGAACAGCGGAATGACCATGTGCGGGAACACCACCACGTCACGCAGCGGCAGTACCGGCAGGTCGAGAGTCTCAGTTGGGGAACGGGCCATGTGGGCTCCAGTGGAACAGTGGGGATGGCCTCCGGGCGCCTCGCCCGGATACAAAAAAAGCCGATGGCCTCGTTATGGGGCCATCGGCTTCTAGATGCAAGCTGTTCTGAAAAAATTCTTTCAATTCAACTACTTGAACTGATTATTCAGCACCAGCCGCCTTCTGTTCAGGCGCCGGTGGCGTCTGGTAGATCAGGTACGGTTCGGACTTGTGTTCGATCACCGATTCGTCCACTACCACCTTGCTGACGTTCTCTGCCGAGGGCAGGTCATACATGGTGTCCAGCAGGACCGATTCGACGATGGTACGCAGGCCACGGGCACCGGTCTTGCGCTTGAGCGCCTTGCGGGCGATCGCGGCCAGGGCGTCGGGGCGGAACTCCAGCTCGACGTGTTCCATCTCGAACAGCTTCTTGAACTGCTTGGTGATGGCGTTCTTCGGCTCGGTGAGGATGCGCACCAGGGCAGCCTCGTCCAGCTCTTCCAGGGTTGCCACGACCGGCAGGCGGCCGACGAACTCCGGAATCAGGCCGAACTTGATCAGATCTTCCGGCTCGACTTCCGCCAGGATCTTGCCCACTTCCTGCTTGCGCTCGGAACTCTTCACCTTGGCACCGAACCCGATGCCGCCCGAATCGTTCGAACGCTGCTGGATCACCTTGTCCAGGCCGGCAAACGCGCCGCCACAGATGAACAGGATGTTCTTGGTGTCCACCTGCAGGAATTCCTGCTGCGGGTGCTTGCGACCGCCCTGCGGCGGCACGCTGGCCACGGTGCCTTCGATCAGCTTCAGCAGGGCCTGCTGGACGCCTTCGCCGGACACATCGCGGGTGATCGACGGGTTCTCGCTCTTGCGCGAGATCTTGTCGATTTCATCGATGTAGACGATGCCCTGCTGTGCCTTCTCGACGTCGTAGTCGCACTTCTGCAGCAGCTTCTGGATGATGTTCTCCACGTCCTCCCCCACGTAACCGGCTTCGGTCAGCGTGGTGGCGTCGGCCATGGTGAACGGCACATTGAGCAGGCGGGCCAGGGTTTCGGCCAGCAGCGTCTTGCCCGAACCGGTCGGACCGACCAGCAGGATGTTCGACTTCGCCAGTTCGACTTCGTCGTTCTTCTGCCGGCTCTCGATGCGCTTGTAGTGGTTGTATACGGCCACGGCCAGGGTCCGCTTGGCGCGGTTCTGCCCGATCACGTACTGGTCCAGGACCTCGAGGATCTCGCGCGGCTTGGGCAGCGAACTGCGGGCCGACTGCGCCTTCTCCTCCAGCTCCTCACGGATGATGTCGTTGCACAGCTCGACGCATTCATCGCAGATGAACACGCTCGGACCCGCAATCAGCTTGCGCACCTCATGCTGGCTCTTTCCACAGAAAGAGCAGTAGAGGATCTTGCCGGTGTCCGTGGAACGACCTTGGCGGTCTTCGCTCATGCTTCGCTTACCCAGTTACCCCACCCGACTGAACGGGGGTTCGATTCGAGAATAGCACAGGGTCAGGAGGACGCCAGTCCCGCCTGACCCGGTGGAAACAAGCCGGTTTCCCGGCCTGGCACAACCTTACGCCGGCTGGATCGACTCTTCCGGACGACGCTCCAGGACCTGATCGACCAGACCGTAGGCCACTGCATCGGCCGCGCTCTTGAAGTTGTCGCGCTCGGTATCCCGGGCGATGGTCTCCAGCGACTGGCCGGTGTGCTTGGCCAGCACTTCGTTCAGGCGCGAGCGCAGGGTCAGGATTTCACGGGCATGGATATCGATATCCGTGGCCTGGCCCTGGAAACCGCCCAGCGGCTGGTGGATCATCACCCGCGAGTTCGGCAGCGCATACCGCTTGCCGGCCGCGCCGGATGCCAGCAGCAGGGCGCCCATCGAGGCGGCCTGGCCGACACAGATGGTGCTTACGTCCGGCTTGATGTACTGCATGGTGTCGTAGATCGCCATGCCGGCGGTGACTACGCCACCGGGCGAGTTGATGTAGATGCTGATGTCCTTTTCCGGGTTGTCCGCTTCCAGGAACAGCAGCTGCGCCACCACCACGTTGGCCATGTGATCGTCGATCGGGCCCACGAGGAAGATCAGACGCTCTTTCAACAAGCGCGAATAGATGTCATAGGCGCGCTCGCCGCGGCTGGTCTGTTCGACCACCATCGGAACCATGTTCAGGGCTGTGGTTCGGTTGTCCATTAGTGAGGCACCTATTTTGGGGGGAACGACCCCGCGCCGGGGCGCGGGGCGTAAAACGCGGGCCGCTTACTGGCGGATCGCGTCCTGGAACGACAGCTTCTCTTCGGTGTGCTGGGCGCGCTCGGCGATCCAGTCGATCACCTGCTCTTCCATCACACGATTCTGCAGCCCACTCATCAGCTGGGGGTCGTTGCGGTACATCTCAATGACCTGTTCCGGCTCTTCATAGGTCGACGCGATCAGGCGCATGGTTTCATTCAGGCGCTTCGGGTCCAGGCGCAGGTCGTTCTTGCGGGCCACTTCGCCGACCAGCAGGCCGACCAGCACGCGCTTGGCGGCCGCTTCCTTGAAGCCTTCATGGGCATCGGCCGGGACGTCGCCCGGGTTGCGGCCGCTGCGGCGGATCTGCTCGAGCTGCTGATCCAGCATGGCGCGGGCTTCGTTCTCGACCAGGCGCGGGGGCATTTCCACCGAGGCATAGGCGGCGATCAGCTGCTCGCCGACTTCGCGGCGCAGGCGGTTCATCAGGGCACCCTTGAGCTCACGCTCCAGGTTGGCGCGGATGTCCTTGCGGAACTGCTCCACGTCGCCACCCTTCACGCCGAAGCTCTTGATGAACTCGGCATCCACCTCCGGCAGCACCGGCGCGGACACGTCCACCGCCTTGACGGTGACCTTGACCTGCTTGCCGGCCAGCGCGGGCACGCGCCAATCGGCCGGGAACTCGACGTCCAGGGTCTTTTCTTCACCGGCGGTCAGACCGACCAGGCCCTGTTCGATCTGCTCGAACATCATGCCCTGGCCCACGATCACGCTGCCCTTCTCGGTGCCTTCGGCCGGCAGGCGCTCATCGCCGGCCTGCGACCAGGTTTCCAGGGCGACCAGATCGCCGTCCTGGGCGCCACGGGTGACCGGGCTCCAGCTGCGGCGCTGTTCGCGCAGGTTGGTGATCATCTGGTCGATGTCGGCGTCGTTGATCTCGGCGGTGTGGCGGACCACGGTCAGCTTGCTGACGTCCACGTCGCCGAAGTCCGGCACCAGCTCGACGGTGGCCACGAAGGACAGCTCGCCCTCGCCCTTGTCGATGCGCGGGGTGCCGGCGATGCGCAGCTCGTGCTCGCGCAGGGCGGCATCGAAGGTCTCACGCAGCAGGCCGTCGACGGCTTCGCTGCGGACCTGCTGGCCGAAACGCTGCTCGATCACCTTGGCCGGCACCTTGCCCGGACGGAAGCCCTTGATGCGCGTGGTGCGGGCGATTTCGCCCAGACGGCCGCTGATGTGCGTCTGCAGACGGTCTTCCGGCAGCGAGAAGGTCAGGCGGCGTTCCAGATTGCCAGTGGATTCGATCGAAGCTTGCATGTTGACTCCTGCCACCGGCGGCATGGGCCCCGGCACGATGTGATGGATGAAACGGGTTTTGGACGCGGGGTCGTGGACGCGCATGCCCGCCGCAGCCCTGTAGTTTCGCCCATAAACGCCAGTGCCGCCAGCGCGGGCCGAGAACGACCGGGGGGCCGCCAGGGGCCCAGCATGTGGCCGTCTCCCCGATCCGGGACGTGCCCATGGTCATGGTGCCGGCGAAAACGCCCTGCACTGGTGCGAAAGGGGGGACTCGAACCCCCACGCCTTGCGGCACTGGAACCTAAATCCAGGGCGTCTACCAATTCCGCCACTTTCGCGAGCCTGCAAGCTCAGGCGCACATTGTTGCAGGCGGGGCCGGAAAGCGGAAGGTCGTCATGTCGCTTAATGGGGTGAAGCGCGTGCCCCACCCCTCCGATCAGCGGCTATCGCGCAGGCAGCGTCACGCCGGGACGCAATGGCGCTTCCGCCAGGCCTTGCCGATCTTCGCCCTGGGGAGCGTCCTGCATGGAGACACGCGCAAGTGGCTTGGCCGGTTGGACATCGCCGGGAGGAAGATTGTTGCGGAATACGGTCGTGGCATAACCGGCCAGGACCGGGTCGAGCGACGCGTGGGCGGGCGTTTCGGCCGCCGTGGCGGCCGTGGCCGCGGCCGCGCAGGCGGTCAACGCCACAGCGGCAAGGATCCGGAGAGTCATGATGTGCGTACCTCGATGGGCGCCTTGGGCGCGGTCCATCGAGTGGAACCTGATTGCCGGTTGCGATCCGTGCGCTGTCGCGCAGCTTGGAAACGCAGGGTGTCGCGTTCGACCCCGGTTTCAGGAGGCTTTCAGATACGCACCCCGGAAAAGAAAAAAGCCGCCTGGCGGACCAGGCGGCTTCTGTCTTGGTGGGCTGTCAAGGATTCGAACCTTGGACCTATTGATTAAGAGTCAACTGCTCTACCAACTGAGCTAACAGCCCGAAAATCGGGAGGCGAATTATGCAGGGTTTTCTGCACGCGACGCAAGCGTTTTGTTTGAACGGACGGCCAATGCCGGCAGTAGACCGCCAACGCGCCAGCTGTTCAACGTCATGTCGCGAACAAGAAAAAAGCCACTGGGCGGACCCGATGGCTTCTGTCTTGGTGGGCTGTCAAGGATTCGAACCTTGGACCTATTGATTAAGAGTCAACTGCTCTACCAACTGAGCTAACAGCCCTGAAAAACCCAGGCGCACATTGTAGCGTGTGTGCTGCCTTTTGCAACCCTGATTCACTTTCGATGAACCAGTTTGAATCAGTGGGGTGGCTGAGGGGACTCGAACCCCCGACCACCGGAATCACAATCCGGAACTCTAACCAACTGAGCTACAGCCACCACTGAGAACTTTGCTTCCTACCGCTTGCACCGAATGGCGCGCCCGACAGGAATCGAACCTGTAACCGCCGGCTTAGAAGGCCGGTGCTCTATCCAGTTGAGCTACGGGCGCTCGATCCGGATTGTCGCATTCCAATCCCGATTTGAGCAGCGGGCTTGGTCGGGGTAGAGGGATTCGAACCCCCGACATCCTGCTCCCAAAGCAGGCGCGCTACCAGACTGCGCTATACCCCGGCGGTTTGTTTCCCTCCGGGGTTCCCCCCGAAAGAGCCGCCTATTGTGGGAATCGGTGTGGCATCTGTCAACGGTTTTCACACATCAATTCACATGTCGTCGTGACCGAGGGCCGCTTCCGCTATGCTCGGGTCAGCGGCCGGATGGCCGAACCCCTACCCCATCAAGGAGATTGGCAATGCGCAGCGGCAATCCCGCACTTTCCGAGTCGACCTTCCTCGACCTGGCCAGCGGCTCGGTCGTGGCCCGCCCCGACCAGGCGATGACCATCAACGGCACCGTCAACAAGACCGGCGTCCTGTTGCTGCTCACCGTGCTGACGGCCGCCTTCGCGTGGAGCCAGTCGGTCGATGCCTATGGGCAGGTGTCCTCCAGCGCGATGATGTACACCATCGGCGGCGCGGTGGGCGGGCTGATCCTGGCACTCGTCACCGTGTTCAAGAAGGAATGGTCGCCCGTCACTGCGCCGATGTATGCCCTGGTGGAAGGCTTCTTCCTCGGTGCGATCTCGGCCGTGTTCAACATGAAGTTCCCAGGCATCGTGTTCCAGGCGGTGCTGCTGACCTTCGGCACCCTGTTCGCGCTGCTGATGCTGTACCGCAGTGGCGTGATCAAGGTCACCGAGAAGTTCAAGATGGGCGTGTTCGCCGCCACCGGTGGCATCGCGCTGGTGTACCTGGCCTCCTTCGTACTGAGCTTCTTCAACATCAACGTGCCGGTGATCCACGATGCCAGCCTGCTGGGCATCGCCTTCAGCCTGTTCGTGGTGGCGGTGGCCGCGCTGAACCTGGTGCTGGATTTCGACTTCATCGAAACCGGTGCCGCCGCACACGCCCCGAAGTACATGGAGTGGTACGGTGCGTTCGGCCTGATGGTCACGCTGGTGTGGCTGTACGTGGAATTCCTGCGCCTGCTCTCCAAGATCCAGCAGCGCTGAGCCACTGGCCAGGCACGCATCAGGGGCGCCTTCGGGCGCCCTTCTTCATGCGCCCGCATGGCGCCCCGGCAAGCTCCGGCCGGAGCGCCTGGAAGGGTACTAGGCCGCCGCGCCGGCTTGCCCTGCGTAATGCGCAGCCAGATGCTCCACCAGCGCGCGCACCTTTGGCGCCAGCGAACGGGCGTGCGGATACAGCGCGAAGTAGCGGCGCTGCCCGGCATGCCAGCCAGGCAACACATGGATCAGGCGACCGGCGCGCAGATCGTCCTGCACGGTCAACGCGGTAAACAGGCTGATACCCATGCCGGCCCGCACTGCGGCATAGAGGGCGGGCGTGGCGTCCACGCGCAGCCGTTGGCCGGCCTCCACGCTGGCCTGCGCGCCCCGCGGGCCCTGCAGGTGCCAAGCGGTACTGGCCGCGCCGGGCTGGAACGCCAGCAGCGTGTGCGCCGGAAGGTCCGCCACCTGGCGCGGCAGGCCGTGCCGGGCCAGGTAAGCCGGCGCGGCCACCAGGATGCGCGGGCAGCATGCCAGTTCGCGGGCCACCAGTTGGCTGTCGGGCAGGCTGGCGGCAATGCGAAGCGCCATGTCGAAACCACCCCCGACCACGTCCACCAGCTGGTCGTTGGCCGACAGATCCAGGCTTACCTGCGGATAGCGGGCCAGGAACCCCGGCAGCCACTGCGGCAATTCCTGGCTGGCCACCACCTGCGGCACGCTGATGCGCAGGCGCCCGCTCGGCGCTGCCTGGCCCGCGCGGGCGCGGTCGTCGGCCAGCTCCAGCCGCTCAAGCAGGGCTACGGCATCGCGGTAATAGTCGCGCCCGGCCTCGGTCAGCGACAGCCGCCGGGTGGTGCGATCGAGCAACCGGACCTGCAGGTGCTCTTCCAGCTGCCGCAGCTGCCGCGACAGGGAGGAGTGGGTGGTTCCCTGCCGCTCTGCGGCCGCACTGAAGCTGCCGGCCTCGACGATGGCGCGCAGCGCGCGCAGGGCGGCGAAGTGATCCATCGGCAGTCAGCTCCAGGCGAGTGGCAGGACCCGCCGGATGCGGGCCTGCCCAGCTTATCAAGCGCCCTCGCCCGCCTCGCGGACCGGCAGGGCCAGGATCGCGTCGGTGGCCATGACATCGCCGAATGCATCCTCGATCTGCGCCAGGGACGCCTCGTGCAACGCGCGGTGGCCGATGCGCGTGCCATCGGCCAGGTCGAGGTCGCGACTGGCGCTGGCATCGGACGCCACGAGGACACGGTAGCCGCGCGGCGCCGCAGCCGCGTCGCGGGCGGCCCCGACGACGCAGGCATGGGTCTGGAGGCCGGTGATGATCAACGTGTCGATGCCGGCCTGCTTGAGCACCGTATCCAGCGCCGCAGCCGAGGCGCCGGCGAACACGCTGACGTTGTCCTTCTGGATGACGGTTTCGCCACTGCGCGGCTGCATGTCACGATGGAAGGCGACGTTGACACTCCCCTGCGCGAACAGCGGCGCGCCCGCCGGCAGCACATGCTGCACGTGGATGACGCGGATGCCGTGGGCATCGGCGAAGTCGACCACGCGGCGGGTCTGGCGCAGTGCGGCCATGCCGTCGGGAATGACCATGCGGCCGCCGGCGAAACCTGGCGCGGCACGGGCATCGAAGTATTCGTTCTGGAAGTCGATCACCAGCACCGCGGTCTTCGCTGCGTCGAGCGAGGCGGGCACCGGGGCACCCGCCATGTGGCGGATGGTGGGATGGGACGGTTCAGTGGCAACCACCGGGGCGGTGGCAGCCATGCCGATCAGGCTGGCCAGGCCGAAGGCCGTGAGGTTCATGGGACGACTCCTGTGCGATGGAAAGTGGGCACAGGATGCGAGGCGGATGGCGCACGAACCAGCCATGGATTGACACATGATCTGTGCAGATTTCGAACAGACCGATCGTGTGGAGTCGCGCCAGGCGCGACTGCTTTTCGTTCGGGCGCCCGTAAACGATCAGCCGCGCAGGGCTCGACTCGACGACGCCAGCGTGACGCCATTGAGCCGCACGATCACCGCGTCCTTTCGCCCTGGCACCACTTCGGCAGCGTTGCTGCCAGCGCGCACGGCACGTTCCAGGCCCGCCGGGTACTTCACCGGCACCCCTGCGAGGGTCTGCACATGCGCTGCCCCATTCTTGCCCCTGATGATGAACTCCGCGCAGGCGCCCTCCAGCCGGTACACCGGCGCCCCCGCCGGACATTCGATCAACTGCAGCGCGCGCGCTTCGCTGTGCCGCAGGTTGCGGATGGAGACCCCATGCTTGCGCAGGCGACGCAACGCGCGCTGGGAACGGGACCAGGGCCAGCAGAAGACGAAGTAGATGCCTACGCCGATCGCATAGACGGCAACAGCCGCCACCACCCACACAGCCGCATCAGGCATCTGCAAAAACCCTGTCGGTGAAAAGCCGCACTTTAAAACGCAGACGGGCCGTACATGGACGGCCCGTCTTCAACAATGCGCAGCGTTGCCTGGCTACCGCCTGGGACAGCACCCAGCAAGAGCGCCGGCCGCTTACAGGCGGCTGGCGATGGCCTGGGCGAAGCCCATGGTGTTGCCGGTGCCACCCAGGTCGCCGGTCAGCGAATCCTTGGCTTCCAGCGTGGCCACGATGGCCTT
Source organism: Stenotrophomonas sp. TWI809 (assembly GCF_039673205.1). Classification (NCBI taxonomy): domain Bacteria; kingdom Pseudomonadati; phylum Pseudomonadota; class Gammaproteobacteria; order Lysobacterales; family Lysobacteraceae; genus Stenotrophomonas; species Stenotrophomonas sp. TWI809. The sequence continues at coordinate 69,306 of NZ_JBDJLE010000020.1, read as the reverse complement.
GCGCAGGCGCTCGGCGTTGTCGACCTGGCCGACATGGTCCAGCATCTGTGCGGCGGCCAGCAGCAGCGCGCACGGATTGGCCTTGCCCTGGCCGGCGATGTCCGGCGCGGTGCCGTGCACGGCTTCGAAGATCGCCGCGTTCTCACCGATGTTGGCGCCCGGGGCCAGGCCCAGGCCGCCGACCAGACCGGCACACAGGTCGGAGATGATGTCGCCGAACAGGTTGGTGGTCACGATCACATCGAACTGTTCCGGACGCATCACCAGCTGCATGCAGCAGTTGTCGACGATCATTTCCTGGAACTCGATGTCCGGGTACTTGGCTGCCACTTCACGCGCCACGGCCAGGAACAGGCCCGAGGTCGACTTGATGATGTTGGCCTTGTGCACGGCGGTGACCTTCTTGCGGCCGGTGCTGCGGGCCAGCTCGAAGGCGTAGCGCACGATGCGCTCGGAGCCCTTGCGGGTGATGCGGGTGCCGGAGAAGGCGGTCTCGCCATCGGCCGACACTTCCTGGCCTTCGGCCAGGTACGCGCCTTCGGTGTTCTCACGGACGGTGATCAGGTCCACGCCGTCGCCGAAACGCGACTTGGTGTTCGGGAACGAGACCGCCGGACGCACGTTCGCGTACAGGTCGAAATGGCGACGCAGGCTGACGTTGATCGAGGTGAAGCCGCCACCGACCGGCGTGGTCAGCGGGCTCTTCAGCGCGATCTTGTTGCGTGCGATCGACTCCAGCGTGGAGGCCGGCATCAGATCGCCGTGCTTTTCCAGCGCAGCCAGGCCCGCGTCGGCGTCTTCGTATTCAAAGCCGGTGTCCAGCTTGCCGAGCACGAACAGGGTAGCGTCCATGATCTCCGGGCCGATGCCGTCACCGCGGATGACCGTGATTTTCTGCGTCATTGATGTGTATTCCGAACCGAGGGGGAGCGCCATCCGTGAGGTGCGCAAAGCGCGGGCGCAAGGGAAGTTTCATCGGCAATTATGCCTTACCCGCCCGATGGACCCCAAATGGGCCATTGGTCTTAGGCGGGCAAGGCAGAATTGCCGCGCATGCCTCCTCTACCCCGCGCAGGCAATCACGGGGTGCTGAACGATGGGTAGCCACCGACCGTTGGTCGGTGGAAACGTGGTCCAGAACATGAACGGGAGACCGTTGCAGCACCGAGAGCGCTGGGGGCCAACGAAGCCGACCAACGGTCGGCTCTACCGCGGCGGGGCCGGGTCGGCCCCGGTCTCAATGCTCGTGAACGGCCGGCGCGTCGGCGCCACCTTCGAGCTGGTCCAGGAAATCCACCGCCCGGCGCAGGTGCGGGATCACGATCGAGCCGCCGACCACCAGGCCGACCGAGAAGGTCTCGAAGAACTCCTCGCGGGTCACGCCGGCGTCCTTGCACTGGGCCACGTGGTAGCTGATGCAGTCATCGCAGCGCAGCACCATCGAGGCGACCAGGCCCAGCAGCTCCTTGGTCTTCACATCCAGCGCGCCGGCCTGGTAGGTCTGGGTATCCAGCGCGAAGAAGCGGCGCACGACCTGGTTGGGTTCCCCCAGGATGCGCTGGTTCATGCGCTGGCGGAACTCGGTGAATTCGGCAATGCGGTCCTTGCTGCCGTCGTCGGCCGCGCTCATGCCGGGTCCTGCCCGGCCAGCAGCGGCTCCAGCTTGCCGGCACGGTGCAGCGCCATCATGTCGTCGTAGCCGCCCACATGGACCTCGCCCACGAAGATCTGCGGCACGCTGGTGCGGCGGGTCTTGGCCATCATCTTCTCGCGCTCGACCGGGTCCAGATCGATCCGGACCTCGGTCCAGTCGCGGCCCTTGCTCTTCAGGAAGTTCTTGGCGGCCACGCAGTACGGGCACACCGCGGTCGAGTAGATGGTGATGGCGGGTGCGCCACCGGGGGTGGAAACAGCATCTTGGCTCACGGGAAACTCCACAGCGGAACGTTGGTCTGTATATGGTAGCGGTCCGCTGGATTTTCCACGTCACCACCGCAACACTGTGATTTAACTGCAGGTTGCACTGGCCCTGTCACGCTGTCGTCCGTCTTCCCCCAGGAGCTCCGTTTGCGCCCCTTGCTGCTCTCTGCCGCGTTGACCCTGGCCTTGGCCGTGCCGCTGGCCGGGGCCCAGGAAAGCAAGCTGCCGGACATCGGGTCCTCGGCCGGCGAGCTGCTGACCCCGGCCCGGCAGGCCGAGTACGGCGGGATGATGCTGCGCGAACTGCGCAACTACGGCTATCTGCTCGATGATCCGCTGGTCGATGACTGGCTGCAGACCATGGGCGCCCGGTTGGGCTCCAACAGTGCCCAGCCGCGTCAGTCCTACACCTTCTTCATGCTCAAGGACCGGCAGATCAACGCCTTTGCCACCCTCGGCGGCTATATCGGGGTCAACGCGGGCCTGGTGCTGACCGCCGAGCGCGAGGACGAAGTGGCCGCGGTGCTGTCCCACGAAATCGCCCACGTCACCCAGCAGCACGTGCTGCGCGGTGTCGAACGTGCCCAGCGCGACCAGATCCCGATCCTGCTCGGCATGCTTGCCGCGATCGTGGCCGCGCAGCAGGCCGGCGGCAACTCCTCCGGTGATGCCACCATGGCCGCGATCACCTCGGGCATGGGCCTGATGCAGCAGCGCCAGATCAATTACACCCGCTCCAACGAATCCGAGGCCGACCGCCTGGGCATCCGCACGCTCGCCCGCAGCGGCTACGACGTGGATGCGATGGCCGGCTTCTTCGAGCGCATGTCGGCCTCGATGCGGGGCAACCAGGGCGGTTACAGCGTCCCGGATTTCCTGCAGACCCACCCGGTCACCACCACCCGCATCAGCGAGGCCAAGGCCCGCGCCGAGCAGATGAAGAAGGACACGGTGCTGCTCACCACCGAGGTGCCCGGCGGGGTCCGCCAGGAGCGGGTGAACCCGTCCGATCCAGCCCTCTCCGAGCCGCTGGTGCGGCGGAGCAATCCGCTGCTGCCGGCCTCGATGCAGATTTCGGTCAACGCGCTCAGCCGCGGCAGCACCGGCCAGTTCGAGTGGGCACGCGAGCGCCTGCGCGTGCTCAGCGCCGACACCCCCGGCGATGTCATCCGGGAATACGAAAGCCTGCAGCGCGCGCAGAAGAACGGGCTGACCGAGCCGCAACGCTACGGGCTGGCCCTGGGCCGGCTGCGCAACAGTGCGGCCGCGCAGGCCACCCGGGATCTGGGCGAGCTGCTGCGCGACCATCCGGACAATGTCTGGGTGGCGCTGGCGCTGGGCGAGGCCGAGTCCCGCAGCGGCCAGCCGGTGCAGGCCAACGCCCGGTTCGAAACCCTGATGCGCCAGCACCCCGGCAGCCGCCCGGTCGCGTTGACCTATGCGGCCATCCTCAATGAGCAAGGCGGGCGCGAGGCCGGCCAGCGCGCGCAGGCGATGCTGCGCCCGATGCTGTCGCAAAGCGGCAATGATCCGGTCTTCCAGCAACGCTTCGCCCGCGCCAGCGAACTGGCTGGCGACACCACACGGGCCAGCGAGGCCTATGCCGAAGCCGCGTACCTGAGTGGCCGCCCGGAGCAGGCGCTGATCCAGCTGCAGGCCTTGAAGCGGCAGCCGAACCTGGATTATGTCGGCCGTGCCCGGGTCGATGCCCGGATCGAGAGCATCACCCCCACGGTGCTGGAAATGCGCCGACAGGGAATCGACGACCCGGAGCTGGACCGCCGCTGAGGCGCGCCCGGATGACGGTGGGATGGCGGCCCACGACGGGAACGGCCCCCTCGTCACAAACCTGTCATGAAACCGTAGTCTACTGAGCTCAATCCCGATCTGATGAGCAATACGGTGGGCACGTGCAGAAACGCATCCTGATCGTCGATGACGAACCCGCGATCCGCGAAATGGTCGCCTTTGCCCTGCGCAAGGGCGACTACGACCCGATCCATGCCGGCGACGCGCGCGAGGCGCAGACCGCCATCGCCGATCGCGTCCCGGACCTGATCCTGCTGGACTGGATGCTCCCGGGCACCAGCGGCCTGGAGCTGGCCCGGCGCTGGCGCAAAGAAGCCCTGACCCGCGAAGTGCCGATCATCATGCTGACCGCGCGCGGGGAAGAGAACGACCGCGTCGGTGGCCTGGAAGCCGGAGTGGACGACTACGTGGTCAAGCCGTTCTCGGCGCGCGAACTGCTGGCCCGCATCCGTGCGGTCATGCGCCGCGCCCGCGACGATGACGAAGATGGCAGCGTCGCGGTCGGTACGATCCGCATCGATGGCGCCGCGCACCGCGTCTTCGCCGGCGACCAGCCGGTGCCGATCGGTCCGACCGAGTACCGCCTGCTGCACTTCTTCATGACCCACCCTGAGCGCGTGTACACCCGCGCCCAGTTGCTGGATCACGTGTGGGGCGGCAGCGTGTATGTGGAGGAGCGCACCATCGACGTGCACATCCGCCGCCTGCGCAAGACGCTGGAGCCGTTCGCCGCGGAGAACATGGTGCAGACCGTACGCGGCGCCGGCTACCGGTTCTCGACGTCCACCTGAGTCTCGTCGGGCCGGTCCCGGGCGCGCATGCCCGGTTCCGGCCACTCCTGCTATAACCTTGGATCGAGTCCGAGGACCGCACTTTCTGCGAGACCGCAATGCCCCGCCACATCCGTTCTGCCTGGTTGAAAACGCTGGCCACCCTCGCCGCCCTGCTGCTCGCGGCCGGCTTGCTGGGCCTGGCAGTCGGACATGTGTGGATGTGCATCGCACTGGCCTCCATCGGTGCACTGGCGTGGCATTACTGGCGGCTGCGCCGGGTGCTGCGCGGCCTCACCGCGCGCCATCGCTGGGACATGGGTGACGGCACCGGTGTATGGAACGAGCTGGACCGCCTGCTCTACCGCAACCAGTGGGAAATGCGCACGCGCAAGCGTCGCCTGCTGGACATGCTGCGCAGCTATCGCGCTGCTGCGGCCGCGCTGCCGGATGCGGTGGTGGTGGTCGACCGCAACAGCCAGCGCGTGCAGTGGTTCAACGAAGCGGCGACCTCGCTGCTCGGTCTGCACCACCCGGGCGACCTGGGCGAAGCGCTGGTTGAACGCCTGCAGCCGATGCCGCTGGCGCACTGGCTGGCCGGGGGCCGCAATGCCGAACCGATCCTGGATGTGCCCTCCCCGGTCGATCCGGCGATCCGCCTCAACCTGCGCCTGATCCCCTACTCGCCCGATTACTGGCTGCTGATCGCACGCGACGTCAGCAAGCTGCTGCGACTGGAACAGGTCCGCCGCGACTTCGTCGCCAACGTCTCGCATGAACTGCGCACGCCGCTGACGGTAGTGCACGGTTACCTGGACATGATGGACCCGGAGGACTTCCCCGGCACCGGCCCGATGCTGGAGGAAATGCGCAAGCAATCCCAGCGCATGGCGCAGCTGGTCGAAGACCTGCTCACCCTGTCGCGGCTGGAATCGCAGGAACACACCGAAGCCGAAGCCGTGGCGATGACGCCGATGTTGGCCACGCTGCGTCGCGAGGCCGAAGCACACAGCCAGGGCCGTCACCAGATCAGCATCATCGATACCGCCGGTGTGGATCTGCAGGGCTCCAACAAGGAACTGCACAGCGCATTCTCCAACCTGGTCACCAACGCGGTGCGCTACACCCCGGCCGGTGGCCGCGTGGAAGTGGAGTTCGCGCGCGAAGGCGAAGGTGTGGTGCTGTCGGTACGCGATACCGGTTACGGCATCCCGGCCAACCATCTGCCGCGCCTGACCGAACGCTTCTACCGTGTCTCCAGCAGCCGCTCGCGCGAAAGCGGCGGCACCGGCCTGGGGCTGTCGATCGTCAAACACATTCTCGGCCTGCACCACGCCCGCCTGGAGATCCAGAGCGAGGTGGGTAAAGGCAGCACGTTCTCGTGCCATTTCGATGCCGACCAGGTGCGTGCGCGCAACGAGGTCGTCTCCCTTCCTTCTTCTGAAGACTTTTCCGCATGAGCACTCCTGTTCCCGTCGCCGTGCCTGTGGACGGCGATCCGCTGCGCGATCCGGCGCTGTACATCAACCGTGAGCTGTCGCAGCTGGATTTCAACTTCCGCGTGCTGGCCCAGGCCATGGACCCGCAGGTACCGCTGCTGGAGCGCCTGCGCTTCATGTGCATCTCCTGCACCAACCTGGACGAGTTCTTCGAGATCCGCGCGGCCGCGGTGCGCCATGCGCAGGAGTTCGGCCTGCCGCCAGCGCCGGACGGCATGACGCCGCAGGCGATCCTCAACGCCATCCATGACCGTGCCGCGCAGCTGGTGGACCAGCAGTACCGCTGCTGGAACGAGACGCTGCGCCCGGCACTGCATGAAGCCGGCATCGACGTGCTCGGCCGGCACTCCTGGAACCATCGCCAGAAGCGCTGGCTGCGGGCGTATTTCCGCAACGAGATCATGCCGGTGCTGTCCCCGCTCGGCCTGGATCCGTCGCACCCGTTCCCGAAGATCCTCAACAAGTCGTTGAACATCGTGGTCGTGCTCAAGGGCACCGACGCGTTCGGTCGCGCTGGGCATCTGGCGATCGTGCGTGCACCGCGTTCACTGCCGCGCATCATCCAGCTGCCGGAAAAACTCGGCGGCCCGCAGACCTTCGTGTTCCTGTCCTCGGTGTTGTCCACGTTCGTCGATGAGATGTTCCCGGGCATGGAAGTCCAGGGCGCGTATCAGTTCCGCGTGACCCGCAATTCCGAGCTGGTGGTGGACGAGGAAGAGGTCGAGAACCTGGCCCTGGCGCTGCGCGATGAGCTGGTCGATCGTGGCTACCGCCCGGCGGTGCGGCTGGAGATCGCGCAGGACTGCCCGCGCGATATCGTGCGCACCCTGCTGCAGAACTTCGGGCTGACCGAAAACGCGGTCTACCGCATCGACGGCCCGGTCAACCTCAACCGCGTGGTCCAGCTGTACGACGTGATCCAGCGGCCGGACCTGAAGTACCCCTCGCTGAGCCCGCGCGTGCTGCGCGACAGCGATGGCATCTTCGAGATCGTCGCGCGCCGGGATGTGCTCCTGCACCACCCCTTCGATGCGTTCACTGCCGTGCTGGACGTGATCAAGCAGGCGGCCGTCGACCCGAACGTGCTGGCGATCAAGCAGACGCTGTACCGCACCGGCAAGGATTCGCTGATCGTCGATGCGCTGATCCAGGCCGCACGCAACGGCAAGGACGTGACCGTCGTGGTCGAGCTGCGCGCGCGCTTCGATGAAGAAGCCAACCTCGGCCTGGCCGACCGCCTGCAGGAAGCCGGCGTGCAGGTCGTCTACGGGGTGGTCGGTTTCAAGACCCACGCCAAGATGCTGCTGATCGTGCGCCGCGAAGGCCGCAAGCTGCGCCGCTACGTGCACCTGGGCACCGGCAACTATCACAGCGGTACCGCGCGGGCCTACACCGACCTGAGCCTGATCACCGCCGATCCGGACATCGGCAACGATGTGCACCTGCTGTTCCAGCAGCTGTCCGGGCTGGCCCCGCGGATGAAGCTCAAGCGCCTGCTGCAGTCGCCCTTCACCCTGCACCCGGGTCTGCTGCAGCGCATCGAGCGCGAAACACGCCTGGCCGCCAGTGGCCGTCCGGGGCGGATCATCGCCAAGATGAACGCCCTCAACGAACCCCAGATGATCCGGGCCCTGTACGCGGCCTCGCAGGCGGGCGTGCAGATCGACCTGATCGTGCGCGGCGCCTGCACGCTGCGCCCCGGCGTCCCCGGTGTCTCGGACACCATCCGGGTGCGCTCGATCGTCGGCCGCTTCCTGGAACACAGCCGGGTCTACTGGTTCGGCAACGATGGGGCCTCGGAGCTGTTCTGCGCCAGCGCGGACTGGCTGGAGCGCAACCTGCTGCGCCGGGTCGAGACCTGTTTCCCCATCCTGGACCCGGAACTGGCACGCAAGGTCTACCGCGACGTGCTGCAGAACTACCTGGACGACAACCTCAACGCCTGGGAGCTGCAGGCCGACGGCAGCTACATCAAGTGCACGCCCGGCCACGACGAGCCGCCGCACGCGGCGCAGATGGCCCTGCTGCAGGGTCTGTAGGTACCGACCGTTGGTCGGTACGCGCTGATTGCCTGCCCCTTCGATGCGACCGGTCGTCGCAGAGAGCCCATGTGAAGGGCGCGCGGTGACTTCGCGACCCACCGTTCGGCTAACATTCGCAAATGCCGCATACCTCCACGACTCCGCCCGCTTTGCAGGATGGCGACCTGCTCGCCGCCATCGACCTGGGATCCAACAGTTTCCACATGGTCATCGCGCGATACACCCTCGGGCAGTTGCGGGTGGTCGACCGCCTGCGCGAGACCGTGCGCATGGCCGATGGCCTGGATGGCAAAGGCGGCCTGTCCGCCGAGGCCCGTCAGCGCGCGTTGGAATGCCTGGCCCGGTTCGGCCAGCGCATCCGTGCGATCCCCTCGGTACGCGTCCGCGCGCTGGCCACCAACACGGTGCGCCAGCTGCGCTCGCCGCAGGCCTTCCTGATGCCGGCCGAAACCGCGCTCGGGCATGCGATCGAAGTGGTCAGCGGCCGCGAAGAGGCGCGTCTGATCTACCTCGGCGTGGCCCATGCGCAGCCGCCCAAGGCGGACCAGCGCCGGCTGGTGATCGATATCGGCGGTGGCTCCACGGAATTCATCATCGGCCAGGGCATGCAGACCCTGGAGCGCGAAAGCCTGCAGGCCGGCTGCATCGCCAGCACGCGCCGCTTCTTCCCGGGCGGCAAGCTGAGCAAGAAGCGCTGGAAGGACGCCTTGACCGAAATCGGCGCGGAGTTCCAGCAGTTCGCCAACAAGTACCGCGCACTGGGCTGGCACGAAGCACTGGGGTCCTCCGGCACGCACAAGGCGATCAGCGAAATCTGCGCCACCATGAAACTGAGCAAGGGCGCGATCACCGCCGAGGCATTGCCGCAGCTGCGCGATGAGCTGCTCAAGGCCAAGCGCATCGAAGACATCGATCTGCCGGGCCTCTCCGCGGATCGTCGCCCGATCATCGCCGGTGGCATCCTGGTACTCGAAGCCGCCTTCCAGGCACTCGGGCTGCAGAAGCTGCTGGTCAGCAAGGCCGCGATGCGCGAGGGCATTCTCTACGACATCCTCGGCCGCGCCAGCGAGAACGACCTGCGCGACGAATCGGTCGCGGCACTGACCCAGCGTTACGGCATCGATACCGTCCAGGCTGATCGCGTGGAAAGCACGGCCATGAACCTGCTCGCCCAGGTCGAAGAAAGCTGGCAGCTGGATCCGGACGATGCCCGCATGCTCGGCTGGTCCGCGCGGCTGCACGAGCTCGGCCTGATGATCGCGCACAGCGGTTACCACGTGCATGGCAGCTACGTGCTGGAGAACTCGGACATCGCCGGCTTCTCGCGGCAGGAACAGCAGCTGCTCGCCGCGCTCGTGCGCAGCCATCGCCGCAATATTTCCAAGTCCGCCTTCGATGCGCTGCCCGAGCGGCTGCTGCAACCGGCACGGCGCATGACCGCCCTGTTGCGCCTGGCAGTGCTGCTCAACCGCGCGCACGAAGACACGCCGATGCCGGCGCTGGAACTGACCGCCGAGGATGCGCGCCTGTCGTTGATCCTGCCGCAGGCGTACATCGATGCGCGTCCGCTGCTGCGCGCGGACCTGATCGGGGAAACCGAAGGCATGGCCGGGCTCGGTGTGCAGTTCCGCCCCTTTGTTGCCTGACGCTTTCTGCCCGCTTCCAAACGTGCGTCTGCAGCAATTCGTGGACTGAATTCGCAGAACGCACGGCCCATGACGTATTTGTGAGAACGACCTCACATGTCCTTCATGAACGCTTAACGAATCGATCTACTCTCGGGACACCGGCCTTCATTGGGCTGGATTTTTGAAGAAGGCGGTACTTGGGTCCGCCGACTTCTTGGCCGTCGTTCCGATTAGAGAGAGAGTCGATCATGTCTTCATCCACTACCCCGCTGGGGCAGGCGATCCGCCTGGCCCTGGTCGCCGGCACCGCTGGCCTGGCATCCACCGCCGTCCTCGCCCAGGACGCTACCCCGACCACCCTGGACCGCATCGAGATCACCGGCTCGCGCATCCGCCAGGTCGATGTCGAGTCCGCCCAGCCGGTGCTCGCGATCAGCCGCGCCGACATCGAGCGGCAGGGCTTCAGTTCAGTTGCCGATATCCTGCAGAACCTGACCGCGGTCGGCAGCCCGGCGCTGAGCCGCTCCAACGTGCTCGCTGCCGGCGAAAATGCCGGCGGCACCTACATCGACATGCGCAACCTGGGCGCACAACGCACCCTGGTGCTGATCAACGGCAAGCGTCTGGGCATCAACACCGGCGGCTACCAGGACATCTCCAGCGTGCCGGTCTCGGCGATCGAACGCATGGAGGTGCTGAAGGATGGCGCCTCGGCGATCTATGGCTCGGACGCGATGGCCGGCGTGATCAACATCATCACCCGCAGCAACGTCAGCGGCGTGACCGCCAACGTCTACCAGGGCCAGTACAGCCAGGGCGATGGCGCGCGCACCAGTGTCGATGTGGTGGCCGGCTGGTCCAACGACCGCGCCTCGCTGACCTTCTCGGCCGAGCACACCGAAGAGAAGGGCGTCTGGGCACGCAACCGCTGGTTCAGCGAATTCCCGAACACCACCCGCCACCCCGGCGACAACTGGACCCAGCTCAGCCAGTGGGGCCAGATCACTGGCCTGAGGGGCCCGGGCTGCACCGCCGCGGCGGGCTGCAATTATTCGCTGGATCGCGGCGCCGACCCGACCAACCCGGCCAACTACCATCTCAGCGATCTGACCCCGTTCACCGGTGATGTCAGCAACGCACAGGAGCAGATGCACCTGATCTCGCCGCTCAAGCGCGATTCGCTGTTCCTCGATGGGCGCGTGGACCTGACCGACGACATCCGCCTGACCACGCAGCTGGGCTACAACAAGCGCACGTCCACCCGCCAGGTGGCCGGCTATCCGCTGCAGTCCGCCACCGCCGGTATCGGGCGGATGTCGGCCGACAGCTGGTTCAATCCGTTCGGCAACCACCACGGCTATGACACCCCCACCGACATCGCCTGGAACCGCCGCGCCTGGGAGGTTCCGCGGGTCAGCACCAGCGAGCTGACCACCTGGCGCGCCGTGGCCGCGCTGGAAGGCAGCTTCGAGGTGGGCGAGCGCTACTTCGATTGGGAAGTGGGCTACCAGTACAACCGCAGCGAACTGCTGCAGCGGTCGACCGGCAATCTGCACAAGGAACGGGTCAAGAACGCGGTCGGCCCGTCGTATTACAACGAGGCCACCGGCAAGGTGGAATGTGGCGTCCCGGGCGCACCGATCGCGGGCTGCATGCCGTGGAACCCGCTGGCGCCGTATGGCAGCAACGACCCCAATGGGCTGAGCGGCAACCAGGCCCTGATCGACCATCTGTTCCCGCCGGAAATCACGCGCGGCAAGACCACCACCCGCAATGCGTTCGCCAGCATCGCCGGTACGGTGATGACCCTGCCGGCCGGTGATCTGGGCTTCGCCTTCGGCGTGGAAACGCGCAAGGAGGCCGGTGAGTTCATCCCCGATGCGCTGGCCCAGAGCGGCGCCACCACCAACCTGGCCGCCGGCCCGACCGGGGGCAGCTACAAGGTCAATGAGGCCTACCTGGAGCTGAGCGTGCCGATCCTTGCCGACCTGCCGGGTGCGCGCGAGCTGAGCCTGAGCGCCGCCACCCGCCACTCGGACTACAGCACCTTCGGCACCACCCTCAACAGCAAGTTCGGCTTCAAGTGGAAGCCGATCGAACAGTTGCTGGTACGCGGCACGTGGGCGCAGGGCTTCCGCGCGCCGACCATCTCCGATCTGTATGGCGGCGGTTCGGAAACCTTCACCACCGGCTACCGTGACCCCTGCGACACCGTCTACGGGGCCTCGGCCAGCAGTGCCGAGGTGCGTGCCCGGTGCGCTGCCGACATCGCCAATGCCGACGCCTACCGCCAGCTGCGCCAGGGCGGCGTGCCGATCACCAGCAGCAGCGACCAGACCCCGGTGCCGTTCACCAACGGCTCCAACCCTGACCTGCAGCCGGAAACCTCGACCAGCCGCACGCTGGGCCTGGTCTGGAGCCCGTCCTTCGTGCCCCACCTCAACGTGGCGCTGGACTGGTGGAAGGTCCGCATCGACAACACCATCGTCAACGATCACCCCAACGACATGCTGCGCGACTGCTATGAGCAGGGCATCACCTCGCGCTGCAGCGGCTTCACCCGCGATCCGGTCACCGGCATCGTGGACCAGTTGACGTACGGCAGGCGCAACTCCGGCTTCCTGGAAACCGAAGGCTACGACCTGGAGCTGAGCCACCACCTGGATACCCGCCATGGCAAGTTGAGCACGGGGTGGACGACGACCTATGTCAGTTCCTACCTCGAGCGCACCACCAACGACGCTGATGTGGTGCCCGAAACGAAAAACGGCATCGGCAGCGGCTTCCGCGTGCGCTCCAACCTGACCCTGGGCTGGGACGTGGGCAACTTCGGCGCCAGCTGGACCGCCCGCTACTACTCCGGCGTCAAGGAACGCTGCATCAACGCACGAGCCCGACCGGACGAGTGCTCCGACCCCGGCGTGCAGGCCCCGTGGTATGCCGGCTCGCGTGACTACAACGAGCGCGGCTCGGTCACCTTCCACGACGTGCAGTTCCGCTACTCCCTGCCGTGGGACGCCACCGTCTCGGTCGGTGCCAACAACGTGTTCGAGAAGTACGGCCCGATCATGTACACCCAGCCGAACTCGACGTTCTCGTACTACGGCGGTTACGACATCGGCCGCTTCCTGTACATGAAGTACCAGCAGCGTTTCTGATCGCCGCCCGGTAACCTCGCTCGATCACCACGGCCCTTCGGGGCCGTGGTTTTTTTCTGCCGGCGTGCGCGTCATGCCGGCGTCATACGGCGGTCATGTCGGCTACATCGCCCGGACCCAGCATGCGTGGCATACCGGAGGCCCGCCATGCGCTATGCCATCGTCACCGAAACCTATCCCCCGGAAGTCAACGGCGTCGCCCTGACCGTGCAGGGCCTGGAACTGGGGCTGCGTGCCGCCGGCCATCAGGTCGATCTGGTCCGGCCCCGGCAACCCTCCGATGTCGAGGCGGTGGACGGCACGGTGCTGGTCACCGGCGCCAACCTGCCGCGCTACCCCGGCCTGCGCTTCGGCCTACCCGCACCCTCCCGCCTGGCCCGCCAGTGGCAGCAGCAGCGTCCGGACGCGATCTACATCGCCACCGAAGGCCCGCTGGGCTGGTCGGCACTGCGCACCGCGCGGCGCCTCGGGATTCCGGTCGCCACCGGCTTCCATACCCGCTTCGATGAGTACCTGCCCGACTACGGCGTGGCCTGGCTGCAGGCCGCCGCGCTGCGCTGGATGCGCCGCTTCCACAACCAGGCCGATGCCACCCTGGTGCCGACCCAGGAGCTGCAGCAGTTCCTCGGCGAGCAGGGCTTTGATCGCGTGCGCCTGCTGGCGCGCGCCGTGGACAGCAGTCAGTTCGAGCCCGAGCGCCGTGACCCGGCGCTGCGCGAGGAGTGGGGCATCGATGGCAACGGCTTCGCCGCGATCTACGTCGGCCGCATCGCCCCGGAAAAGAACCTCGGGCTGGCGGTCAAAGCGTTCCGCCGCCTGCAGCAGGTGCGGCCGAAGGCGCGGTTCGTGTTCGTCGGCGATGGCCCGTCACGCGCCAAGCTGGCCCACGACAATCCGGACTTCATCTTCTGCGGCGTGCAGCGCGGGGATGCGCTGGCGCGGCACTTCGCCAGCGGCGATCTGTTCCTGTTCCCCAGCCGCAGCGAGACCTTCGGCAACGTCACCCTTGAAGCCATGGCCAGCGGTCTGGCCACGGTCGCCTTCGATTACGGCGCCGCCCGGGAATACCTGCGCACCGATGAGAGCGGCATCGCCGTGAATGACGACAGCGAGTTTGTGACCGCCGCCGTGCAGCTGGCCGGCGACGACGCCCTGCGCCACCGGCTCGGCCGCACTGCCGCCACCGCGATGAAGCGGCTGCATCCGCAGCACGTGGTCGCCGAGTTCGATGCGCTGCTGGCTGAACTGGCCCAGGCCCGGAGGCCGCATGCCGACCACGCCGCTTGATGCCCTGCGCGGGCGCGAAACCCGCTGGTGCCGCCGCGCCAACCACTACTGTCGGCACCGCCGGATCCGCCATGCCTTCGCGGTGATCAGCCGCCTGGGCGATGGCGCGTTCTGGTACGCGCTGATGGGCGCGCTGGTGCTGCTGGACGGCTTGGATGGCCTGCGTGCTTCGTTGCACATGGCCGCCACCGGCTTGATGGCACTGCTGCTGTACAAGGGCCTCAAGCGCTGGACGCGCCGCCCGCGGCCATTTGCCGCCGACCTGCGCATCCGCGCCTGGGTGGCGCCGCTGGACGAGTTCAGTTTCCCGTCCGGGCACACTCTGCACGCGGTGTCCTTCACGATCGTGGCACTGGCCTACTACCCGTGGCTGGCCCCGTTGCTGGTGCCCTTCACCGTGCTGATCGGCCTGTCGCGGGTGGTGCTGGGCCTGCACTACCCCAGCGATGTGCTGGCCGCGACCGGCATCGCCGCACTGCTGGCCGCCGCCAGCCTGCAATGGCTGCCGTTGTAGCCAGGATCGCCGCGCCCCCTTTCGACTCGACAAGGGCAGTTCACCTGTCGCGCTGCCTCGCCCCGTGATCCCGTTTTACAATGGGTCCATGACCACGCTGTTCATCTCCGATCTGCACCTGGACCCGAGTCGTCCAGCCATCACCGACCTGTTCCTGGCCTTCCTGCGCGATGAAGCGATGCAGGCCGAGGCCCTGTACATCCTGGGCGATCTGTTCGAAGCCTGGATCGGCGATGACACGCCCTCCCCGGCCGCCGATGCGGTGGCCGTCGCGCTGCATGCCGTGGCCGATGCCGGCGTGCCGGTGTACTTCATCCGCGGCAACCGCGATTTCCTGGTCGGCGAGGACTACGCGCGCCGCGCGGGATTCACGATCCTGCCCGACCCGAGCGTGATTGATCTGTATGGCCGCCCGGTGCTGCTGCAGCACGGCGACCTGCTGTGCACCGACGATATCGCCTACCAGCAGTTCCGCACGCAGACCCGCGACCCGGTGTTCCAGGCGCAGTTCCTGTCGCAGCCGCTGGCCGCGCGCATCGCCTTCGCACAGAAGGCGCGCGATGCCAGCCAGGCACGCCAGTCGGAAATGAAGCAGGGTGACCGTGCCCAGTTCGAGACCGTCACCGATGTCGCGCCGGCGGAAGTGGATGCCACGTTCGGCCGCTATGGCGTTGACACGATGATCCACGGCCACACCCACCGCCCGGCCATCCACGCGCTGCAGGCCGGCGGGCGCGACTGCACCCGCATCGTACTGGGCGACTGGTACGAGCAGGGTTCGGTGCTGCGCGTCACGCCGGACGGCTGGACACTGGATTCGCTGGCGACCTGACGCCGGCAGCGGCCTGGCCTGCCGTGCTGTTCCGGCGCGGGGCTTCCGCGCTACCTTAGCCGGGCATCCTCGGGGAGCAGGGACGATATGGTGGTGGCAGCTACCCAACCGACGACGGCGCCGACGGTGTCCCTGCACATCGGTCTGTTCTTCGACGGCACCCGCAACAACGCTGACAACCTGCAGCGCGCCTCACGCCCGGCAGGCGCCACGACGCCCACACCGCGCCCACCGGCCGTGGTCGCCGATGATGCCTCCCCGTACCAGAGCCGCTTGACCAGCAGCTACAGCAACGGCCTGACCAATATCGCGCGGCTGCATGCGCTGTATCCGGACCATCGGCAGATGCCGCCCGCAGGCAACACGCTCGCGCTGTCGCTCTATATCGAGGGCGTGGGCACGCGCACCGGTGAAGACGACGACCTGTTGGGGCTGGCGTTCGGCATCGGTCGCACCGGTGTCCGCGCGAAGCGACGCCGGGCGCTGGAGCAGATGCTGCCCGACGCGCTGCGCCAGCTCGCCCGTGCGCACCCTGGCCGCGTACTCGGCAGCGTGCGGATGGATCTGTTCGGCTATTCGCGTGGCGCGGCCAGCGCGCGCGACGCGATGAACGTGCTCAACGCACCCGGTGCCGCCGCGTGGCTGCGCGAGCAACTGGTGCGCTCGGGCTGGTCACTGGCGCCGGGATTTCCAGACGCGGTGCGGCCGGTGCGCTTCGTCGGCCTGCTCGATACCGTGGTGGCGATCGGCCGCCAGCATGGCGATGAGATGCCGGTGGTCGCCCTGCCCGCCGGCTGCGCGGACAAGGTAGTGCAGCTGGTCGCGCGCGATGAGCACCGCGAGCATTTCGCGCTGACCAGCGTGGCGCCCGAACATGAAGAGATCGCGTTGCCAGGCGTGCACGCCAACATCGGCGGCGGCTACGACCAGCGCATCGAAGGACCCAAGCTGCTGAGCCGGCCGGAGGGACAGCTGCTGCGTGGCACCGGACTGGCCGCAGGCGATGTACCGCCGCTGGCGCTGCTGCGCGCGAGCACGGTCTACCGCGCCGCACAGGCGACGTGTCGGCGCTGGCAGCGCGCACTGGGGCTGGGGGATGACGCGATCTGGGTGGATGTCTGGCACCACTGGCAGCAGCAGCGGGTCGCCGGCAGCCGCAGCGTCCTGCCGCAATTCACCCTGCGGGCGTACGCGGCGGTGGTGCTGCGCCGCGAGATCGATGCGCGTTACCAGTTCATCGCGCTGCGGCTGCTGCACCAGCGTGCGGCCGCGGCAGGTGTCGCCTGGACAACCTCACCGGACGCGTTGCCCGCACTCGCACTGCCCGCGGCACTGCAGCCCATCGCGGCCCGGTTGCTGGCCGGCCATCCGCTGGATGCCGCGCAGGAACGCACGCTTCGCCAGCATTACCTAATGCAGTCCGCGCACTGGAACTTCGATGCCCTGGGCGACACTGCGCTGCTCTATGCCGCCGATGAAGGCACGCGGGAACTGCCGTATCGGCCGGGGCCAGGGCTGTTCTACGTCAACCGGCCGACCGAAAACGGTCAGCGCGTGGTGCTGGCCAACACCTGACCGCGCAGTTCGGTCTGTTCGATCAGCTCGGCCAGTTCTTCTTCGTCGAAGCCGGCGAGCAGCCTGGCTTCGAGGTTGAACGGGCCATACAGGAAGCCGCCGGCGTACTCGCGCAGCAATGCCATGAACCGCGGGCGTGGCTCGACGTTCTCGCGCGTGCAGTACCAGCGGTACCATCGCGAACCAGCGGCCACATGCGCCACCTCTTCGCGCAGGATGATCTCCAGCACATCGGCGGTGGCATGGTCGCCTCCGGCGCGCAGCTTCACGATCATGCCCGGGGTGACATCCAGCCCGCGCGCTTCCAGCACACGCGGCACCAGCGCCATGCGCGCGAGCCCGTCATGCGCGGTCTTCTCGCACATTTCCCACAGGCCGTTGTGCGCGTCGAAATCGCCGTAGGCATAGCCGTTGGCCTGCAGCCGATCGTGCAGCAGCATGAAGTGGCGCGATTCGTCATCGGCCACGCTGACCCAGTCGGCATGGAAGGAGCCCGGCAGGCCGCGGAAACGGTAGACCGCATCCCAGGCCAGGTCGATCGCATTGAGTTCGATATGCGCGATGGCGTGCACGAACGCCGCGCGCCCTTCCACGCTGCCCAGGCCACGACGCGGCAGATCGCGCGGGTGGACGAGTGTGGGCCGGGCCGGGCGGCCCGGCATCCGGATCGGCTCCGGCGCCGGCGCATCGGCCGGTGCCTTCAGGCGACCGGCACGGAACTGCACGGCGTAGTGCTGGGTCAACGCGACCTTGCGCAACGGATCCGGCTCGGCCAGGCACTGCTGCGCGGCCTGCAGCAGATCGCCGGCCGCGCTGTCCAACACGTCACTCATGCCCTGCCCTCAGGCGCGACGCTTGTGCTTGGCATCGTCCGAACGCAGCTGCTGGATGCGCTCGAAATAGCCCGGCTCGATCCCGGTCGGGTAGACGCCGTTGAAGCACGAGGAATCGAACGACTTCAGCTCCGGGTTGCCTTCGCTCACCGCCGCTTCCATGTCCTCGATGTCCTGGTAGATCAGCCAGTCGCAGCCCAGGTGCTTCTCGATTTCTTCGATGCTGCGGTTGTGCGCGACCAGTTCTTCGGCGGCCGGCATGTCGATGCCGTAGATGTTGGGGTAACGCACCGGCGGCGCGGCGCTGGCCAGGTAGACCTTGCGGGCACCGGCGTCGCGCGCCATCTGCACGATCTGCTGGCTGGTGGTGCCGCGCACGATCGAATCATCGACCAGCAGCACCACGCGGTTGCGGAACTCCAGGTGGATCGGGTTGAGCTTGCGGCGCACCGACTTCACCCGCTCACCCTGGCCCGGCATGATGAAGGTGCGGCCGATGTAGCGGTTCTTGATGAAGCCTTCGCGGTACTTCACCCCGAGCGTGTTGGAGATCTCCAGCGCGGCATCGCGCGAGGTATCCGGGATCGGGATGATGGTGTCGATGTCGTGATCCGGGCGCAGGCGCAGGATCTTCTCGCCCAGCTTGATGCCCATGCGCATGCGCGCCTTGTGCACCGAGACGTTGTCGATCATCGAATCCGGGCGGGCGAAGTACACGTATTCGAAGATGCACGGGCTGTGCTCGACCGGTTCGGCGCAGACTTCGGAGAACAGCTCGCCACGCGCGGTGATGACCAGCGCTTCGCCCGGGCGCACATCGCGCACGCGCTGGAAGCCGAGCACGTCCAGTGCGGCCGATTCGGAGGCCACGATGTATTCGTCGCCTTCGGCGTGGGCACGCTTGCCGAGCACCAGCGGGCGGATGCCGTGCGGATCACGGAAGGCCACCAGGCCCAGGCCCAGCACCACGCTGATCACCGCATAGCCACCCTTGACGCGGCGGTGCACGGCGGCCACGGCGCGGATCGCCGCTTCCGGAGTCAGCTGGCGCTGTGCGTCCAGTTCGAACGCGAACACGTTCAACAGCACTTCGCTGTCCGAGTCGGTGTTGACGTTGCGGCGGTCCTGCTCGAACACCTGCTGGCGCAGGGCTTCGGTATTGATCAGGTTGCCGTTGTGGGCCAGCGCGATGCCGTACGGCGAGTTCACGTAGAACGGCTGCGCCTCGTCCATGCCTTCCGAACCGGCGGTGGGATAGCGCACATGCGCGATGCCGACGCGGCCTTCCAGCGTGGACATCCGCTTGGCATCGAACACATCGCGCACCAGGCCATTGGCCTTCTGCACGCGCAGGCGGGTGCCGTCGGCGGTGGCGATGCCGGCCGCGTCCTGGCCACGATGCTGGAGGACGGTCAGGCCGTCATACAACTGCCCGGCGACGTTCTGGTTGCCGACGATTCCGACGATGCCACACATGGTGCGAATTCTCCGCTGGGCTGCGCCCATCTACAGTGAAGGTGGCCGTGCCTGGCCGGAGGTACCGTTCCGTGCCGGAGCGGTGTCGTCCGGACGCGGGTGCGCCGGCTCGATATTGACTGGCAGTGTGGAAGTCGGCCCGCGCGCCGCAGCGTCGGCAGGTGCCGTCTCCCTCCCCTCGTCAACGGGACGCGGCCATCCGCGCCCTGCCACTACTTCGCCAAGGACGCCATTATCGCCTGTCGCGAGCGGCTTGCCCAAATCCATCGTCGGCAGTTGCGGCAGATTCACCTCCGGCAACGCCATCTCGGGCAGCTGCGCCTGCATCCAGCGCACCCCGGGTTGCAGCAGCGGCCGCACCTGCGAGGTCTGCCAGGCCGGCTCCTGCGGCAGCGGCGTGAAGGCGGCCAGCATCAGCAGCACGCAGCCCAGGAAGGCGCCGCGGACCAGGCCCAATGCACCGCCCAGCAGGCGGTCGGCACCGGTCAGGCAGGTCACTTTCACGGCCGCCTTGATCAGCATGCCGATCAGGCCGACGGCGATCATGACGATCAGGAACACCCCCAGGTAGCCGGCAACGTAATGGCCGGTGCCCGGTTCCAGCGGCGCCGCCCACCAATGGGCTGCGTCATTGCCGAACAGGAACGCGGCCCAGCCGGCCAGCAGCCAGGACAGCGTGCTGACCACGATGCCGACGAAGCCGCGCATCAGGCCAAGCAGGACGGAGGCCCCGATCAGGACCAGCAGGACGATGTCGATCATGCCGGCAGGCCGCGCGGTAGGCGCCGTCCAGCGGGTGCGGGGCGGCGCAGCTCAGGCATCAGGGGTGCGGGCGGACCATGCCGGCCACGCCGACCTTGGCGGCCACCTGGGCCTTGAGGTTCTCGGCATCGGCGCGGTTGGCGACCGGCCCGACGCGGACCCGGTTGAGGGTGCCCTTGTCGGTACGGACCTGCTCCACGAAGGCGCTGAAGCCGGCGGCGCGGACTTTGTCACGCAGGGCATTGGCCTCGGCCGCCTGGCCGAAGGCACCGAGCTGCACGGCGAAACCGACGCTGCTGGCGGCCGGGGCCGCCGGAGCAGCCGGTGCCGCGACGGCAGTCTCGGGCTTGGGCGCCGGGGCCGGCTTGGGCTCGGGCGCGGCCGGCTTCGGTTCCGGCTTGGCGGCCGCGACCGGCTCGGCCGGCAGGGATTCGGTTTTCACGGTATTGCCCGCCGGCGCGGCGGCAGCACTGGAGGCGGCCGGAGCCGCCGACGGGGCCGGTGCAGGGCCGGCCGGCGTGGCGGCAACCGCGGTATCGGCGCGGGCATCCAGGGTGATGACCTCGGCCTTGACGTCATTGCGCACCTTCACCGCCTGCAGGCGGCCGGCTTCGGCCAGCGCGCGATCGGCGTAGGGACCGACGCGCACGCGCCAGGCCTGGCGACCGTTGATGGTGGCCGGCTCGCGGAAGCCGGCGAGCTGGGCGCTCTTCAACGAAGCGATGACGCGGTCGGCATCGGCTTCGGTGGCATAGGCACCGAAGCTGACGGCGTAGTTGCCGGCGGCGACGGCCGGCGAGGTGTCTGCCGGCGCCGGATCGGCGGCGAGCGCAGCGCTGTCGGCCAGCGGCTGGGTCGTGGATGCCCCGCTCTGCAGGCCGGTGGCGCCACCGGTGGGGGCGACCAGCGGCAGCTCGCGGGTTTCGAACTGGCCATCCGACGGCGCGGCCGGTGCACTGATCGGCACGTTGGCGACACCACTGTCAGGTGCGGGACCCTTGACCAGCATGGGCAGGAAAATCACGGCCAACGCCACCAGGACGATGGCACCAATCAGTCGCTGTTTCAGAGGAGTATCCACGTGAAGGCAGGCAGGCGGCGCGGCGGAATGCCACGGCGATTATACGGGTGCGCGCGTGTGCGGCGGCTGATGCGGCTGAACGGCGCTGCAAAGCCCCCTCAGGCGCCGGGTTCGAGGGTCTGCAGCGCCTGCGCGGCGGTGTGGAAGGAGCCGAACACCAGCACGCGATCGCCGGCCTTGGCCTGCGCCACGGCATGCTGCAGGGCGTCCACGACGGTGGCGTGCGGTGTCGCGCCGGCCGCAGCCGTAGCGGCCAGGCGTGCCCGCAGTTCCTCGGCGCTCTGCGCACGTGCCCCCTCCAGCCCGGCCAAGTGCCACTGCTGGACCTGATCGGCCAAGGCCTCGACCACCCCGGCGGCATCCTTGTCCTGCAGGGCGGCAAACACCGCGATGGTGTCGCCGGTGACGCGACTGGCCTTCAGCGCGGTGGCCAGTTCGCGCGCGGCCTGCGGGTTGTGACCGACATCGACCAGCACCTCCACGCCGTCACGATCAAAGGCCTGCAGGCGGCCACGGATACGCGCGGCGGCAACGCCTTCGATGAAGGCGGTGCGCGGCAGCGGGCGATCCAGCGCACGCAGCGCGGCGATCGCCGTCGCGGCATTGGCGCGCTGGATGGGCCCGCGCAGCGTCGGGTGCGGCAGTTCGATACGGAAGCCGACATCGCGCCAGCGCCAGCGCTCGCCATCGATGGCATCGGCGAAGAAATCGCTGCCCCCCCGGATGGCGTTGGCACCCACCAGATAGGCACGCGCGAGCACACTCGAGGGCGGATCGATTTCGCCGAGGATGACCGGCTTCCAGCCACGGATGATGCCGGCCTTCTCGGTCCCGATCGCTTCGCGGTCCTCGCCCAGCCAGTCGCTGTGGTCGATGTCGACGGTGGTGATCACCGCCACGTCGCCATCGACGATGTTGACCGCATCCAGACGGCCGCCAAGGCCGACCTCAAGCACGGCCAGATCCAGGCCCGCCTGCGCAAACAGCTGCAGGGCGGCCAACGTGCCGTATTCGAAGTAGGTCAGCGTGGTGTCGCCACGCGCGTCTTCGATCGCGTTGAAGGCCGCCATCAGGGCGTCATCGGTAGCGTCCTGGCCATCGATGCGCACGCGCTCGTTGTAGCGCAGCAGGTGCGGCGAGGTGTACGCACCGACCTTCCAGCCGGCAGCGCGCGCGATGGCCTCGATGAAGGCCACGGTGGAGCCTTTGCCGTTGGTGCCACCGACCACGATGCTGCGCTCGGCCGGCGCGCCCAGCCCCATCGCCTGCGCCACGGTACGCACCCGGTCCAGCCCCATGTCGATGGTGGCGGGGTGCTGCTGCTCGATGTAGCTGAGCCAATCGGAGAGGGTCTGCGGGCGGGCGGTGGTGGTCATGGTCGTTGGATCGGAATCGTTGGGGCGGACGGCAGGATGGGACGCAGTGCGTTACAGCGCGCGGTGCTTGGCTTCGCCGAAGAACGGCGTGTGGTGCGCGCAGTCGTTGAGGCGGACGACTTCAAGCTGGTCGAGGTCGGGACCTTCGAGCAGGTTGAGCGTGGTCGGTGCCTGGCGGAAGGTCCACAGGCGCGAGATCGGCAGGCCGAGGATGCGGCACAGGATCACGCGGTTGACGGCGTCATGGGCGACCACCAGCAGGGTGTCGTGCTCGCCCAGGCCTTCAGCGGCACGGGCCAGGCCGCGCCAGCTGCGTTCGAGCACCAGCCGCAGCGATTCGCCGCCGGGCATCAGGACGGTATCGGGCTCTTCGCGCCAGGCGCGCAGGCGGGAGGGATCCTTGTCGTGGATTTCGCTGGCCAGCAGGCCTTCCCATTCGCCGTGGGCGATTTCCTGCAGGTCCGGCTCGGTCTGCAGCATCGGGGCGCGGTCTGCACCCAGGGCGAGCTGGGCGGTGAGCTGGGCACGCGAGAGCGGCGAGGCGACGGCGCGGGTGATGTCGACGGACTTCAGACGTTCCCCCAGCGCCTTGGCCTGGGCTTCGCCGATCGGCGACAACGGGATATCGATCTGGCCTTGGTAGCGGCCTTCGGCATTCCACGGCGTTTCGCCGTGACGGGCAAGCAGGATGCGCATGCGGACAAGGGGTCCTTGGGGGAGGAGGTTCCGGCGCTTCGTTCACATCCTGTGAAAGCACGCGGAACAGGGATGATACCCGGTCGCGGCTGTGAAGCTGTGTGGCTGTTTGGTGCACGTGATCTGCTTGCTCGGCGGCTTGGTGGCGGATGGCTCGTAAAGCATGGCGCCTGACGGCCCCGCGCAGGCTGAGGCCGGGTAGCCTCTGGCAGGACACGCCGTGAACCCAGCCCTGCCCGGCGCGCTCCCGCAGGGGAAAGCAAGACGCCACGCGTTTGGACGATAATTCGCCCATAAAAAAACCCCGCAGATGTCGCTGCGGGGTTTTCAAAACCGACGTGTCGGCTTACTTGCTGAGGTTCAGTTCTTTCAGCAGCTGCGGCGCGGGCGCCACTTCCTGCATGATCCACTGCATGTAACGGCTGTCGACCGCGATCATGCGGGTCATCACCGGATCGAACACCCAGTTCGAACTCACCGACTCCCAGTTGCCATCGAAGGCCAGGCCGACCAGCTTGCCGTTGGCGTCCAGCACCGGCGAACCGGAGTTGCCGCCGGTGATGTCCAGGTTGGACAGGAAGTTCACCGGCACCGAGCCGATGCGCTTGTCTTCCAGGCCGCCGTAACGCTTGGCCTTGACCGCATCGAGCAGCGCCTTCGGCGAATCAAACGGATCTTCGCCGGTTTCCTTGGCCGCCACGCCTTCCAGGGTGGTGAACGGGGTGTAGTTCACGCCATCCTTGCCGTAGCCCATGACGTTGCCGAAGGTGATGCGCAGCGACAGGTTGGCGTCCGGATAGACGAACTCGCCCTTGCTCTTCTTGTAGTCGGCCACGGCCTGCAGATACAGCGGGCGCGACACCAGCGACTCGCCTTCGCGGGTCTTCTTCTGCTCTTCCTGCTTGAGCAGCGCCGGCATCACCGCCACCGCGTACTGGATGGCCGGATCGGTGCTGGCCTCGAACGCCGCACGGTCGGCCTTGAACCACGTCAGGCGCTCATCCAGGCTGCCCAGCTTGGTGCCCGAGAGCTTGCCAACCAGAGCCTGCACGGCGGCCGCATCGCTGCCTGCCAGCCACTGGTTGAGCACCTCGTTGGTGCGCTGCGCGGCCGGCAGGGCCACGTACTGGCTCAGCCAGTAGGTCTGCAGCTGCTGGTCCATGCGCGGCACGTAACGGCGGTCCATCTGCTTCAGGCCGCCTTCGATGGAGGGAAGATCGCGTTCCTGATAGCCGACTTCACGCTCGGCATCGGCCTTGCTGCGCTCGATCGAGAGGCGGTACAGGGTGATCGCCGAGCCCACGGCCGAGGTGCTGTTGAACTGGCTGACGAACAGGTCGCGCTCACGCGTGGCCTTGCTGGTGTCCAGGTGCTGGATCAGCTGCGCATGTGCCGCCAGGGCCGGCTTGCCGGCGGCGCCACGCTTCTTCAACCAGGCCAGCACGGCGGCTTCTTCGGCCTGCTTCTGGCCGGCCGCGTCGATGCGCTTGAAGCCTTCCAGCTGACCGGCGTAGTTCTTGGCCACGTTGTTCATGCTGGCCGCGGTGGCCGCGTACTTCACCTTGACGTCCGGGTCGGCCTTGCCAGCCTCGTCGATCATCTTCAGCACCGCGTTGTAGTGGCGCGCGATGGTCGGGTAGGTCCAGCTGGCGGTTTCATTGAACTCGCCGGCCAGCGCGTAGCGGTTGGTGCGGCCCGGGTAGCCGGCCACCATCACGAAGTCGTCGGCACCCAGCGGCTGGTCGGCGAACTTCAGGAAGTGCTTGGGCTGGTAGGGCACGTTGTCGGCCGAGAAGGCGGCCGGCTTGCCGTCCTTGCCCACGTAGGCGCGGTAGAACGAGAAATCGCCGGTGTGGCGCGGCCACATCCAGTTGTCGATGTCGCCACCGAACTTGCCGACGCTGCCCGGAGGCGCGTAGACCAGGCGCACGTCCTTGATTTCCATGTTGCGGAACAGACGGTAGGTGTTGCCGCCGGAGAAGCTGTACAGGCGGCAGCGGAAGCCGGCATCGGCTTCACACGCAGCGGTCTGGGCCTTGTCGAAGGCATCCAGCGCGCGGGTACGGGCCAGCGGGTTCTTGCCGGCGGCGGCGATCGCGGCCTTGGCCTGGTCGGTCACGTCGGTGATCTGGTCCAGCACGAACACGCGGGCGTTGGGGCCGGCGCTCAGCTCATCCTTCAGGGTCGGCGCGTTGAAGCCGTCCTTGATCAGGTTCTTTTCGGCCGTCGAATTCAGCTGGATCGCACCGTAGGCACAATGGTGGTTGGTGACCACCAGGCCCTGCGGAGAGACGAAGCTGGCGGTGCAGCCACCCAGCGCCACCACCGCGCCCATCGGGTCGCCGGTCAGGTTGGAGATCTGCTCCGGGGACAGCTTCAGGCCGGCCTGCTTGAGCGGGCCGGCGATTTCCGGCAGCTGCTGCGGCACCCACATGCCTTCTGCGGCATGGGCGACCTGGACCAGCCCAAGGCTGGCGACGACGGAGAAAGCGAGCAGGTTCGAGCGCATAGAGCAGCCCCTGGTGAAAGAACCGCCGATTCTAGCCCAGCCGCTGCGCCGTCCCGAAGCCCGGTAGAGCCGACCCATGGTCGGCTGGCCGCACGCAGTGCGGCAATGAGGGGCATGGCCACCTCCCAGCCCACCCGCGCTGCAACATGGGAAAACCGCCAGCGGCTCTATAATCCGCGTTTTCCCCCAGACGAGTTCCACCCCGATGGCGCAGCAAACAATGAAGGCCCTGGTCAAACGCGAAGCCGCCAAGGGCATCTGGCTGGAAGAAGTTCCGGTCCCCACACCCGGCCCGAACCAGGTCCTGATCAAGCTGGAAAAGACCGCCATCTGCGGTACCGACCTGCACATCTACCTGTGGGACGAATGGAGCCAGCGCACGATCAAGCCCGGCCTGACCATCGGCCACGAATTCGTCGGCCGCATCGCCGAGATCGGCCCGGGCGTGACCGGCTATGAAATCGGCCAGCGCGTCTCGGCCGAAGGCCATATCGTCTGCGGCCATTGCCGCAATTGCCGCGGTGGCCGCCAGCACCTGTGCCCGAACACCGTGGGCATCGGCGTCAACGTCAACGGCGCCTTCGCCGAATACATGGTGATGCCGGCCAGCAACCTGTGGCCGATCCCGGATCAGATCCCCTCCGAGCTGGCCGCCTTCTTCGATCCGTACGGCAACGCCGCGCACTGCGCGCTGGAGTTCAACGTGATCGGCGAGGACGTGCTGATCACCGGTGCCGGCCCGATCGGCATCATCGCCGCCGGCATCTGCAAGCACATCGGTGCGCGCAACGTGGTGGTCACCGACGTCAATGATCTCCGCCTGAAGCTGGCCGCCGACATGGGCGCCACCCGCGTGGTGAACGTGTCCAACACCTCGCTCAAGGACGTGATGAAGGAACTGCACATGGAGGGCTTCGACGTGGGCCTGGAAATGAGCGGCAATCCGCGCGCGTTCAACGACATGCTCGACTGCATGTACCACGGCGGCAAGATCGCCATGCTCGGCATCATGCCCAAGGGCGCCGGCTGCGACTGGGACAAGATCATCTTCAAGGGCCTGACCGTGCAGGGCATCTACGGCCGCAAGATGTACGAGACCTGGTACAAGATGACCCAGCTGGTGCTGTCCGGTTTCCCGCTCGGCAAGGTGATGACCCACCAGTTGCCGATCGATGATTTCCAGAAGGGCTTTGACCTGATGGAACAGGGCAAGGCCGGCAAGGTCGTGCTGAGCTGGAACTGAGGCATCGCGCCGTTGGCGCGCCGGTCGGTGTCACGACCAACGGTCGTGACCTACCAGGCATGGTCGGTTCGGGCCTCGGCGGTGGCATGGCCCCGGTAGGTACCGGCCGTTGGTCGGTACGCGCTTCGGCAAACGAAAAAGGCGCCTTGCGGCGCCTTTTTCATGTCCATCGCAGCGTCAGGTCATTTGCCCACGGCCACGGTGAACACCACGCGGTTGTCCGCCAGCTTGCCGTTGTTGTCGCGACCAGCGCCGTCGGTACCGTGGTACCCCAGGCCCAGGTTGAACAGGCCGAACTGGCGGCTCACGCCGACGTTGAAGTCGGTGTAGTCCTTGCCGAAATCGGTCTCGAGCGAGGTACGGCCCACGTTCGCGCTCAGGGTGAAATCATTGGGCAGGCCCCACTCGCCGCCCACCGCGTAATACCAGCTCTTGGTATCGGACCCGGACAGGTCGTCGGTGTAGGCCACCGTCAGCTTGTACTGCTCGGCGAAGGTGGTGGTGGTGATCAGCTCGTTGTAGTTCAGCTCGCTGGCGCCCGGATAGGTGTAGCGGTTGAGCAGCACGTCGAAATTGACGCCGTCGGTGACATCCACCCCGTAGCCGATCAGGTAGTCGATCTCCGTGCTCGGGTCGCCCGGCCCGAAGTCCACGCCCGAGCCCCACACGCCCGCATACAGGCCCACCGGCGAGGTATAGGTGAAGCCAGCCTGCAGGGTCGGATCCTCATCGGTCTGGGACACACCACGGAACACGTAGTCCGATACGGCGGTGACGTTCCAGCTGAACGGCGATTCGGCCTCGTCCTGGGCGCTGGCGGCAAACGGGGCAAGCAGGGCGGCGCAGAGCACAGCGGCGGCGGTACAGCGCGTGGCGTGGTTCATGCGGGGTCTCTCCAGACGTGGGGTGGGCAGTGCAGCGGGTTTACGGTTTTTTAACCTGATTGATATTGCGATGCAACAATCACGTGTGCAACCGTTTCGCCCACCGCCGGCCCGGCCAGACCCCGCCTGCGCCCCCGGGCCCGGCGCCGACA
This sequence comes from Stenotrophomonas sp. TWI809, assembly GCF_039673205.1. Lineage (NCBI taxonomy): Bacteria > Pseudomonadati > Pseudomonadota > Gammaproteobacteria > Lysobacterales > Lysobacteraceae > Stenotrophomonas > Stenotrophomonas sp. TWI809. The sequence continues at coordinate 41,260 of NZ_JBDJLE010000020.1, read as the reverse complement.
GGTAAAATCCCGGGTTTCCCGTGCCGAAGACTGCCTGCCATGACCGACGCCACCACCGCCTCGCTGACCCAGCACTACCTTGAAGAACTGGAAGCGATCCGCGCCCAGGGCCTGTTCAAGTCCGAACGCATCATCACCAGCCCGCAGTCGGCCGAGATCACCTTGGACGACGGACGTACGGTGCTGAACTTCTGCGCCAACAACTACCTGGGCCTGGCCGACCACCCCGACCTGATCCAGGCCGCCAAGGATGCGCTGGATACCCACGGCTTCGGCATGGCCTCGGTGCGCTTCATCTGCGGCACCCAGGACCTGCACAAGCAGCTGGAAAAGCAGATCGCCGATTTCTTCGGCAAGCAGGACACCATCCTGTACGCGGCCTGCTTCGACGCCAACGGTGGGCTGTTCGAGCCGCTGCTGGGCGAGCACGACGCGATCATTTCCGACGCGCTCAACCATGCCTCGATCATCGATGGCGTGCGCCTGTGCAAGGCCAAGCGTTTCCGCTACGCCAACTGCGACATGGCCGATCTGGAAGCCCAGCTGCAGGCCGCCGATGCGGCCGGCTGCAAGACCAAGCTGATCACCACCGACGGCGTGTTCTCGATGGACGGCTTCATCGCCCCGCTGGATGAGATCACCGCGCTGGCGAAGAAGTACAACGCGCTGGTCCACATCGACGAATGCCATGCCACCGGCTTCCTCGGCGCCACGGGCCGCGGCTCGGCCGAGGTCAAGGGCGTGCTGGAGAAGATCGACATCATCACCGGCACCCTGGGCAAGGCCATGGGCGGCGCACTGGGCGGTTTCACCTGCGCCAGCGCCGCAGTGATCGAACTGCTGCGCCAGCGCTCGCGCCCGTACCTGTTCTCCAACTCGCTGCCGCCGCACGTGGTCGCCGCCGGCATCAAGGCCTTCGAGATGCTGGCCGCCGCCGATGACCTGCGCGATACCCTGGCGCAGAACACCGCCTACTTCCGCGAGAAGATGACCGCGGCGGGCTTCGATGTGAAGCCGGGCGTGCATCCGATCAGCCCGGTGATGCTGTACGACGCGCCGCTGGCGCAGAAGTTCGCCGAGCGCCTGCTCGAGGAAGGCATCTACGCGATCGGCTTCTTCTTCCCGGTGGTGCCCAAGGGCCAGGCCCGCATCCGCACCCAGATCAGCGCCGCGCACACGCGTGCGCACCTGGACCGCGCCATCGATGCCTTCACCCGGATCGGCGTCGAGCTGGGCGTGATCAAGGCCTGAGGGCCCCAGCCGCCCCACGGTCGGCACGGCCGTCGCACCCGCGCGTCACGGAGGTAGAGCCGACCGTTGGTCGGCTGCCTCTCGTCGCAGGTCATGAACAGCCGATACGGGGCACGTCTTGCGTGCCTCAGCCGACCAACGGTCGGCTCTACCGTCGTGGGGGTGTGGATAGCGGATGCGGGGGCACGCTTTGCGTGCCTCAGCCGACCAACGGTCGGCTCTACCGTCGGTGGGGATTGTGGACATCGGATGCTGGGGCACGCCTTGCGTGCCTCAGCCGACCAACGGTCGGCTCTACCGTCGGTGCGACGCGCGCGGCGGGGTTACTTCTTCTTTTTCTTCTTGTCCTTGGCCTCTTCCTTGCTGGCCACCACCACCGGTGCCGCAACCGGACCATCCTGGCCATTGCCCTTGGCCACCCGGATACCGTTGGCCTTCATCCAGGCATCGAACTCATCGGCGCTCATGCGCTTGTCGCCATCGCTCATCAGGAAGCGGTAGCTGCCGCGGCCATCCAGTTCGGGGATCCTGATCTCCACCACCTTGTCGGTCACCGGCGGATCCTGTTTGGCGATCTGCTTGTGGCCGCCACAGGCGGTCAGCAGCGCGGCCGGCAACAGCAGGCAGGCGCCGCGGAACAGGGAACGGTTGAGGGTACTGACGTGCATGGTCTTACTCCCGGTGTTGAACGGAACGTCCCTTCGAAGGCCATCCATTGCCCGGGTCGATTGGCCTGCCACATGCCGGCAGGCCACAAGGTCACGGTGTGGCCGCGGCACTGTCGGCCACGGCATGAAGAAGTTCCAGATCGTGTTGGCTGAGCTCGCGCCAGGCGCCCTTGCCCAGCTCGCCCAGCGGCAGCTGGCCGATCGCCACGCGCACCAGGCGCAGCACGTTGATGTCGAATGCGGCGAGCAGGCGGCGGATATGCCGGTTGCGGCCTTCCTCCAGCACCACTTCCAGCCAGGCGGTCTTGTCGCCGCTGCGCAGCAGCGTGGCGCGCCGCGCCCGCAGCAGCTCGCCTTCGTCCTCGATCCCCGCGCACAACGCCTGCAGCTGCGCCGCATCGGGGATGGCATCGATCTGGACGTGATAGGTCTTGTCCGGGCCGGTGGCCGGATCGGTCAGGCGCGCGGCCCATTGCGGATCATTGCTGAAGAGCAGCAGCCCTTCGCTGGCCTTGTCCAGGCGCCCGACCGGCGCGATCCACGGCAGGCCGGCAGCATCGAAGCAGCGGTAAACGGTATCGCGACCGCGCTCGTCCTGCGCGGTGGTGACCAGGCCACGCGGCTTGTTGAGCATCAGGTGCACGCGCTTGGGCGCATCCAGCGGCTGACCATCCACGCGCACGTGATGGCGCCCGTCGATGATCGGAAATTCGGGGTTGTTGATGACACGGCCGTCGACCGTCACCCGGCCATCGGCGATCCAGCGTGCGGCTTCGGTGCGCGAGCACAGCCCGGCTTTGGACAGCACGCGCGCCAGACCATGCCGCGGTGCGCCCGCGGGGGGGCTGGAGGCGGCGTTGCGGGTGCCTGTTGCGGGGCTCGCACGCCGCTCGGGGCGGCGTGGTCGGGACGCGTTCGCGGCGGGTGGCCGGCGTGTCGTCATCGTGCTCCGCTCAGGCGGCTTACTTCTTGTCCGCCGGCTTGGTCTCAGCCGGTGCTTCGGTGGTGGCGGCCGGCACGGCAGCCGGTACCGGGCGCGCCTTGACCACGCGCACACCGCGCGCCTTCATCCAGGCGTCGAATTCTTCGGCGGTCATGCGCTTGCCGTTCTGGCTCATGTCAAAGCGCCACGGCGTGTTGTCGAATTCGGTCTGCGGCTTGTAGGCGGCCGGATCGTTCGGGTTGATCACCGGTGCACTGGGGATCGCCTTGGCGATGTTCTGGCAGCCGTCGATGCGCAGGCGCTGCAGCACGCTGTCCAGCGACTGCTCGCGGTCGTAGCTGGAGGTCAGTACGCCGGCAGGCATGCCCAACTGGACGTTGCGGATGTACAGCTCTTCGGCCACCGGTGCGATCGCGGTGGCCGGCAGCGGCAGCGGCGATGCGCTGGCAGGTGCCGAACAGTCCACGGCAGCGTGGGCGGTGGGAACCAGGGCCAGGCCAAGCGCGGCGGCCAGTGCAAAACGCTGCATGGGATGCATCCAGGAAGGGGTCGACGCGGCGAGTTTAACAGCGCCACAACGTCTTTCAAGCGCCACCTTCAATGAATACGGCAACTTGTTGGATTTATTGTCGATTTTCAGGATTCGACCCGACCGCGCGCGCGGAAGGGCCTAAGTGTCGAGGTGAGAGAAGACAAAAAAAAACAGGGCCCGGCAATGCCGGGCCCTGCTTATTGAGACTGTACTGCCAGAAGGATTAGTTCTGGACGTTCAGCTCGGTACGACGGTTCTTGGCGCGACCTTCCGGGTTATCCGAACCATCCGGGTTGGTGTTCGGCGCAATCGGGCGGCTCTCGCCGTAACCGATCGGACCGACCAGACGCGAAGCGTCAACGCCGTTCTGGGTCAGGTAGTTGTACACCGAGGTAGCACGACGCTCGGACAGCTTCTGGTTGTAAGCGTCGGTACCCTTGGAATCGGTGTGACCGGCCACTTCAACGCGCAGATCCGGGTAACGCTTCAGGATTTCCGAAGCCTCGCTCAGGATCGCAACCGCGTCCGGACGCAGGTTCGACTTATCGAAGTCGAAGTTCACGCCCTTCAGATCGATCGACACCGGGACCGGGCAACCGTCCGGACCGATGGTCTGACCCGGCTGCGAGTTCGGGCACTTGTCATCGCAGTTGTTGACGCCGTCACCGTCGTCATCCAGATCGGCGCAGCTCGGCGCAACCGGAGCCGGAGCCGGCACGGCAGCAACCGGGGCCGGGCCCAGCGGGATCACGACGCCGACCGAAGCCAGCACGTCGCCGAACCAGTCTTCGCTCGGAGCAGCAATGCTCTGGTCGTCGAAGTCAGCGCGGTAGGCCACTTCGGCACGCACGGCGACGCGCTTTTCGAAGGTGGTCTGCAGACCGACGCCGAGCTTGGCGGCGAAGTTGCCGTCCTTGCGCTCACGCGGACCGTTGGTGTTCAGCGCTGCGTACTCTTCTTCCGACTTCTGGTAGCCCAGGCCGAACAGCAGGTACGGGTTCCAGCCGCGGCCTTCCTGGATGAAGTGGCGACGCAGGTCGAGCGAGGCGCCGTACTGGCTCCAGTTCAGATCCTGGTTGGCGTCGAAGTTCGGGTTCTGGTAGTTCAGCTCGCCATCCAGCGACCAGTTGGGGCTGATGAACTTACCGAGGCCCAGGGTAACGAACGGAGCGTCGTTGGTCAGACGGTCGCTATCCTGGAAGTTGAAGCCGGCCGAACCGGTCAGGTACCAGCGGTCGTCAAAATCCTGCGCCGATGCAGCCTGGGCGAAAGCCAGACCGCCCAGCAGCGCGGCAGTGAGGATCTTCTTGTTCATTGAGTACAGCTCCTATTTCGGGGGTATGAAACCGGTAGAGGCATGGGCCAGCACTACTGCGTCGTTTTCAGACTGCCGATTCAGCACGCCACCGCCGCGAACATTATGCTCAGGCGAGTGAAGGTGATGTTAACAGTCCCGTAACATGTGAAGACGACCGCCAGACCTCTACCGGGTCCAGCTGGTGGCACCCTATACAGGTTGATGAAATTCCGCAAGACCCAGCAATGACAAGGGTTTTGCCTAATTCAGGCGACGTAGCGACACATTTTTCACGTTAGGGTTCAAATGGCGATTGCGCCTTGATTCAGCGCAAAAACAGCAGCGTCGTGATCCGTATGATGAGGGTGATTCCCCCGTATCCGGAGCCGATATGAAAGCCGTGGGATTGACCCAGTATCTGCCGATTGAAGACCCCGCCGCGCTGCAGGACCTGCGCATTGCGCCACCGGGCGTGCCGCAGGGACGCGACCTGCTGGTACGAATACATGCTGTTTCCGTCAATCCGGTCGACACCAAACAGCGCGCGCCGCGCCCGCAGCAAGAGAATCCTGCGCGCATCCTGGGGTATGACGCGGCCGGTGTGGTGGAGGCGGTGGGCCCGGAGGTCACGGCGTTCGCCCCCGGCGATGAGGTGTATTACGCGGGCGATGTCACCCGCTCCGGTTGCAATGCCCAATACCAGTGGGTGGACGAACGCCTGGTCGGGCGCAAACCCACCACGCTGGATTTCGCCGAGGCTGCAGCGTTGCCGCTGACCACGCTGACCGCATGGGAACTGCTGTTCCAGCGCATGCCGCTGCACTTTGAAGACAGCCGCCACCGCGGGCAGCACCTGTTGATCATCGGGGGTGCCGGCGGCGTCGGTTCGATTGCGATCCAGCTCGCGCGCCACGCCGGCTTCAGCGTGATCGCCACCGCCTCGCGCGAGCAGACCCGCGCGTGGTGCGTACAGATGGGCGCCGACCACGTGATCGATCATCGCCAGCCGCTGGCAGCGCAACTGCAGGCACTGGGCATCGCGCAGGTGCAGGTGGCGCTGAACCTGGCCGACACCGACCACTACTGGGAGGCGCTGGGCGAGCTGCTGGCCCCGCAGGGACATGTGGGGCTGATCGTTGAGCCGCGCGGACCATTGCGCATCGGCGATCCCTACAAAGCCAAATGTATCGGCATCCATTGGGAGTTCATGTTTGCCCGGTCGCGCTTCCAGACCGACGACATGATCGAACAGCACCGCATTCTGAGCCGGGCCGCCAGTCTGATCGACGCCGGCGAACTGCGCACGACCGCGCATACGCATCTGGGCTCGATCACGGCAGCGAACCTGCGCGAGGCACATCGTCAGCTGGAAGGTGGCGGCGTGATCGGCAAACTGGTGCTGTCCGGCTGGGACTGACGCGCGCGGCAATGTGTCTGCGCAGATTCGCGCGCATCTGTATCTGTCGGCCATGCGAAGGGCCCCCTACAGTCAGTGGCCCTTCCGGTGAAGCCGACATGCCCACGTCCCTGCCCCTGCGCCTGCTGCAACTCCTGCTTGGTCTGTTCCTGTATGGCTTCGGCGCGGCGGTGATGATCCGCGCGGCGATCGGCGTGGCGCCCTGGGATGTGCTGTCACAGGGCATCGCGCTGCAGACGCCGCTGTCCTTCGGCGTGGCCACCAATGTGATCGGCGCGCTGGTGCTGCTGCTGTGGTGGCCGATCCGGCAGAAGCCCGGTCTGGGCACCGTGCTCAACGTACTGCTGATCGGCCCCAGCGCGCAGTTCGGGCTGTGGCTGCTGCCGCAGGTGCAGGGCCTGGTCTGGCAGATCCCGATGTTCATCTGCGGCCTGCTGATGGTCGCGGTGGCCACCGGCCTGTACATCGGCGCACGCTTCGGCCCCGGCCCGCGCGATGGCCTGATGACCGGCCTGCACGCCCGCACCGGCTGGCCGATCTGGATCGTGCGCAGCGCGATCGAAGGCACCGTGCTGCTGATCGGCTGGTGGCTTGGCGGCAACGTCGGCGTGGGCACGCTCGCCTTCGCGCTGCTGATCGGCCCGTTGTGCGGCGTCACCCTGCCGCTGTTCGGTATCCGCAAGCCCAGCCCGGCAGCTGCCACGCCCTAGCGGGCGTCCGTGCCGACCAACGGTCGGCCCCCTGGCGGACACATGCCCTTGCTCTTCAGGGGCATTCGCGGCACCCTGCGGGCTTCCGTACGCAAGCGTATCCACATGTCGCCAGCCGCCGAATCCACCGCCTATCCGCACCTGTTCACCCCGCTCGACCTGGGCTTCACCCAGCTGCGCAACCGGGTCCTGATGGGGTCCATGCACACCGGCCTGGAAGACCGGGCGCGCGATTTCCCGCGCCTGGCGGCCTATTTCGCCGAGCGTGCCGCCGGCGGCGTCGGGCTGATCGTCACCGGTGGCTTCGCGCCCAACGTGGTTGGCTGGCTCAAGCCATTCGGCGGCAAGCTGTCCTGGCCGTGGGAGGTGCGACCGCATCGCCAGGTCACCCGGGCCGTGCACGACAACGGCAGCAAGATCTGCCTGCAGCTGCTGCATGCCGGCCGCTATGCCTACCACCCCCTCTCGGTGGCTCCCTCCAAGCTGAAGGCCCCGATCAACCCGTTCACCCCGCGGGCGCTGTCGGCGCGCGGGGTGGAGCGCCACATCGCCGATTACGCGCGCAGCGCGCGGCTGGCCCGCGAGGCCGGCTACGACGGCGTCGAGGTGATGGGCTCGGAAGGCTATCTGATCAATGAGTTCATCGCCCCGCGTACCAACCAGCGTACCGATCGCTGGGGCGGTGACGCCGCCCAGCGCATGCAGTTCGCCGTGGAGATCGTGCGTCGCATCCGCGAGGCCTGCGGCCCGGATTTCATCATCATCTACCGGCTCTCGCTGGTGGATCTGGTGCCCGACGGCAGCAACTGGGCCGAGATCGTGCAGCAGGCGCAGGCCATCGAAGCGGCGGGCGCGACCCTGATCAACGCCGGCATCGGCTGGCACGAGGCGCGCATCCCGACCATTGCCACCTCGGTACCGCGCGGCGCCTTCGCGGCGGTTACCGCCAAACTCAAACCGCACGTGCGCGTGCCGGTGATCGCGACCAACCGCATCAACATGCCCGACGTGGCCGAGCGCATCCTTGCCGCGGGCGGTGCCGACATGGTCTCGCTGGCGCGGCCGCTGCTGGCCGACCCGCAGTGGGCCAACAAGTCGCGCGCCGGCCGTCCGGAGGCGATCAACACCTGCATCGCCTGCAACCAGGCCTGTCTGGACCACGTGTTCGAGAACAAGACCGCCAGCTGCCTGGTCAACCCGCGTGCCGTGCACGAGACCGAACTGGTCTACCGCCCGACCAGCGCCCCGCGCCGGATCGCCGTGGTCGGCGCCGGCCCGGCCGGGCTGGCCTGCGCGACCGTGGCTGCCGAGCGCGGCCACGCGGTCACGCTGTTCGATGCCGGCAGCGAGATCGGCGGGCAGTTCAATGTCGCCAAGCGCATCCCGGGCAAGGAAGAATTCCACGAGACGCTGCGCTATTTCCGCCACAAGCTGGGCGAGACCGGCGTCGAGGTGAAGCTGGACACCGTGGCCGACGTGGCCGCGCTGGCCGGTTTCGACGCGGTGGTGATCGCCACCGGCATCACCCCGCGCCGGGTCGATTTCCCCGGTGCCGACCACCCCAAGGTGGTCACGTATCTGGATGTGCTGCTTGGCAGGGTCCAGGTGGGCGAGCAGGTCGCGATCATCGGCGCGGGCGGCATCGGCTTCGATGTCGGCGAGTTCCTGGTCCACGAAGGGCCCTCCTCCGCGCTGGACCCGGCACGCTGGATGGCCGAGTGGGGCGTGGACCCGACGTTCGAGGGCCGCGGCGCGCTCGCCAAACCGGCACCTGAAGCCCCCGCCCGCAAGGTCTGGCTGCTGCAGCGCAGCCCGGGCAAGCCCGGCGCCCGCCTGGGCAAGACCACCGGCTGGATCCACCGCGCCACGCTCAAGGCCAAGGGCGTGACCATGCTCGGTGGCGTGACGTACCTGGGTGTGGATGACGCCGGCCTGCGCATCCGCGTGGACGGCCAGGAACAGCTGCTGCCGGTGAGCCATGTGGTGGTCTGCGCCGGGCAGGAACCGCGCCGTGACCTGCACGCCGCACTGCAGGCCGCCGGCATCAACGCACAGCTGATTGGCGGTGCGGATGTGGCCGCCGAACTCGACGCCAAGCGCGCGATCGATCAGGGCAGCCGGGTCGCCGCCGCGCTCTGATCCGCATCGACATCAACCTGAATACGGGGCTGAACCGCCGATTCAGCCCTGCCTCCGAACCTGAATGTCAAGCTTTCGGGTTCAGGATGTATTGGGAAATCCCCCCCTATCGTGCGCCAACTTTCCCGCTCACCACCCAGTTCGAGTGAGCGCGCGGACCCCACGTCTATTCGGGTCCGCCCCCGGGCGGCCCCGATGGCCGCCTCCCCATGACGCCAAGTCGTAACCCTCGCCCCGTCCGAATGATCGGATGGAACAGCCAGGTGCGGCCCACACGGAGCAAGGAGATTTATGAAACTGGCCTGGATTCTCTGGCTGTCACAGTTGTTGCCGCAGCCTGCCGCCGATTCGTTGTGCCTGAGCACGACCGTTTACCTCGAAGCGCGTGACCAGACCCTGCGCGGCCAGCAAGCCGTCGCGGAAGTGGCCCTGCGCCGCCTGGACAGCGGCCTGTGGGGCGACTCGATGTGCCAGGTGGTGACCGCCCGCAAGCAGTTCGCCCCGACCATCGTCGCGCCCGGCACCCAGCTCGGCAACGCCGATGCCTGGCAGGAAGCGATGACGGTGGCCTTCGACGCCGAGCGCAACTGGGCCCTGCCGGCCGGTGAGCGCAAGGAGATCGTGCCCGGCGCCAGCCACTTCGCCGCCCTGGCGATCGCCAACCCGAGCTGGCGCAACGCCTACCAGGTGGCCACGATCGGTGATCACACCTTCTATCGCGTGCAGAAACTCAAGCCGCGCGCGTCGTAACGATCTGTTACGGCCATACCGTTGAGGATGCGGGGCCGGCTCTGGAATAGTGGGCGGCTCACCTTCCACCCATCCGCAACGGAGTTCCCATGAAGCTGTACAGCAAGCCCGGAGCCTGCTCCACCGCCGATCACATCGCCCTGCAGTGGACCGGCCAGCCGTTCGAGGTGGAACTGCTCGACAAGGACACCCTGAAGGCGCCACCGTTCCTGGCCATCAATCCGGCCGGTTCGGTCCCGGTGGTGGTCGATGGCGATTTCGTGCTGACCCAGAACGCCGCCATCATGGGTTACATCGCCGATACCCACCCGCAGGCCGGCCTGACCGGTGACGGCAGCCCCAAGCAGCGCGCCGAAGCCACCCGTTGGCTGTCCTTCGTCAATTCGGACCTGCACCCGGCGTTCAAGCCGCTGTTCGGGCCGGCCACCTTCATCGAAGACGACACCCAGTACGACGCGCTCCGCGCCGCCGCCCGCAAGCGCCTGCGTGGCCTGTTCGAGCGCGCCGATGCGCAGCTGGCCGACCGCCCGTGGCTGGCCGGATTCCGCAGCTTCGCCGATCCGTACTTCTACATCACCCTGCGCTGGGCGGCGGGCGCGAAGATCGACCTGAGCGGCCTGGACAACCTCGCCGCCTTCAAGCAGCGCATGGAGGCCGATACCGGCGTGCAGGCAGTGCTGAAGGCCGAAGGCCTCCTGTAGAGCCACCCCATGGGTGGCTGCAGGCGGTCCGGCCAGAACACACGCGTCCGGCCGGACAAGGAGCCACGCATGGCGTGGCTCTACCCGATCGTACGCACCACAGTGCCCTCGGCATCGCGCAGCTCGCTCGGCTCCACCACCACCTGCAGCGCCGGCCAACCCGGGATCGCATAGGTGCCACGGCGTGGCATGACCGTGGCGACCAGTGCCTGCACCGTGGCCGGGGCCAACTGGCATTCCAGCGCATCGCCCTCGACCACCAGCGCATTGGCGGCCGCCGGCGACAGCGTGATCTGCCGATCGTTGCCGACCAGCGTCAATGGCTGGCCGAACAGCAACCGCGCCGGCAGCAACGCGAGCAGCGATTCCACCTGGCGCGCTCCCAGGGTCACGGTCACCTGCTGCGCATCGCCCTCGCCCTGCACCAACCCGCCCAGCTTTTCCAGGAACAGATAGGCCGTCTGCGAGCCCTCGCGCGCCGCACCTTCGGCGACCGCGGCAGCCAGTGCGGGATCGTCCAGCAGCGAGCCGCGCGCGATATCGGTGATCCACAGCGGCATCTTCGGCAGCAGCGCCTCGAGCACGCCGGTGGTCGACCAGCGCTTCACCGCCTCCATCTCGTCATCGGTCAGCCCGATCACCTGCAGGAACGCCAGCGAACCGTTGGGCGTCTCGCGGGGCGGCAGCTGCGGGTCGCGCATGAAGGCGACGTGGCGCAGCAGCGTATCGGTGTCGGCGGCGATCGGACCGCCCGCATTGAGGTAGTGGCCCTGCTGGAACACCTTGCCGTTGGCGAACACGTAGCGCGCCAGGTTCTGCAGGAAATTCATCGCCCACGCCGGTGGCTCGCTGCCCGCCGCGGCGGCAACCCGGAAGCTCAGCTCGAAGCCGTAGCCACTGGTGGACGGATCATCGCTCTCTTTTTCATAGAGCTCTGAGAAGCCGTAGCTGACGAAGTGCCAGTGCGGCAGCGGGGTATCGTTCCAGTACGCGCTGATGCCGTCCAGCGGATCCTCGCCCCCCAGCAGCGAACGCAACACCGGGCCGTAATGCTGCGGCGCCTGCGTGGGATACACCGCCTTCAACGCCGCATCGATGGCATCCCACCCGGGGGCGCCGTCGTCCTCGATCTCATCCACCATCGCTATTCTCCCGCACACGTAACAGCACGCATTCTAAACAGCGTGCTGCCCGGCCGCCGTCGACGTATCGCCTCAGGCGATCACGGGCTCGGTCTGCAGCAGCGCGCGTGTCTCGTCCATCCAGCGGTTGGCCAGCGCCGGGCTTTTTGCCTTGCTGATCGCAGCGGCCAGGTCCGGCCACAGCTTCTCCAGGCTGCCCGCATCGGTGCAGCGCTCGACTTTCAACTGCATGAAATAGCCCTTCAGACCGAGATGCCTGCGCACCGATTCGCTCATCCAGTCATACAGCCGCTTGTACAGCTCCGGATCCTGCTCGCGCCCGGCAGTCAGCGCGGCGGCGACCACCGGTGCGGCGCTGCCCCCGACGATCTCGATCAACCCCATCGCCGACAGCTGCGCCAGCGCATCGTCCGGCGCGCGCAGGCCCGGCAACAACGCGGTCAACGCGTTGTCATCGCGCTGACCATCGACCATCAGCAGCAGGGACCGCAGCGCCGGCGGCAAGCGCCGCGCACGGTCCTCGATTTCCTGACGGCCAGCGGCCGTCTTGGCCTGGATATACGCCATGTGTTCCCCCTTCACGTGGTGCCGTACCACGCGTAGGCCGGCCGTTCGCCGCTACCTGCGCGCCCCTGTGATCTTCCAGGCCCTCCGTGTCCGGCGGCCGCCCCAGGCGCGCCGTGTCCCCAGCGCGCGGCGTGCCGCCGACAAGGCCTGCAACGATCACGTCCGCAGCTTACCCGAGCGTTCGCCTCGCAGGTAATGCGCTGCAGCATCGTGCAGGGGGCTACAGCGTCAGCTCCCCAGTGCGCGCCGGATCTCGTCCAAGGCCGCCGGGTCGTCCAGGGTCGACAGATCACCCGGATCACGTTCCTCGGCCAGCGCCTGCAGCGAGCGCCGCAGCAGCTTGCCCGAACGCGTCTTGGGCAGCGCGTTGACGATATGGATGTGCGCCGGCCGTGCGACCGCGCCCAGGGTGTTGGTCACCCGCTGCATCATCTCGGCCGCCACGGCACTGCCGTCGCCCTGCAGGGCCTGCTTGAGGGTGACGAACACCAGCGGCACCTGGCCCTTGAGTTCATCCTTGACCCCGATCACGGCGGCCTCGGCCACCAGCGGATGGCCGGCGATGCATTCTTCGATCTCGCGCGTGCCCAGGCGGTGCCCGGCCACGTTGATGACATCGTCGGTGCGGCCGAGGATGAAGGTGTAGCCGTCTTCGTCCTGGATCGCCCAGTCCAGCGAGCTGTAGAGCAGCTCCTTGAAGTGGCTGAAGTAGCTCTGGATGAAGCGCGCATCGTCCTTCCAGACGGTGGTCATGCAGCCCGGTGGCAAGGGCGGGATCATGACCAGCACGCCCTTCTGGCCCGGTGCGACGGTCTCGCCGGTGTTCTCGTCGATCACCTTCATCCGGTAGCCGAGGTTCGGGAAACCGGGCGAGCCGAAGCGCACCGGTTTCATGTCCACGCCCGGCAGCAGGGTCAGTGCCGGCCAACCGGTTTCGGTCTGCCAGTAGTTGTCGATGATCGGCTTGCCGAGTGCGTCGTTGATCCAGTGCGCGGTCGGTTCGTCGAGCGGTTCGCCGGCAAGGAAGACGTACTTCAGCGCCGCCAGGTCGTGGCGGCGGATGAAGTCCGCATCGTGTTTCTTGAGCACGCGGATCGCGGTGGGTGAGGAGAACAGCGTGCGCACGCCGTACTGTTCGCACAGCGCCCACCAGATGCCCGGGTCCGGGTGGGTCGGCAGCCCTTCGTACAGCAGCGAGGTGCAGCCGCCGATCAGCGGGCCGTACACGTTATAGGAATGCCCGACCGCCCAGCCCACGTCCGAGGTGGAGAACATCACCTGGCCGGGCTTGCAGTCGAACACCGTCTCCATCGACTGCGCCATCGCCACGGCGTAGCCGCCGACATCGCGCTGTACGCCCTTCGGCTTGCCGGTGGTGCCGGAGGTGTAGAGCAGATAGCTCGGCTCGCTGGATTCCAGCCATACCACCGGCACGTCCTGGTCACCCACCTCGGCACGCAGCGTGGCGTAGTCGACGTCGCGACCGGGCACCTTCGGCTCGGCAGGGTCCAGCCCGCGCGAGACGATCAACACATGCGGTGGCGGCGAGGCGGCTTCGGCGCAGGCGGCATCGACCATCGCCTTGTACGGAATCACCTTGCCACCGCGCTTGCCGGCGTCGGCGGCGATCAACAGCTTCGGTTCGGCGTCATCGATGCGCAGTGCCAGGTTGTGCGCGGCGAAGCCACCGAACACCACCGAGTGGATCGCCCCGATGCGTGCACACGCCAGCATCGCGAACACCGCTTCGGCCATGTTCGGCATGTAGATCACCACGCGGTCGCCACGCTGCACGTCCAGCCGCTGCAGCACGGCGGCGAAGGCATTCACTTCGCGGTGCAGTTCGCGGTAGGTGATCTCGCGGGTAACGCCGGTTTCGCTGGAGATGGCGACGAGGGCGAGCTGGTCGGGACGGTCGACCAGATGGCGGTCCACCGCGTTGTAGCAGAGGTTGGTTTCCCCGCCGACGAACCAGCGCCGGAACGGCGGATTGCTGTAGTCGAGGATCTGCTGCGGCGGTGTATGCCAGTAGATGCGCTGGGCCTCTTCGCCCCAGAACGCTTCGGGTTCATCGACCGAACGTCGATAGACATCTTCGTAACGCATGACGGCCCTCCCAGACAAAGTCATGGGATCGAGCATAGTCCGATGGTGAAGCGCGGGCCGTCCGACCTTGGTCGTAGGGGCGATCGGTGGGTCGGGCGCTGGGCCCCCATATCCTTGTAGGCGAAATAAAGGAGGAGGGGGCGGCCGAAGGCCGACGCCGGGGACATTCGCCGGAAAGGGTATGGGCCCCAGCGCCCGACCCACCGACCGCCGCGCGGGAAAAGATGCGAAGAACCAAAAAAAACGCCGGGCAATGCCCGGCGTTTTTTCCAATCCGTACCGACCGACGGTATTCGCGCCGTCCTGGCGCTCACCCTCCGGGCCGGCGCTTCGCACCGTTGAGAACGGCTCCTGCCGTTCTCAACGGCACCCACCCGTGTGAGTGATCAGCCCAGCAGGTGGGCGACGCCGGAGCGCTCTTCTTCCAGCTCGGCCAGGGTCTTGTCGATGTACTTCTGGCTGAAGTCGTCGACCGGCAGATCCTTGACCAGGGTGTACTCGCCGTTCTCGGTGGTGACCGCGAAGCCGAAGATCACGCCTTCCGGAATGCCGTAGGAGCCGTCGGACGGCACGCCCATCGTGACCCACTTGCCGTTGCTGCCCAGCACCCAGTCACGGATGTGGTCGACGGCAGCATTGGCAGCCGAGGCCGCCGAGGAGGAGCCACGGGCTTCGATGATCGCCGCGCCGCGCTTGCCCACGGTCGGGATGAAGGTGGAGGCGTTCCATTCCTGGTCGTTGATCGCCTCGGCGATGGAGGCACCATCGGCGGTGGCGAAACGGTAATCCGGGTACATGGTCGGGCTGTGGTTGCCCCACACGATCAGCTTCTCCATGCCACCGACCGGCTTGCCGAGCTTGGTCGACAGCTGGCTCAGCGCACGGTTGTGGTCCAGGCGCAGCATGGCGGTGAAGTTGCGCGGGTTCAGATCCGGTGCCGACTTCATGGCGATGTAGGCGTTGGTGTTGGCCGGGTTGCCGACCACCAGCACCTTGACGTCACGCTTGGCGACCTTGTTCAGCGCCGCGCCCTGGGCGGTGAAGATCTTCGCGTTTTCCAGCAGCAGATCCTTGCGCTCCATGCCCGGGCCGCGCGGACGCGCGCCGACCAGCAGGGCGATATCGGCATCCTTGAAGGCCACTTCGGCGTCATCGGTACCGACCATGCCGGCCAGCAGCGGGAAGGCGCAGTCTTCCAGTTCCATCATCACGCCGCGCAGGGCGGCCTGGGCCTTGTCGACCGGCAGCTCGAGCAGCTGCAGGATGACCGGCTGGTCCTTGCCCAGCATGTCGCCGGAGGCGATGCGGAACAGCAGGGCGTAGCCGATCTGGCCGGCGGCGCCGGTCACGGCAACACGAACAGGTGCTTTCATGGGGATTTCCTCTGCTAAGAATCGTAAAAACGGCCCCCTTCACAGGGGGCCGTCGGGATCGGATCAGGCGCTGGGGATGAGCTTGTTCCACTCCGCCACGCGCTCGGCCTGGGCGGCCAGCACGGCGTCGGTGTCGCCTTCCAGGGTGATCGAATGGATCACGTCGCCCTGCTTGACCGAGTCCACGATGGCCTGACCGTCCAGGACCTGGCCGAACACGGTGTGCTTGCCGTCCAGCCAATCGGTCTTGATGTGGGTGATGAAGAACTGGCTGCCGTTCGTGTTCGGGCCGGCATTGGCCATCGACAGCGAACCGACCTGGTGCTTCACGCCGTTCTTTTCATCTTCGAACTTGTAGCCCGGGCCGCCGGTGCCCTGGCCCTTGGGGCAGCCGCCCTGGATCATGAAGTCCGGGATGACGCGGTGGAAGACCAGGCCGTCATAGAAGCCGTGCTTGACCAGGTTGACGAAGTTGGCGACCGTCAGCGGGGCCTTGTCGGCGAACAGCTCGACCTTGATCGGGCCCTGGGTGGTGTCGAAAGTGGCGATGAGGGACATGCAAATCCTTGGGGTACGGGGGTTTGTCGTTAGCCCCATAGGATACACCGCGCCCCCTGACCAACGGGCGCCTGTTGGACAAACGCGTCGCCACGCGCCCAGGCACCTCCGCGCCGACACGGAAACGCTTTGCTGAATGCCTCAGGGACAGCGGCAGTGCCGGCCGTTGGCCGGCAGCCAGGCAGAACCTGCCGGAGATCATGGGGCTGCCGGCCAGCGGCCGGCACTACCTGAATGCCCGTCCGGCAAGGCTTGCGAGGCACTTTTCGCGATTGGTCATCTTGGCCGTATAATGTTGGACTTCTTTTTCCAAATCCGGCGCCGACTGGCCCCCTTTCGCATGTCTATCGAAAATCTTCGCAACATCGCCATCGTCGCCCACGTCGACCACGGTAAGACCACCCTCGTCGACCAGCTGCTCAAGCAGTCCGGCACCCTCTCCGAGCGCACCGTGCTCGCCGAGCGCGTGATGGACAGCAATGACCAGGAAAAGGAACGCGGCATCACCATCCTGGCCAAGAACACGGCCATCACCTGGGAAGACAAGAAGACCGGTATCAAGAACCGGATCAACATCGTCGACACCCCGGGACACGCCGACTTCGGCGGCGAAGTGGAGCGCGTGCTGTCGATGGTCGACACGGTGCTGATCCTCGTCGACGCGATGGACGGCCCGATGCCGCAGACCCGCTTCGTGACCCAGAAGGCCTTCGCGATGGGCTTCAAGCCGATCGTCGTGGTGAACAAGGTCGACCGTCCGGGCTCGCGTCCGGATTGGGTGATCGACCAGGTCTTCGACCTGTTCGACAAGCTCGGCGCCACCAATGAGCAGCTCGACTTCCCGATCGTCTACGCCTCGGCCCTGAACGGCTACGCTGGCCTGGAAGACACCGTGCGCGACGGCGACATGACCCCGCTGTACGAAGCGATCATGCAGCACGCGCCGATGCCGGAAGTGGACCCGGAAGGTCCGTTCCAGATGCGCATCAGCCAGCTGGACTACAACAACTTCGTGGGCGTGATCGGCATCGGCCGCGTGCAGCGCGGCACCCTGAAGAAGGGCATGCAGGTCGCGGTGATCGACCGTGAAGGCAAGAAGCGCAACGGCAAGGTCGCGCAGGTGCTGGGCTTCCTGGGCCTGGAGCGCATCGAGCAGGACACCGCCGAGGCCGGCGACATCGTCGCCATCTCCGGTATTGCCGAGCTGACCATTTCCGACACCCTGTGCCACCCGGACACCCCGGAAGCACTGCCGGCACTGACCGTCGATGAACCGACGATCTCGATGACCTTCCAGGTCAACAACTCGCCGTTCGCCGGCAACAAGGACCTGTCCGGTGGCAAGTTCCTGACCAGCCGCCAGATCAAGGACCGTCTGGACCGCGAACAGGTCCACAACGTGGCCCTGAAGGTCGAACAGCTGGAAGACGCCGACAAGTTCCTGGTCTCCGGCCGTGGCGAACTGCACCTGTCGGTGCTGATCGAAAACATGCGTCGCGAAGGCTACGAGCTGGCCGTGTCGCGCCCGGAAGTGATCATCAAGCAGATCGACGGCCAGGCCATGGAGCCGATCGAGCAGCTGGTGGTGGACATCGAAGAGCAGCACCAGGGCGGCGTGATGGAAAAGCTGGGCACCCGCAAGGGCCAGCTGAAGAACATGGAGCCGGACGGCAAGGGCCGTGTGCGCCTGGAATACCAGATCCCGGCCCGTGGCCTGATCGGTTTCCAGAACGAGTTCAAGACCCTGACCCAGGGTTCGGGCCTGCTGTTCCACGTGTTCGACCATTACGGCCCGAAGGAACAGGGTTCGATCGCCAAGCGCCAGAACGGCGTGATGATCGCCAATGCCCCGGGTGCCACCCCGGCGTACTCCCTGGGCCCGCTGCAGGAACGCGGCAAGCTGTTCGCGGCTGAAGGCGACAACGTGTATGAAGGCCAGCTGGTCGGCATCCACTCCAAGGACAACGACCTGACCGTCAACGCGATCAAGACCAAGCCGCTGACCAACATGCGCGCCTCGGGCAAGGACGATGCGATCCAGCTGACCCCGGCGATCAAGTACTCGCTGGAGCAGGCCCTGGACTTCATCGAAGACGACGAGCTGGTCGAGATCACCCCGAAGGAAATCCGCCTGCGCAAGAAGGGCCTGACCGAAAGCGACCGGAAGAAGGCTTCGCGCGGCGGCTGATCGGACCCATTGTCGTGATCGACAAGCCCTACAACCCGGATCCTCACAAGCATCCGGGGCTTCACCTGATCGCCTTGCTGGAAGCCAGCAAGGCGGTTCTGGCGCTATTGGCTGCGACCGGGCTGGAAATGCTCGGTCCGCAGCCCCTGCGCGATGCGGTCAATGCCCTGATCCGCCGGTTCAGCCTGGACCCGGATCACGGCACCCTGCCCTCGCTGCTCAACATGATCAGCCCCGATGCGGTGCATCTGGCGGCTGCTGCGATGGTCGCCTACGGCGTCCTGCACCTTTTCGAGGCCTGGGGCCTCTGGCGCGCCAAAGCCTGGGCCTCCTGGCTGGGCTGCGTCACCGCCGGCATCTACCTGCCGTTCGATATCTACGCCATCCTCCGGCACCCGGGCTGGGCCTCGTGGTCGGTGCTGGTGATCAATCTGATCGTGGTCGGCGTGCTCGCCCGCGATATCCGCAAACGCCACGGCACGATCGCCAACGCGGCTTGAGTTGCCAAGCGCCGCCTGTGCTGGTTAGCCTGTCGGCCGGTTCGGGGGGACAGGCATGCGCCTGACACTGACATCACTGATGCTCATCGCGCTGGCCGGCTGCAGCCCGGGCCCGGTGCCCCTGCACGCCCGTGAATCGCCCACGCCCTCACCGACCGTGGCGCTGCCATTCGCCTATGCCGAGGCTGACATCGGCGATCTGCAGGCGCGGATGGCCAGCGGCGAGCTGGACAGCGTCACGCTGGCCCACGCCTACCTGGACCGCATCGCCCGCCTCGACCGGGCCGGCCCGCGCCTGCGCGCGGTGATCGAGCTCAACCCCGATGCACTGCGCGAGGCCGCCCAGCTGGACGCCGAGCGCCGCCAGGGGCAGCTGCGCGGCCCACTGCACGGCATCCCGCTGCTGCTCAAGGACAACATCGGCGCCAGCCCCATGAGCACCACGGCCGGTTCGCTCGCGCTGGAAGGCTTCCGCCCCGACGATGCGTTCCTGGTCAAGCGGCTGCGCGCGGCCGGTGCGCTGATCCTGGGCAAGACCAACCTCAGCGAGTGGGCCAACTTCCGC
Source organism: Stenotrophomonas sp. TWI809 (assembly GCF_039673205.1). Classification (NCBI taxonomy): domain Bacteria; kingdom Pseudomonadati; phylum Pseudomonadota; class Gammaproteobacteria; order Lysobacterales; family Lysobacteraceae; genus Stenotrophomonas; species Stenotrophomonas sp. TWI809. Next base: position 21,853 of record NZ_JBDJLE010000020.1, on the reverse strand, counting down.
TCCAGCCAATCGATCTCCGGCTGGAGCGCGCGCGGCGGCCAGACGCGCAATCCCTACCGGCTCAGTCACACCCCGTGCGGCTCCAGCAGTGGCAGCGCGGTGGCGGTCTCGGCCAATCTGGCGGTGGCCGCGATCGGCACCGAGACCGACGGCAGCATCGTCTGCCCGGCCGCGGTCAACGGCGTGGTCGGCTTGAAGCCAACCGTGGGACTGGTCAGCCGCGAAGGCATCATCCCGATCTCTTTCAGCCAGGACACCGCCGGCCCGATGGCACGCAGCGTGGCAGACGCGGCCGCCCTGCTGACCGCCATGGCCGGCCGTGACGAGGCCGACCCGGCCACCGCGACCATGCCGGGGCGCGCCGTGTACGACTACAGCTCGCGCTTGAACGCCGATGGCCTGCGCGGTGCGCGGATCGGCGTGCTGTATGGCGACCTGATGCAGAAGCCGGGCATCGCCCCGGCCCTGCAGCATGCGGTCGCCGTGCTGCGCGACGCGGGTGCGACGGTGGTGCCGGTGCGGTTGCCGACCCAGGGCCAGTGGCAGGAGGCTGAGCAGATCGTGCTGATGCATGAGTTCAAGGCTGGGCTGCAGCGCTACTTCACCACCTACCAGGCGCCGGTACGCACGCTGGACGACGTCATCGCGTGGAACCGGCAGCATGCGGGCAAGGAACTGGCGCTGTTCGATCAGGACCTGATGGACACCGCCGCCACCATGGGCGGCCTCGGCACCCCGGCGTACATCCGCGCACGCAGCGATGCGCGCCGGTTGGCCGGTCCGGAAGGCATCGATGCCGTGCTGCGCGAGCAGAACCTCGATGCGCTGGTGGCACCGACCACCGGGGTGGCCTGGCCGATCCGGCCCGGCCGCGGCGATGACTTCCCCGGTGAAAGCTACAGCGCGGCCGCGGTGGCGGGGTACCCCAGCCTGACCGTGCCGATGGCGCACGTGAACGGGCTGCCGCTGGGGCTGCTGTTCATGGGCACCGCCTGGAGCGAGCCGCGGTTGATCGAGCTGGGCTACGCCTACGAGCAACGCACCCGCGCGCGTCGCCCGCCGCGGTTCCAGACCGACAGCCTGCTGACGAACGGCGTCGCGCCCTGAGCGGCGTGTACCGGCCAACGGTCGGTACCTACCCGAGAACGTACGCCCCGCGTTGGTAGTGCCGGCCGCTGGCCGGCATTACCGGGATGCGTCACCCGGGTCTGGCAGGAGCGCCGGCTCACCATCTTCGGCACCGGGCGAGCGCACATCGTCGGCTGGCTGCGAGCGTGCGCGACGGCTCGGCGTCACTTCCTGATTGAGCTCGGCACGGGTGCGCGGCAACGACTGAGGATGTTCGCGCGCGAGAAAATCGAGCATGCGTTCGCGCACGATGCAGCGTAGATCAAAGGCATCGCCGGAATTGCGCGCACTCACCAGCAGACGTACCTGCAGGGTGTGCTCGCTGGTTTCGGTCACCTGGGTTACGCAGACCTGGCCATCCCACAGCGCCTCGCCTTTGCAGATGCGCTCCAGCTCGGCGCGGATCGCCGGGATCGGCGCGGTGTAATCCAGCCACAGGAAGGCGGTGCCGAGCAGATCGGCGCTGCGCCGGGTCCAGTTCTGGAACGGGTGTTCGATGAACCAGGTCAACGGCACCACCATCCGCCGCGCATCCCAGATCCGCACCACCACATAGCTGCTGTTGATCTCTTCGACCCGGCCCCACTCGCCCTCGACGATCACCACATCGTCCAGCCGGATCGGCTGGGTCAAGGCGATCTGCAGGCCAGCGATCAGGTTGCCGAATACCGGCTTGGCCGCGATACCGGCGACCAGGCCGATGATGCCCGCCGAGGCCAGCAGCGCGGTGCCGATCTGGCGCACCATCGGGAAGGTGAGCAGGATCAGCGAGACGCCGACCAGGATGATCGCGCCCATCAACACACGGCTCAGCACCCGGGTCTGGGTCTGGATGCGGCGTGCTTCGAGGTTGTCGGCCACCTCCATCGGATGGTCGCGCAGGATCGCCTGCTCGCCCGCGGCCACGGCCCGCACCAGCAGCCAGATGACGCAGCCGGTCACACCGATGTGCAGCAGCCGCAGCGCCTGCTCGAGCCGATGCTCCTGCAGCGGCGTCGCTTCCAGCGCGGGAATCAGCAGCAACAGCGGCAGGGCGAACGCCAGCGGTCGGCTGATCACGCGCGCGATGCGGGCGCGGCGGTAGTCGCGGTCTTTCAGTCGCCGCGTCAACGCCATCAACAACCACCAGCCGCTGACCCCGATCGCCAGTGCGATCGAGATCGGCCATAGATACAACGCTGCCTGCTGCCAGTCCACGGTCACTGCACGCTCCTGTGTTCTCCGCAAGGAAGTGCACAGCATGCCGGTGCCGCCATGACCATCGTGTCAGGCGAATGTAAGGTGCGTGTCGAGGACACGCACCTTACATTCAGTCGGCGTAGTGCGCCTGCTTGCGCACGATCGCCATCGCGATTTCCAGCGACTGCTCGTAGTTCAGGCGCGGATCCACCGAGGAACGGTAGGCACGCTCCAGATCGCGCTCGGTCAACTCGCGCGCACCGCCGGTGCATTCGGTCACGTCCTCACCGGTCAGCTCCAGGTGCACGCCGCCCAGCCGCGTGCCGGCCGCGGCGTGCAGGTCGAAGGACATCTCGACCTCGCCACGCACGTTGTCGAAACGACGCGTCTTGTAGCCGTTGCTGGTGCTCTCGGTGTTGCCATGCATCGCATCGCACACCCACAGCACGCGCCGGCCATCGCGCTTGACCGCGTTCAACAGCGGCGGCAGTTTTTCGGCGATCTGTGCCGCCCCCATGCGGTGGATGAAGCTCAGGCGGCCCGGCTCGTCCTCGGGGTTGAGCACGTCGATCAGGCGCAGCAGCTGGTCCGGCTGCACCGACGGGCCCACCTTGATCGCGATCGGGTTGCGCACGCCACGCAGATACTCCACGTGCGCGCCATCGAGCGCTGCGGTGCGCATGCCAATCCACGGGTAATGCGTGCTCAGGTTCAACCAGCCCTGCTGGCGCGGCACCTGGCGGGTCAGCGCCTGCTCGTAGGGCAGCAGCAGCGCTTCGTGCGAGGTGTAGAAATCGATCCGGTTGAGGTTGTACACCTGCGTGCCGGACAGCGTTTCCATGAAACGCACCGCATCGCCGATCGAGGACACCATCTTCTGGTAATCGGTGGCCAGCGGCGAGTGCCGCACCCACTCCAGGTTCCAGTATTCGGGATGGTGCAGATCGGCGAAGCCGCCATCGATCAGCGCCCGCACGAAGTTCATCGTCATCGCCGAGTGCGCATGCGCCTGCAGCATCCGGCGCGGGTCCGGCAGACGCGCAGCTTCAGTGAACTCCGGCGCATTGATCACATCGCCGCGGTAGCTGGGCAGGGTCAGGCCGTCGCGGGTTTCAGTATCGGCCGAGCGCGGCTTGGCGTACTGCCCGGCAAAACGCCCGACCCGGATCACCGGCTTGCGCATGCCGTGCACCAGCACCAGGCTCATCTGCAGCAGCACTTTGAGCCGGTTGGAGATGGTGGTGGATTCGCAATCGCTGAAGTTCTCCGCGCAGTCACCGCCCTGCAGCAGGAAGCGCTTGCCTTCCTGCGCATCGGCCAGCTGCTGCTTGAGCGCCAGGATTTCCCAGGAGGTCACCAGCGGCGGCAGCCGCTTGAGCTCGTGCAGGGCGGCATCCAGCGCCAGCGGGTCCGGGTAGGTCGGCATCTGCAGCGCCGGCTTGCCACGCCAGCTCTCCGGCGACCAGGCAGCGTCGACAGCGGTCGCGGCGGGATCGGCTACAGGCGGGGCGGACAGGCTCATCACGGACTTCCGGGGTGTGGGGCCGGTCATGGTCGCAGAGCGCGCCCCCGGCGCAAAGGGGCGGGCACGCGCCCGGAGGCTGAACGCTGAAGAAAGGACACGGCGATCGGCCAGATCGCGCATGGTCCAGCGGCATCGGACAGGCGCATGATTTGTTACGGAGTAACACTTGCCAGGCCGGCCCCTCCTCCATCGCCCAGCCAAGCCATCCTCATGAAGCCCTCCCTGCTTGCTACCGGTATTGCTGTTTCCCTGGCCCTGACCGGCCTGCCCGCCCTCGCCGCCGCCGCCACCAGCGCCGCCCCTGCCGTCACCGATCTGGACGCGGTCACGGTCAGCGCCAAACTCGACCAGGCGCGCAATGCGCTGTCGCCGGATATCGGCAGCAGCCAGTACCAGATCACTGCCGAAGACATCCAGAACCTGCCGCTGGGCGCCTCCACCCCGTTGAACCAGGTGTTGCTGCAGGCGCCGGGGGTGGTCCAGGATTCCTACGGTGGCGTCCACGTGCGCGGCGACCATGCCAACCTCCAGTACCGGCTCAACGGCGTCCTGCTGCCCGAATCGATCTCCGGCTTCGGCCAGACGCTGGACGCCCGCGCGATCAAGAGCATCCGCCTGATGGACGGCGCGCTGCCGGCGCAGTTCGGCGAGCGCACGGCCGCCGTGGTCGACATCACCACCCGCAGCGGCGCCGAGCTGGGCAATGGCGGGAGTGCCGGCCTCACTGCCGGCTCCTACGGCAAGGTCAACCCCAACGCCTCGTGGTGGGGCAGCCAGGGCCGCTGGAGCTGGTACCTGACCGGCAACTACGACCAGAACCAGGTCGGCATGGAAAACCCCACCGCCTCGCGCCGGCCGGACCACGATGACACCCACCAGGGGAAGGCATTCGCCGACCTGACCTATCTGGTCAACGACGACACCCGCCTGAGCCTGTTCGCCGGGTTCTCCAACAACCGCTTCCAGATCCCGGTCAACCCCGGCCAGACCTCGCAGTTCGGCTACCTGGACACGGTCACTGCGGACTCCGCCGCGCTGGACGAAACCCAGCGCGAGACCACCCGCTTCGGCATGCTGGTGCTGCAGGGCGCGCTGGGCAGCACCGCCTACCAGGTCTCGGCCGGGCAGCGGTACAGCGACCTGTCCTTCCACCCGGACCTGGCCGGCGATCTGATCTTCAACGGCGTTGCCTCACAGGTGGAGCGCAGCAACCGCGCCAACACCGTGCAGGCCGATTCCTCCACCCCGCTGGGCGAAAACCACACCTTGCGCTACGGCCTGTACGTCAACGCCGAACGCGCCCGCGCCGGCAGCGACACCTGGGTGTTCCCGGTCGACGCCGACGGCCAACAGGCCAGCACCGCGCCCCGGCGCATTCCGGAGGCGAGCGCCTTCAACGCCACCACCACCGCGGTCTATCTGCAGGACGAATGGCGCCTCGGCGACGACTGGACCGTGAACTACGGCCTGCGCGGCGACCGCTACAAGGCGTTCGGTGGCACTGAAGGCCAGCTCAGCCCGCGGGTGGGCGTGGTCTGGAACGCCACCGACAGCACCACCGTGCACGCCGGGTACTCGCGCTACTTCACCCCGCCGGCCAGCGAACTGGTGGCCAGCAGCGACATCGCACTCTACGACGGCACCACCAACCAGCAACCGGCCGGAGGCAGCACCACGCCGCTGTCCGAGCGCAGCGACTACTACGACATCGGCGTCTCCCAGCAGCTGGGCGAACACCTCACCCTGGGCCTGGACGCTTACGACCGCAAGGTCGACCGCCTGCAGGACGAAGGCCAGTTCGGCGCCGCCTACATCTACTCGACGTTCAACTATCGCCTCGGCCACATCCACGGCGTGGAACTCAGCGCCGACTACAGCAACGGCCCGCTCAGCGCCTACGTCAACGCCGCCTACAACAAGGCCATGGGCAAGCAGGTCATCACCGGCCAGTACAACCTCGATCCCGAGGCACTGGCCTACGTCCAGAACAACTGGATCCATCTGGACCACGATCAGAAACTGACCTCGTCCGGCGGTATCAGCTACGCCTTCGCCGGCCACAACCGTCTTGGCGCCGACTACGTCTTCGGCAGCGGCCTGCGCTCGGATGCCGACGGCATCCCCAACGGCGGCGAACTCCCGGCCTACCTGCAACTCAACCTCAGCGCCGGCCACGACTTCAACGCCGATAGCGGCCACCCGCTGCACGCACAGCTCGCGCTGGTCAACGCCCTGGATCGCAGCTACCAACTGCGCGACGGCGGCGGCATCGGCGTCTTCGCCCCGCAGTGGGGTCCCCGCCGCGGCGCCTACCTCAGCCTGCAGCAGGACTTCTGACCTGAGCGAGGAAGCCCTGCCGTCTGATCAGCTCAGGAGCATCCCTGCCTGATCGCAGCACCCGGCCTGGCCGCCAGACGCGCGCCAGGTCGGGTAGCTGACGTGAAACCGGCCTCAGTGGCGACGACGCGCCCGGAACGCCGTCACCAGCGCCCACACCGCCAAGGCCGCGAACCACACCAGGCTCCACATCGGCATCGTCAGGCCCAGGAACTGCCAATCGATGTTGCCGCAGTTGCCGGTACCGGTCAGCACGGTGCGGAACACCTCGAACGGCCCCATCGTCTCACTGAGGAAACTCAGCGGCGGCCCACAGCTCGAGCCCATGTCCTGCGGCAGCAACTGCACATACACGTGGCGACCGGCAATGCCGATACCGACCGCCGCCGCGATGAAGGCCAGCACCCCATACGTCTTCCGCCCGGCCGGATCCCGCGGACCATGCAGCGCCCCGATCAAGAACAACAGCCCCAGCGCCGCGAACGCAATCCGCTGGAAAATGCACAATGGACACGGCTCCAGCCCCATCTTCAACTGCAGGAAGATCGCATACCCCAACAGTGCCGCGCAGACCAGAAACCCCAACAGGAACTGGGCGCGGAAACTCCAACGCAATGGATTCATTGCCAACACTCGTGAAAGTCCAGGCGCCAAGATTAACAGGGCCGCGACCAGCCGCCACGCAGCCGGCCAACGGCCGGCTCTACCTACGCCGCGCACAGCCCCCGCTTTACCCCATGCGCACCGACCATGTGTGCAGGCGTTGGCGCGGGTGGGTTGTCGGGACCATGAGCGCCATGGATGGCGCGACATGAGCCTCCATGGACGGATTTACGGCGTGTCCCGCCAACCCACCCGCGCCGACGCCCCACCCTCGCACGCAGCGCCATGCTCTTGCCGTGGCCGTGGCCGTGGCCTTGGCCGTGGCCGGTGCCGTTATCACCCCGCAGAAACGGAAAAACCCGGCACAAGGCCGGGTTCTTCACCGAATAACAGGTACAGCTCGAAGATTACTCTTCGACGGCTTCAGCCACAGCAGCCGGACGATCGACCAGCTCAACATAGGCCATCGGCGCATTGTCGCCAGCGCGGAAACCGCACTTCAGCAGACGCAGGTAGCCGCCCGGACGGGTCGCGTAACGCGGGCCCAGGGTGGTGAACAGGTTGCCGACGGCCTCGTTGTCGCGCAGGCGAGCGAACGCCAGACGACGGTTGGCAACCGAATCAACCTTGGCCAGGGTGATCAGCGGCTCGGCAACGCGGCGCAGTTCCTTGGCCTTCGGCAGGGTGGTCTTGATCAGCTCGTGCTTGAACAGCGACGCGGCCATGTTCTTGAACATTGCTTCGCGATGGGCGCTGGTGCGGTTGAACTTACGACCGGACTTCATATGACGCATGACGGTGATTCCTGAAGTGAATGTTGGATCGGTTGGGTATCGCTGTCGCCATCCTGGCGTTGTTGCTTGGACTGCGGATGGTCCGGTGCCAGCCGTCCTGGCTGGCCGTCACCGCAGGCTATCGACCTGTCGGTGCGGAGTGTTGCCGGTGAAGCCCCCGCACCCGAAGGTGCGGGGTCAAGCATCTTGCGTAGCGCTGGATCAGCCGAGCATGCCGTGCTGGGCGACACCGGCCGGCGGCCAGTTCTCCAGCTTCATGCCGAGCGAAAGACCGCGCTGTGCGAGGACTTCCTTGATCTCGGTCAGCGACTTCTTGCCGAGGTTCGGGGTCTTGAGCAGCTCCACTTCGGTCTTCTGGATCAGATCGCCGATGTAATAGATGCTCTCTGCCTTCAGGCAGTTGGCCGAACGCACGGTCAGCTCCAGATCGTCGATCGGGCGCAGCAGCACCGGATCCACGCCGTTGTTGGCCGGCTTCGCCGCACCGCGGTCGCGGTGGGTGAAGTCACCGAAGACCGACAGCTGATCGCTGAGGATGTCGGCGGCAGTGCGCACGGCTTCCTCGGCATCGATCGTTGCGTTGGTTTCGATGTCCAGCACCAGCTTGTCCAGATCGGTACGCTGTTCGACGCGGGCCGCTTCCACCGAATAGGCGACGCGACGGACCGGCGAGAACGACGCATCCAGGACCAGGCGGCCGATGGCACGGGTTTCTTCATCCGGACGACGACGAGCAGCAGCAGGCTGGTAGCCGAAACCGCGCTCGACCTTCAGACGCATGTTGATCGCCACATCCTTGGTGAGATGGCAGATCACATGAGCCGGATTGAGGATCTCGGTGTTATGGTCAATCTTGATATCAGCAGCGGTAACGACACCCGGACCCTGCTTGGACAGCGACAGCGTAGCGTTGTCGCCGGTATGCATGCGGATGGCCACATCCTTCAGGTTGAGCAGGACTTCCAGCACGTCCTCCTGCAAGCCTTCAAGCGTGGTGTACTCGTGCAGTACGCCATCGATTTCGACTTCCGTGATGGCGAAGCCCGGGATGGACGACAGCAGCACGCGACGTAGGGCGTTGCCCAGCGTATGCCCGTAACCACGCTCCAAGGGTTCGATCACGACCTTGGCGCGGGTATCGGTAAGGCGTTCGATCTGCGGACCGCGAGGACGCAGAACCTGGTTGGCGGTAACCGTCATGTTGCGGGTTCTCCTGCGAACCTCCGGTGTGACCCGGAGGTTCTCCAATGTGAATTACTTCGAATACAACTCGACGATCAGCGCTTCGTTGATATCCGCAGGCAGGTCCGAACGATCCGGCACGGCCTTGAAGATGCCGGCGAACTTGCCGGAATCAACTTCAACCCACGACGGACGCAGGTCATGCGTAGCAGACACGGTCAGGGCTTCCTGGACGCGCAGCTGCTTGGCAGCCTTCTCGGACAGAGCGACAGCGTCGCCAGCCTTGACCTGGTACGAAGCCAGATTGACCGACTTGCCGTTCACGGTGACACCGCGGTGCGAGACCAGCTGACGGGCAGCCGGACGGGTCACTGCGAAGCCCATGCGGTAAACGACGTTGTCAAGACGGGTTTCCAGCAACTGCAGCAGGTTCTCGCCGGTGTTGCCCTTCTTGGTCGAGGCCTTCTTGTAGTAGTTGCGGAACTGACGCTCCAGCAGACCGTAGATACGCTTGACCTTCTGCTTTTCACGCAGCTGGGTAGCGTAGTCGGACAGCTTGCCCTTACGGGCAGTGGCGCCGTGCTGGCCGGGCTTCTGCTCCAGCTTGCACTTGGAGTCCAGCGCGCGCGCCGGGCTCTTGAGGGAAAGGTCGGCGCCTTCGCGGCGGGCGAGCTTACAGGTAGGACCGATATAACGAGCCATTTCTTATCGCTCCTTTAGACGCGACGCTTCTTCGGCGGACGGCACCCGTTGTGCGGGATTGGCGTCACGTCGATGATGTTGGTGATCTTGTAGCCCACGTTGTTCAGCGAGCGCACGGCCGACTCACGACCCGGACCCGGGCCCTTGATGCGGACTTCCAGGGACTTGACGCCGTAGTCGAGCGCGGCACGGCCGGCCTTCTCGGCAGCCACCTGGGCAGCGAACGGGGTGGACTTACGCGAACCGCGGAAGCCAGCGCCACCGGAGGTCGCCCACGACAGAGCGTTGCCCTGACGGTCGGTGATGGTCACGATGGTGTTGTTGAAAGAAGCATGGACGTGGGCGACGCCGTCAGTGACGACGCGCTTGATCTTCTTCTTGGTCTTAGCGACGGGCTTAGCCATTTCTTAGGTCCCTTACTTCCTGATCGCCTTGCGCGGGCCCTTGCGGGTGCGGGCGTTGGTACGGGTGCGCTGGCCACGAAGCGGCAGACCGCGACGGTGACGCAGACCGCGGTAGCAGCCCAGATCCATCAGGCGCTTGATCGCGATACCGATTTCACGGCGCAGATCGCCTTCCACGATGTACTTGCCGACTTCGAGACGCAGACGCTCGATTTCCGGCTCCGACAGATCGCGGATCTTGGTGGTCGAGGTCACGCCTGCGGCGTCGCAGACCTTCTTCGAACGGGTACGGCCGATGCCGTAAATGCTTTGCAACCCGACCCAGACGTGCTTCTGGGCTGGCAGGTTGACGCCTGCAATACGCGCCATGACGCGGTTCTCCAGCTGAGTGATGGCCGACAGCGCACCATGGGCGCGCCAATCCGGCAGGATGGATCAAAAAAGTGAACTAGCGATTCTATCAAGGTCTCGGTTTACTGGGAAGCCCGTGGAACCTGAAGGTTCCATGGACCCGGCGTGGGGAGTGTGCCCATGCTCCGGCGCCGGATGTCGTTGACTGCAGAGGTTGCCCCCGCCGCCGCCCGCGCTACTCCCGCGCGGGACCACCACATCACACCCCCACCCGAAACCGCTGCAGGGGCCGCCCTTCGATTTGGAAGGCCAGTCCGGGAACCGGAGAGCCTTCGCAACAAGAAGACTAGTGTAACAGGTCAATCAGCCGCGGGCAAAACCGCCGCGGTTGCCGCCCTTCAGGTTGGCCTTCTTCAACAGGCTCTCATACTGGTGCGACATCAGGTGCGCCTGGATCTGGGCAATGAAGTCCATCACCACCACCACCACGATCAGCAGCGAAGTGCCACCGAAGTAGAACGAGGCGCCGAGCTGGGTGCGCAGGATTTCCGGCAGCAGACAGACGATCACCAGGTACAGCGAACCGGCCGCCGTCAGACGGGTCAGCACGGCATCCACGTAGTCGGCGGTCGCCTTGCCCGGACGGATGCCCGGAATCAGCGCGCCCGACTTCTTCAGGTTGTCGGCGGTTTCCTGCGAGTTGAACACCAGCGCGGTGTAGAAGAACGCGAAACCACTGATCAGCGCGGCGAACACGATCATGTGCAGCGGCTCGCCCGGCCCGAGGGCGTTGGCGACCTTCTGCAGCCACGTGGCCGAACTGGCCTGGCCGGACCACATGGCCAGCGTCGTCGGGAATGCCAGGATGCTCGAGGCGAAAATGGCCGGGATCACGCCCGCCATGTTCAGCTTCAGCGGCAGGAACGAGGTCTGGTTCATGTACGCGTTGCGGCCACCCTGGCGACGTGCGTAGTTCACCGTGATGCGGCGCTGGCCGCGCTCGACGAACACCACGAAGTAGGTGAAGGCCAGCACCACCAGCACGATCAGCAGCAGGGCGATGAAGCTCATGTTGCCGTCGCGGTAGGCTTCCACGGTGTGGATGACCGCGCCCGGCAGGCCGGCCACGATGCCGGCGAAGATGATCAGCGACACACCGTTGCCGATGCCGCGCTCGGTGACCTGCTCACCGACCCACATCAGGAAGATGGTACCGGCGGTCAGCGCGACGATGGCGGTGAGCACGAAGCCCATGCCCGGTGCGTAGACGACCGGGGCACCGCCCGGGGAGACCTGGTTCTGCAGCGCCAGCGCGATGCTGCCGCCCTGCACCACCGCCAGCAACACGGCGCCGATGCGGGAATATTGGGTGATCTTGCGACGACCCGATTCACCTTCCTTCTGCATCGACTTCAATGCGGGGAAGATGTGGACCGCCAGCTGCATCACGATGGATGCCGAGATGTACGGCATCACGTTCAGCGCGAAAATGCTGAAACGGTGCAGGGCGCCGCCCGAGAACATGTTGAACATGTCCACGATGCCGCCGCCCTGCGCCTGCATGAGCGCAAGCATGGCATCGGGATTGACGCCAGGCACCGGCACATAACAGCCGATGCGGTAGACGATCAATGCCCCGATGACGAACAGCAGTCGCTGGCGGAGTTCCGTGAACTTGCCGAGCCCGCCGCCGAGGTTACCAATGCCAGCTTGCGCCATGTCTTACTCCTGTACGCTGCCGCCGGCAGCTTCGATCGCGGCCTTGGCACTGGCCGTTGCAGCGACGCCCTTCAGGGTGAATGCCTTGGTCAGGTCACCCTTCATGACGATCTTGGCACGCTTAGCGGTGCTCGGGACCAGCTTGGCAGCGCGCAGCGCGGCAAAGTCGATCTCGCCAGCTTCCAGACGCTCAAGCTGGTAGGACAGCACTTCAGCCGTGTCCTTGGCGATCTTGGAACGGAAACCGACCTTCGGCAGACGACGCTGCATGGGGGTCTGGCCGCCTTCGAAGCCTGCCTTGATCTTGCCGCCACCCTTACGGGCGAACGAACCCTTGTGGCCGCGGCCGCAGGTCTTGCCCAGGCCGGAGCCGATACCACGACCGACGCGGGTACGCTCTTTACGAGCGCCCGGTGCCGGGCTCAATTCATTCAGATGCATGGTCATTGGATTATTCCTCAACCTTGACGAGGTAGTGGACCTTGTTGATCAGACCGCGAACCTGCGGGCTGTCCTTCAGTTCACGGACATCGTTCAGCTTACCCAGGCCCAGCGCACGCACCGACAGGCGATGACGCGCCTGGGCACCACGCAGGCCGCGAACCAGACGGACCTTGACGGTCTTGACGGTGTCATTAGCCATGGTTGAGATCCTCCACCTTCTTGCCGCGCTTGGCCGCGATGCGGACCGGCGACTGCATTTCGGTCAGACCCTTCAGCGTGGCGCGAACCAGGTTGATCGGGTTACGCGAGCCGACGGCCTTGGCCAGCACGTTCTTGACGCCAACGGCTTCCAGGACGGCGCGCATGGCACCACCGGCAATCACACCGGTACCTTCGGAGGCCGGCATCATGAACACGCGAGCTGCGCCGTGGCCGGACTTCACCGGGTGCCACAACGTGCCGTTGTTCAGATCGACATTGGCCAGGTTCTTGCGAGCCTGTTCCATCGACTTCTGGATCGCGACCGGCACTTCACGCGCCTTGCCGTAACCGAAACCGACCTTGCCTGCGCCGTCACCGACCACGGTCAGTGCGGTGAAGGTGAACTGGCGACCGCCCTTGACGGTCTTGCTGACGCGGTTGACCGCGACCAGCTTTTCGATCATGCCGTCGTCGACTTTCTCTTCGCGGCGATCGCGATCGCGACCCCGCTGCTGACGTTCTTCTGCCATGTTGATTCCTTGATTGATTGAGTATGTACGGCTCAATGCCGCTTATAGCTGTGGAATGAAGCGGTGGATCGAGCGCCCCTGCAGAAGAAGGACGTCGCCCGGCGCAACCCGCGCCGGCAGGCAGGCGGAAGCGGGGACCAGCCCCGCTTCCTTATCCCTTAGAACTGCAGGCCGCCTTCGCGGGCTGCATCAGCCAGTGCCTTGATGCGGCCGTGGTAGCGGTAGCCCGAGCGGTCGAAAGCGACCTTCTCGATGCCCGCAGCCTTGGCGCGCTCGGCGACCAGCTTGCCAACCTTGACGGCGGCGTCGCTGTTCTTGCCGTTCTTCAGGCCTTCCTTGACGTCGGCCTGGGTGGTGTTGGCCGACGCCAGCACCTTGGAGCCATCGGCGGTGAAGACCTGGGCGTACAGGTGCTGACCGGTGCGCAGCACCGACAGGCGCGGCACGCCGAGCACACGGATGTGTGCACGGGTCGACTTGGCACGACGCAGACGAGCGATGTTCTTGTTCATGATCTTTTTCCTTGGAAAGCTGAGGACCTGAATTAGGCCTTCTTGGCTTCCTTACGAATGATGACTTCGCCGGCGTACTTCACACCCTTGCCCTTGTAGGGCTCCGGCGGACGGAAGCCACGGATCTTGGCGGCAACTTCGCCAACGCGCTGCTTGTCGGTGCCCTGGACCAGCACTTCGGTCTGGGTCGGGGTCGAGATGGTGATGCCTTCCGGCGCCACGAACAGGACCGGATGCGAGAACCCGAGCGACAGGTTCAGATCCTTGCCCTGCATGGCGGCACGGTAACCGACGCCGACCAGCTCAAGCTTGCGCTCGAAGCCGTCGGTGACGCCCTTGACCATGTTGGCCAGGATGGCGCGCACGGTGCCGGTGAGGGCGACCAGCGAGGCATCGTTGGCGGCCAGGGTGGCAACGCCGTTGTCGACAGTGATTTCAACGCCGGCAACCTTGGCAAGCGACAGGGTGCCCTTCGGGCCCTTCACGCTGACGGATTCCGGCTGGATGTTCAGTTCAACGCCCTTGGGCAGGTTGACTGGCTTCTTGGCTACGCGGGACATAGTTGGTTCCTTCTCGCCTTAGGCCACGAAGCACAGGACTTCGCCGCCGACGCCCAACTGGCGCGCCTGCGCATCAGTCATGATGCCCTTGGAGGTGGAGATGATGGAGATACCCAGGCCGTTGAGGACCTTCGGCAGCTCGGACTTGCCACGGTACTGGCGCAGACCCGAACGCGAGAAGCGCTTCAGGGTCTCGATGACCGGCTTGCCCTCGAAATACTTCAGGACGATTTCAAGCTCGGCCTTGTTGTTCTCGATCTTGGTCACGCGCAGATCGGTGATGTAGCCTTCGGCCTTCAACACCTCTGCGATTGCCACCTTGATCTTGGACGACGGTGCTTTCACCGTCTGCTTGCCAACCGCGGCCGCATTCTTGATGCGTACCAGCAGGTCGGCGATGGGATCAGTCATGCTCATAGTCGATACCTTTGAGTGCACCGATATCCGCTTTCGCGAAAATCTTGTGTCTACCTGGAATGGGCCAGGGCCCGTCTTCACACACTGCTCACGCCTTGCGGGCGAGCAAGACGCGGGAGTATACGGCAAAAAGAGCCCGACTTGCGTCGGGCTCCCTTAATCCGGGATCAGAGCCGGGAAACCGGCCCTTCTCCCCTGCCCTGCGCCGTGAAGGCACCGGGCAGTTGAAGGGACGAATCCCTTACCAGCTGGCCTTGCGCAGGCCCGGCACGTCACCACGCATGGTGGCTTCGCGCAGCTTGTTACGGCCCAGGCCGAACTTGCTGTACACGCCACGCGGGCGGCCCGAGAGCTCGCAACGGTTGCGGTGACGGCTCGGCGACGAATCGCGCGGCAGCTTCTGCAGCTTGATGACGGCCTCGGCCTTTTCGTCGTACGACGCGGTCGCGCTGGAGATGATCTTCTTCAGCTCTTCACGCTTGCCGGCGTACTTGACGGCCAGCTTCGCACGCTTGAGGTCGCGGTTGACCATGGAGGTCTTTGCCATTTCGGATTCCTCGACGTATCAGTTACGGAACGGGAACTTGAACGCTGCGAGCAGCGCCTTCGCTTCCGCATCGGTCTTGGCGGTGGTGGTGATGGCGATATCCATGCCGCGGATCGCGTCGACAGCGTCGAAGTCGATTTCCGGGAAGATGATCTGTTCCTTCACACCCATGTTGAAGTTGCCACGACCGTCGAAGGAACGACCCGAGACACCACGGAAGTCGCGCACGCGCGGCAACGAGATGTTGATCAGACGGTCCATGAACTCGTACATCTTTTCACGACGCAGCGTGGTCTTGCAGCCGATCGGCCAACCATCGCGGATCTTGAACGATGCCACCGAGACGCGGGACTTGGTCACGATCGGCTTCTGACCGGAGACCTTGGCCATATCGGCGACGGCATTTTCCAGGATCTTCTTGTTCGTGGCTGCTTCGCCGACACCCATGTTCAGGGTGACCTTGACCAGCTTCGGAACCTGCATCGGATTGGTGTAGCCGAACTGCTTCATCAGCGCCGGCACCACTTCTTCCTTGTAAAACTTTTCGAGACGGGAATTCATCTGCTCATTCCTCAGGCGTCGAGCGCCTCACCGCTGGAGCGGAACACACGCAGTTTGCGTCCATCCTCCAGCACCTTGAAGCCAACGCGCTCGCCCTTGCCCGAAGCCGGGTTCAGCACATTCACGTTGGAGATATGGATCGACGCTTCACGCTCGACCACGCCGCCGGCAACGCCTGCCTGCGGGTTCGGCTTGGTGTGGCGCTTGACGATGTTCACGTTGGCGACGATCACACGATCGCCGTCGACGCGGACGACTTCGCCCTGCTTGCCCTTGTCCTTGCCGGTGTTGACGACAACCTGGTCGCCCTTCTTGATACGGTTAGCCATGATTATCTCCTGTCGCTCACAGCACTTCGGGAGCGAGCGAGACGATCTTCATGAACTTCTCGGAACGAAGTTCACGCGTCACCGGTCCGAAGATGCGGGTACCGATCGGCTCTTGCTTGTTGTTGAGCAGGACCGCGGCGTTGGCATCGAAACGGATCAGCGAACCATCGGCGCGACGCACACCCTTGCGGGTACGCACCACGACGGCGTCGAACACTTCACCCTTCTTGACCTTGCCGCGCGGGATTGCATCCTTCACGGTGACCTTGATGATGTCGCCAATGTGCGCGTAGCGGCGCTTGGAGCCGCCGAGCACCTTGATGCACATCACTTCCTTGGCACCGGAATTGTCCGCGACTTCGAGGTAGCTCTGCATCTGGATCATGAGTCAGATCTCCTTATTGAACCGCACGCGTGATGACTTCCACCACGCGCCAGTTCTTGGTCTTGGACATCGGAGCAATCTCGGTCACACGAACGACATCACCTTCGTTGCAGGTGTTGTCGGCGTCGTGTGCGTGCAGCTTGGTCGAACGCTTGATGTACTTGCCGTACAGGGCGTGCTTGACCAGGCGCTCCACCAACACGGTGACCGTCTTGTCCATCTTGTTGCTGACGACACGGCCTTCGACCGTGCGCAGCGTCTTGCTGTCGTTGTTATCGCTCATCGCGGCCATCCTTACTTGGTGCTGCCGAGCAGGGTCTTGACGCGAGCGATCTCGCGGCGAACCCGGCGGGTTTCGTGGGTCTTCGGCAGCTGGCCAGTGACCTGCTGCATACGGAGCGAGAACTGCTCCTTACGCAGGTCGATCAGGTGGCTCTTCAGGTCGTCAGCCGACTTTTCGCGAAGTTGTTTGATATCCATCAGAGCACCGTCCGGGTCACGAAAGTGGTGGTCACGGAGAGCTTGGCGGCAGCCAGGCGGAACGCCTCACGTGCCACGTCTTCTGCGACGCCTTCGATTTCATAGATCATGCGGCCGGGCTGGATCTGGGCTACCCAGTACTCCACGTTGCCCTTACCAGAACCCATTCGGACTTCGATGGGCTTCTTGGTGATCGGCTTGTCGGGGAACACTCGGATCCACATCTTGCCGCCGCGCTTGACGTAGCGGCTGATCGAGCGGCGAGCCGCTTCGATCTGACGCGCGGTCAGCTGACCATGAGCGGTTGCCTTCAGGCCGTATTCGCCGAAGCTGACAGCGTTGCCGCTCCAGCTCAGACCATCGTTACGGCCCTTGTGTACCTTGCGGTATTTGGTTCGCTTGGGTTGCAACATTGTCGTTACCTCGCTTCACGAGCCGGGCGCGACGGACGGTCACCGCGGTCGCCGCGATCGTTACGATCGTTGCGCGGGGAATCGTCCTGCTTTTCCTGGCCAACCTGGGAGAAATCGAAGACTTCGCCCTTGTAGATCCAGACCTTGATGCCGATGATGCCGTAGGTCGTCTTGGCTTCAGCGAAACCATAGTCGATGTCGGCACGCAG
The DNA here is from genome assembly GCF_039673205.1 of Stenotrophomonas sp. TWI809. NCBI lineage: Bacteria > Pseudomonadati > Pseudomonadota > Gammaproteobacteria > Lysobacterales > Lysobacteraceae > Stenotrophomonas > Stenotrophomonas sp. TWI809. Next base: position 4,341 of record NZ_JBDJLE010000020.1, on the reverse strand, counting down.
CGTATGCAGCGGCACGCGGCCTTCGCGGTACCACTCCGAACGGGCGATTTCCGCGCCGTTCAAGCGGCCACCGACGTTGACCTTGATGCCCAAGGCACCGAGGCGCATCGCGTTGCCGACCGAACGCTTCATCGCGCGGCGGAACATGATGCGACGCTCCAGCTGCTGCGCGATCGACTCGGCAACCAGCTGTGCGTCCAGCTCGGGTTTACGCACTTCGGTGACGTTGATGTGCGCCGGGACGCCCATCATTTCGCTCACTTCCTTGCGCAGCTTCTCGATGTCCTCACCGCGCTTGCCGATCACCACGCCCGGACGGGCGGTGTGGATCGTCACGCGAGCGGTCTTTGCCGGACGCTCGATCAGGATCTTGCTGATGCCGGCCTGCGCAAGCTTCTTGCGCAGCATGTCCCGCACCTTCAGGTCGGCTGCCAGATAACCAGCGAACTCGGCCTTGTTGGCGTACCACTTGGAGTTCCAGTCCTTGGAAATGCCGAGGCGGATACCAATCGGATGAACTTTATGACCCATGGTGTTTTCCTTTCCGCTTACTTGCCGGCGCCCACAACCACAGTGATGTGGCTGGTGCGCTTGAGGATGCGGGTGCCGCGGCCTTTCGCCCGCGCCATGAAACGCTTCAGGGTCGGACCTTCATCTACCATGATGGTCTGTACCTTCAGCTCGTCGACGTCGGCGCCCTGGTTGTTCTCGGCGTTTGCAATAGCCGACTCCACCACCTTCTTGATCAGGTGGGCAGCCTTCTTGTCCGAGAACTTCAGCAGGTTGACCGCACGCTCGGCCGGCAGGCCGCGCACCTGGTCAGCGACCAGGCGGGCTTTCTGCGCAGAGATGCGCGCGGAGCGCAGGATTGCTTTCGCTTCCATTGTCATCTCTCCTTACTTGCCCGACTTCTTGTCACCACCGTGACCCTTGAAGGTCCGGGTGATGGCAAATTCGCCGAGCTTGTGGCCGACCATGTTCTCGTTGACGAGCACCGGAACGTGGTTCTTACCGTTATGAACGGCGATGGTGACGCCTACCATTTCCGGCAGGATCATCGAACGGCGCGACCAGGTTTTGATCGGCTTCTTGCTACCCGCAGCGGCTTCCACCTTCTTGATGAGGTGGTGATCGACAAACGGGCCCTTCTTGAGTGAACGTGCCATGGTCGATTAGCCCCTACGATCGCGGACGATGAATTGCTGGGTGCGCTTGTTCTTGCGCGTCTTGTAACCCTTGGTCGGGACACCCCACGGGGTGACCGGATGCGGGTTGCCCTGGCCGGCCTTCGCCTCACCACCGCCGTGCGGATGGTCAACCGGGTTCATGGCAGCACCACGAACGGTCGGGCGGACACCACGCCAGCGCTTGGCGCCAGCCTTGCCCAGCTTTTCCAGGTTGTGTTCGTCGTTACCGACTTCACCGATGGTGGCGCGGCACTCGACCGGCACCTTACGCATTTCACCCGAGCGCAGGCGCAGGGTGGCGTAGATACCTTCACGAGCGACGAGCTGCACGGCAGCGCCGGCGGCACGCGCGATCTGGGCACCCTTGCCCGGCTTCAGTTCGATGCCGTGGACAGTGGTACCGACCGGGATGTTGCGCAGCGGCAGCGTGTTACCGGTCTTGATCGGCGCATCCGAACCCGCGATCACCTGGTCACCGGCCTTCAGGCCCTTCGGTGCGATGATGTAGCGGCGTTCGCCGTCGACGTAGCACAGCAGGGCGATATGGGCGGTGCGGTTCGGATCGTATTCGATGCGTTCCACGCGCGCCGGAATGCCTTCCTTGTTGCGCTTGAAGTCGATGACGCGGTAGTGCTGCTTGTGACCACCACCCACGTGACGGGTGGTGATGCGGCCGTGGTGGTTACGACCACCGGACTTGCTCTGCGGCTCCAGCAGCGCTGCATGCGGCGCGCCCTTGTGCAGATCGGGCGTGACCACGCGCACGGCCGAACGACGGCCGGGAGAAGTGGGTTTGAATTTCATCAATGGCATGGGATGGACCTCAGGCCTTGGCCGTTACATCGATGGACTGGCCATCGGCGAGACGCACGTACGCCTTGCGCCAATCGCCGCGGCGGCCGGTGCGGTTACGGAAGGACTTGTTCTTGCCCTTCACGTTCAGCACGTTGACCGATTCGACCTTGACGTCGAACAGCTGCTCAACCGCGGCCTTTACATCGGCCTTGGTGGCTTCGTTCGAAACTTCGAAGACATACTGGTTGGAATGTTCCTGCAGGCGCGCGGTCTTTTCGGAGACTCGCGGAGCGCGCAGCACGCTGAAGACTTTTTCGTTGCTGCTCATGCCAGCCACTCCTCGACCTTCTTGACCGCATCAGCGGTGATGACGACCGTGTCGGCACCGACCAGCGACACCGGGTCCAGGCCCTGCACGTCACGCACTTCCACGTAGGGAATGTTGCGCGCCGACAGGTACAGGTGCTCGGAAGCATCTTCGGTGACGATCAGCGGACGCTTGCCCACTTCCAGGCCGGCCAGCTTGGCGATCAGAGCCTTCGTGTTGGTCACTTCGACATCGAAGGACTCCACGATGGTCAGACGGCCCTGGCGGTTCAGCTCGGACAGGATCGCGCACATGGCTGCACGGTACTGCTTACGGTTGACCTTCTGCTCGAAGCTGCGCGGCTTGGCCGCGAAGGTGACACCGCCGCCGATGAAGATCGGAGCCGTCAGTGCGCCATGACGCGCGCCGCCGCCCTTCTGCTTCTTCGACTTCTTGGTGGTACCAGCCACTTCAGAGCGAGTCTTCTGTGCCTTGGTGCCGGCGCGACCGGCGTTGCGGTAAGCAACGACGACCTGGTGAACCAGATCTTCGCTGAAATCGCGACCGAACACGGCATCGGAGACCGAGACCTTGTTGTTGCTACCCGTGATAACGAGTTCCATCGTCATCTCTCCTTATGCCTTGCTAGCCGGACGAACGATCACGTCACCACCCGCTGCGCCCGGAACGGCACCACGGATCGCGATCAGACCACGCTCGACATCGACCTTCACCACTTCAAGGTTCTGGGTGCTCTGCTGCACCGAACCCATGTGGCCGGACATCTTCTTACCCGGGAAAACGCGACCCGGGGTCTGGCGCTGGCCCAAGGAACCCGGCGCGCGATGCGACAGCGAGTTACCGTGGGTTGCATCGCCCATACGGAAGTTGTAGCGCTTGATGGTGCCCTGGAAGCCCTTACCCTTGGTGACACCCTGGACGTCGACCTTCTGGCCAACTTCAAAGATGTCCGCCTTGACTTCGCCGCCAACGGCGAAATCGCCGAGCTGCGCGTCTTCAACGCGGAATTCCCACAGGCCACGGCCCGCGTCGACCTTCGCCTTGGCGAAGTGACCGGCTTCCGGCTTGTTGACCAGGGCAGCGCGACGCGCGCCGACGGTCACCTGCACGGCACTGTAGCCGTCAGCTTCGACGGTCTTGATCTGCGCGATGCGGTTCGGGGTAGCTTCAATCAGGGTTACCGGGATGGCCTGGCCATCTTCGGTGAACACGCGGCTCATGCCAGCCTTGCGGCCCACGAAGCCCAACGAATATTTCTTCGTCATGGTCGTAGTCCTCAGGTCAGCTTGATCTGAACGTCGACGCCGGCAGCCAGTTCGAGCTTCATCAGCGCGTCCACGGTCTTGTCGTTCGGGTCAACGATATCGAGCACGCGCTTATGCGTGCGGGTCTCGTACTGGTCACGCGCGTCTTTATCGACGTGCGGCGAGACGAGAATGGTGTAACGCTCGATCTTGGTCGGCAGGGGGATCGGGCCACGCACTTGCGCGCCGGTCCGCTTTGCCGTTTCTACGATCTCGCTGGCCGAACGGTCGATCAAACGATGATCGAACGCCTTCAGCCGAATCCGGATCTTTTGGTCCGCCATGACGGTGGGTTCCTTCGTTAAAAGAGCGACGGACAAGGCCTCTGGGTTGCCTTGTCCCATGAATATCCTGAATGCAGACGCCGCACATTCCTGCGCGGCGACAAGATCTTTCCGTAGACCTCAAAAATCGAGGCAGACCGGTCTCCCGATCTGCCCAGACAAAAAGTATAGCGCGCATACAAGTTGGCAGTCAACAGGGTCACTGTTGACAAAGCCTGAATGGCGCGACCCTTCCTGGTCTGGGGAACACGAGGAGCATCCTGCGCCTCTTTTCCCGTTTGGTTACACCCCGATGCCCTACCCAGGCAACATCGGGGCGCAGATTCTAGCAGATTACGCGATGATCTTGGAGACCACGCCGGCGCCGACGGTACGGCCGCCTTCGCGAATCGCGAAGCGCAGGCCTTCATCCATGGCGACCGGGTTGATCAGGGTGACAACCA
>NZ_JBDJLE010000019.1:0-90340 GCF_039673205.1 Stenotrophomonas sp. TWI809 | reverse complement strand
CCGGGGCCGCGCCCGGGGCCCCTGGTGGGCCCCCACACGGTTGGCCCGGGGGGGGCCCGCGGGGGGGGCGCCCCACGCCCGAAGGCCTTACAACGCCAACAATTCCCGCAGATCATCCACCACGGCAACCGCCTCGACGTTGTCCAGATCCAGCCCACGCGGATACCCATAGCGCACCAGCGCCACCGGCATCCCGGCATCCACGGCAGCGCGGTAATCGGTGATCGAATCACCCACCATCAAGGCGGCCTCGACGGCCACCTCGAACTGCGCGGCGATATGCCGCAACGGCGCACCACTGGGCTTGCGCTCCGGCAAGGAATCCCCACCCAGCACCAGTGCGAACACGTCCTGCAGACCGAAGTGCTGCAGCAGCGGCGCCACCAGTGCGGACGGCTTGTTGGTGCAGATCGCCAGCGTCACCGAACGCTTGCGCAAGGCAGCCAACGTTTCGGCCACGCCATCAAACAGGCGCGGGCTGCGCAACAGGCACGCCTCGTAGTGGCGCATGAAACCGGGCATCACCTCGTCCAGATCGATATCGCTGCCGGCCGCGGTAAACGCCTGCTCAACGAGCCGCCGCACGCCATCACCGATCCACGTCAACACCGTCGCCTCCGGCACGCGCGGCAACTGCCAGTCCTGCAGCGTGCGGTTGAGCGCTTCGGCGATATCGGCCGCGCTGTCCACCAGCGTGCCATCCAGATCGAACACCACCAACGGATACGGATACGACAAGACAATGCTCACTTCCACAGCAGGGAAGCGCCATTGTACGGAGGTGCGTGTGTGATGCCGATGCACGCCCGGGTAGAGCCGACCGTTGGTCGGCTGCACGCGCCCGCTGCGGTTGCGGGTGCACGGCGTGCTGATGCGCGGTTGCCGGATCAAGTGCAGCCGACCAACGGTCGGCTCTACCGGGGCCGCGTTTACAGCTGCGCCAGGAACGCCGGGCTGGCAAAGCGTTCCACCAGGAAATCCAGGAAGCTGCGCATGATCGTCGGCAGCTGCCGGCGTGAGGCGTACACCGCGTACAGGCCCAGCAGTTCGACTTCATGGTCCGGCAGTACGGCGACCAGTTCCCCCGCGTGCAGCAGCGGTGCGATCTGATACATCGGCAGCATCGCGATGCCCGCACCGGCACGCACCGCTTCCAGCAGCAACGACGCTTCGTTTGCACTGATGTTGCCCCCCACCGCCACCGCGATCTTCCGTCCGTCGCGTTGCAGATGCCACACGCTCTTGCCGACGTAGTGGTGCGTCAGGCAGTTGTGCGTGGCCAGTGCGTCGGCGGTGGTCGGCGTACCGCGCTCTGCGAGGTACGACGGCGCCGCGCACAGCACCGAGCGGCACTGCCCCAGCGGACGCGCGATCAGGCTCGGGTCGATCGCGCGCGAGATGCGCACGGCGATGTCCACGCGCTCCTCCACCAGGTTGACCACCCGATCCACCAGCAACAGTTCAACGCGTGTGAGCGGATGCCGTTTGACGAACTCGGCCACCGCCGCCGCCAGATGGTTCTGCCCGAACGACACGCTCGCGGTGACCCGCAGCAGGCCATGCGGCTCGGGATTGTCCGTGGCCAGCTCCCCGCGCAGCTCATCGCCGATCGCCAGCATCTGCCGGAAGCGCAGCAGCGCCGCTTCTCCCGGCCCCGTCAGGCTGATCCGGCGCGTGGTCCGGTGCAGCAGACGCGCCCCCAGCCAGCGCTCCACCTCGGCCAGATAGCGCGTCACCATCGCCCGCGACATCTCCAGCGCCTCGGCCGCAGCGGTCAGGCTGCCACGCTCGGCCACTTCGACGAACACGTTCATGGCAGTCATCCGGTCCATTTGATCGATCCGTGCAACAAATTAGGCCGTTATACGCGGTTTTTCGTTCGATTCCAGAGGCATACGCTGGCCTTCCTTCCTCAACGGACGTCCCCCATGAAAATCGCTCTCGTTGGTGCCACCGGCAACATCGGCCGTGAAATCACCCGCCAGGCCCTCGCCCGCGGCCATCAGGTCACCGCCATCGTCCGCCGTGAGACTGACCTCCCGGCGGAACTGGACGGCGCGCAGCTGGCCGTGGCCGCGCTGGACGACATCGATGCCCTGGCCGCTGTGATCGCCGGCCATGACGTCCTGGCCAGCGCCTTCGGCCCGCGCCCGGGCGATGCCCCCACCACGGTGACCACGACCAGTGCCGCCCTGGTCGCCGCGGCGCGCCAGGCCGGCGTTCCACGTTTCATCATGGTCGGTGGCGCCGGCAGCCTGGAAGTCGCCCCCGGTGTGCAGCTGGTGGACACCGAGGGCTTCCCGGACGCCTACAAGCCGGTCGCCCTGGCCGCCCGCGAGACGCTCAAGCAGCTCCGCGCCGTCGACGACCTCGACTGGACGTTCTACTCCCCCGCCGCCGAAATCGGCCCCGGCCCGCAGCGCGGCGGCTTCCGCACCCAGGCGAAGAACTTCCTGGTCGGCGATGACGGCCACAGCCGGATCAGCTACGCCGACTACGCCGACGCCTTCGTCGGCGAAATCGAAACCCCGCAATACGTGCGGCAGATCGCCACGGTTGCGTACTGACCAGGCCGCCGATCTGGGCGCAGCCGACCAACGGTCGGCTCTACCGGCCCCGGTGTCATGTCGGGGCCGTTCCCCCCGGTGTCATGTCGGGGCCGTTCCCCCCGGTGTCATGTCGGGGCCGTCCCGCCCCGGTGTCATGTCGGGGCCGTCCCGCCCCGGTGTGATGCCGGGGCCGCGCTGCACAGGACTTCTTGAAATGCAGAACGTTTCCCGCACGACCCTGGCCCTGGCGTTGACGCTCGGTACCGCGCTCGCCATGAGCCCACCGGCCATCAGCCACGCCGCTGCGGCCACCGCCGAAGCCCACGCGCTGCAGGTGCAGCCCTACCACCCCGGTGACAAGGCGCTGTTTTCGGTCGCGTCCACCCTGATCACCGGCCGCCACGACGCCATCCTGGTCGACGCCCAGTTCGCCGCCACCGATGCCGCGCAACTCGTCCAGCGCATCCGCGATTCCGGCAAACGGCTGACCACGATCTACATCAGCCACGGCGACCCCGACTACTACTTCGGCCTGGCCACGCTGCAGGACGCCTTCCCCGACGCCCGCATCCTCGCCACCCCCTCCACCGTCGCCCACATCAATGCCACCCAGGCCGCCAAACTCGCCTACTGGGGCCCGCAGATGGGCGCAGCCAAGCCCAGCCGCATCGTCGTCCCCACCCCACTGGACGGCGACACCCTCACCCTCGAAGGCCAACCGATCAAGATCATCGGCCTCACCGGCCCCACCCCGGACCGCACCGTCCTGTGGATCCCCGCCCTGCGCACCGTCCTCGGCGGCATCCCCATCGTCGCCGGCGAACACGTCTGGATGGCCGACACCCAAAGCGCCCAATCGCACGCGCACTGGCTGCAGACACTGGCCACGATCAAAACCCTGAACCCCGCCCGCGTCATCCCCGGCCACTACGCAGCCGATGCCGCCTTGGACATCAGCGCAGTGGATTTCACCGCCGACTACATCCGCGCGTTCGACGAAGAAACCGCACGCAGCAAAGACGCCAACGTACTGATTGCCGCGATGAAAAAACGCTATCCAAATCTGGCGGGCGAGAGCTCACTGGAACTGAGCGCGAAGGTCGCCAAGGGTGAAATGCAGTGGCCGTAATGACGCATCCGTAGAAACCAGACGTCATTCGCGAATCTCGAAACGCACGACGCGTTTCCCCTCTGCGCACCGACCCAGTGTCGGGGGGACGACGCGGGTGGGGTATCGGGACCGTGTGTTGCCATGGATGGCAACACACGAGCTTACAGGGACGTACTTGCAGCGGGTCCCGATACCCCACCCGCGTCGTCCCAAACCCTAATAACCCGGACCCCAGCGCCTCAGCCGTTGCCGTTGCCGTTGCCGTTGCCGCAAACAGAAAAACCGTCAGCCATCACCCAGGTGATCAAACAACCCCGGCTGGCGCACCACCTCACGCTCCCGGAAGCCCCCCAACCCCACCCCCACCAACCGATACCGCGTCTCCAATGGCAACTCCACCCGCGCCCGCAGCCCCAACGCAATATCGCGCAGTTCCTCCAACGAATCCGGCGGCGACTCCGGCGTAAAACTCCGCGTAATGATCCGGAACTGCGACGTCTTCAACTTCAACACCACCGTATGTCCCACCCGGTCCGTCTTGCGCGTCGCCAGCCATGTCTTCTCCGCCAACTGCACGATCGCCGGCGCCAGATCCTCCAACAACAGATCCTCGGCGAACGTATCCTCCGACGAAATCGACTGCACCGGCTGATCCGGTTCCACCGGGCGCTCATCCACGCCGCGCGCCCGATTGAACAACCGTCCGCCGAACGTCCCGAACCGCGCCTCCAGTTCCTCCAGCGGCAGCGCACGCAGATCACCCACCGTCGCCACCCCCAGCTCGGCCAGCTTCGCCGCCATCACCTTGCCCACGCCCGGCACACGATTCACCGGCAGCGGCGTCAGAAACTGCTCGATACGATGCGGCGGCACCACGAACTGCCCATCCGGCTTGCGCCAATCCGAGGCGATCTTGGCCAGGAACTTGTTCGGCGCGATCCCCGCCGAGGCAGTCAGCTGCGTCTCTTCGCGGATCTGCGCGCGGATGATCTGCGCGATCTCCGTCGCCACCGTCATCCCGCCTTTGTGCTCGGTCACATCCAGATACGCCTCATCCAGCGACAACGGCTCCACCAGATCCGTATGCCGCAGGAAAATCTCGCGTACCTGGCGTGACACCGCCTTGTAGCGGGCGAAATCCGGCGGCACGAACACCGCCTCCGGACACAGCCGCTCCGCGCGCAGCGCAGGCATCGCCGAACGCACGCCAAACACACGCGCCTCGTACGAGGCTGCGCACACTACCGAACGCATGCCCCGCCACGCCACCACCACCGGTTTGCCCCGCAAGGAAGGGTCGTCACGCTGCTCCACGGACGCGTAAAACGCATCCATGTCGACGTGAATGATCTTGCGGGGGCGGGACACGGGCGTTGGCACTCGGATTCAGATGAACAAGATTACAGCCACACGCCGCAGTATGGTTGTTGGATAACAACAACATGCGTTTTTGAACCTGAAAACACTACGGCGGCGTACGGTTAAAACGTTTGATTGAATCACTTTTTCTCATGCACTCTTGAGCACTTGCTTCATGCAAGAGCAGTCGACCTGTGGTCGGCTCACCCCGATGACAACTTCCTCAGGATTGCGTTTTCCATGACTCGTCTCAACGCGTTCTCGCGCGACCAGCTGCTGGCCAGCGCCCGCGGTGAACTGTTCGGCCCGGGCAGCGGCCGCCTGCCCAATGATCCGATGCTGATGTTCGATCGCATCACCGATATCCGCGAGGACGGCGGTCCCCATGGCAAAGGCATGGTACGCGCGGAACTGGATATCCGCCCTGACCTGTGGTTCTTCGACTGCCACTTCCTCGGCGACCCGGTCATGCCCGGTTGCCTGGGCCTGGATGCCATGTGGCAGCTGACCGGCTTCTTCCTGACCTGGATCGGCGCGCCCGGCCGTGGCCGCGCCCTGGGCTGCGGCGAAGTCAAGTTCACCGGCCAGGTACTGCCGAGCGCCAAGCGCGTCACCTACGAAATCGACATCTCGCGCGTCATCAACCGCAAGCTGGTGATGGCACAGTCCGACGCCCGCATGCTGGTGGACGGTCGCGAAATCTACTCTGCCAAAGACCTGCGTGTAGGTCTGTTCACTTCCACTGAGAACTTCTGATGCGTCGCGTCGTCATTACCGGAATGGGCATCACTTCGTGCCTGGGCAACGATCTGGACACCGTGTCCTCCGCACTGCGTGAAGGCCGCGCCGGCATCCGCCACCTGCCCGATCATGCCGAAGCCGGCCTGCGCAGCCATGTCGGCGGCAACATCGAGCTCGACCTGGATGCGCAGATCGACCGCAAGGTGAAGCGCTTCATGAGCGATGCCTCGGCGTATGCGTACATCGCCATGCGCGACGCGATCGCCGATGCCGGCCTGGACGAGGCGCAGGTCGCCAACCCGCGGACCGGCCTGATCGCCGGCTCCGGCGGCGGCTCCAGCCAGTGGCAGGTCGAATCGGCCGACATCCTGCGCGCCCGTGGCGTGCGCAAGGTCGGCCCGTACATGGTGCCGCGCACGATGTGCTCGACCGTGTCGGCCTGCCTGGCCACCGCGTTCCAGATCAAGGGCCTGAGCTACTCGCTGTCGGCCGCCTGCGCCACCTCCGCGCATTGCATCGGCGCCGCTGCGGATCTGATCCGTCATGGCGCGCAGGACGTGATGTTCGCCGGTGGCGGTGAAGACCTGCACTGGTCGATGAGCGTGATGTTCGATGCGATGGGCGCCCTGTCGACCCGCTTCAACGACACGCCGGCCTCGGCCTCGCGCCCGTACGACAAGGACCGCGACGGCTTCGTCATCGCCGGCGGCGGCGGCATGCTGGTGCTGGAAGACTACGACCACGCCGTGGCCCGTGGCGCGCGCATCTATGCCGAGCTGGTCGGTTACGGCGTCACCTCCGACGGTGCCGACATGGTCGCCCCGTCCGGTGAAGGCGCGGTGCGCTGCATGAACATGGCGATGGAGCACATCACCGCCCCGATCGACTACCTCAACACGCATGGCACCTCGACCCCGCTGGGCGACGTCACCGAGTTGAAGGCCGTGCGCGAAGTATTCGGCGAGAGCATCCCGCCGCTGTCCTCGACCAAGGCGCTGTCGGGCCACTCGCTGGGTGCGGCAAGCGTGCATGAAGCGATCTACTGCCTGCTGATGATGCGCGATGGCTTCATCGCCGGCTCGGCCAACATCGGCGAGCTGGACCCGCTGGTGGAAGGCTTCCCGATCGTGCGCGAGACGCAGCCGGCACAGCTGAACACCGTGATGTCCAACAGCTTCGGCTTTGGCGGCACGAATGCGGCGCTGGTGTTCAGCCGCCTCTGACGGCAGCCTGTGTCCGCATGAAAAAGCCCGGCCATGTGCCGGGCTTTTTCGTGGTCCAGACGGGCAACGCCGTTGGTTACCGGGCGCCGGTCACCGGCAGCAACGGCACCAACAACTGCCGTGCATCCAGCAGCGAATCCACGATGCGATGCCCCAGCGCACGCAGTTCCTCATCCGGATGCACCAGGTCCGGCACCTGGATCGCCGTCATGCCCGCCCCCACTGCCGCGCGGATACCGGCCGGGGAGTCTTCCAGCGCCAGGCAGCGCGCCGGGTCCTTGCCCAGCTTCTGCGCGGCCAGCAGGTAGATGTCCGGGGCAGGCTTGGGATGCGACACATCGCTGCTGGTCACCACCACCTCGAAGAACGGCAGCAGCCCGGCCGCTGCCAGCTTGCGCGAGGCACGCGGCTGGCGGGTGGAGGTCGCCACCGCACGCGGAACGCCGTGATCGTGCAGCAGCTGCAGGATCTCCAGGATGCCGGGGCGCAGCGGCAGCCCCTGCTGCGTGCGCGCTTCGTACAGGTCGTGGCAGCGCGCGAACAGCGCGGCGACCTGCTCGGCATTCACCGTCTGCAGCAGCAGGCGTTCGCAATCGCGGTCGCCCAGCCCCACCATGCGCAGCCAGAACCCCTCCGGGAAGGGCAGTGCCAGTTCCTGCGCGGCCTGCGACCAGCACGCGATGGAGACGCGCTCGCTGTCGATCATCAGGCCGTCCATGTCGAAGATGACGGCGTCGGGCAGGAACGGCAGCGCGGCGAAGGCCGTCATGGGACGTTGAACAGCGTCTCGAGATCGGCCGCATCCAGCATGCGCCACTCGCCTTCAGGCAGCTCGCCCAGCGAGAGCCCACCGATGCGGCTGCGGTGCAGCGCCTCGACGTGGTTGCCAACGGCCGCGAACATCCGGCGGGCCTGGTGGTAACGGCCCTCGTGCAGGACCAGCTGCGCCTGGCGCGGACCGTTCACGTGCAGCTCGGCCGGCAGCAGCGGCTTGTCATCCGATTCCAACAGCAGGCCGCCGCTGGCGAAACGCGCGGTTTCATCGCCGCGCAGATCTTCGGCGAGGGTGACCTCGTAGGCCTTGTCCAGGCGCGACTTCGGCGACACGATCCGGTGCAGCAGCGCGCCGTCGTCGGTCATCAGCAGCATGCCGCTGGTGTCGCGGTCCAGGCGGCCCACCGAGGACAGCACCGGCGCGCGGTCGCGGTAACGCGGCGGCAGCAGGTCGTAGATCAGCCGGCCCTTGTCCTTGGTCGAACAGGTGTAGCCGCGCGGCTTGTGCAGCAGCAGGGTCAGCCCCTGCGGCGGGTCCAGCGGCTCGCCCTCGACCCGGATCGCCTCATGCGCGACCGCGTCATCGGCGTACAGCACCTCGCCCTCGGCATCGGTGATCAGGCCGGCGCGGAACATCCCCTGCACCTGCTTGCGGCTGCCATAGCCCAGGTTGGCCAACAGCTTGACCAGCTTCATGCGCGGCCTCCGCGGCCCCACTTCGGCTCGGTGCTGCGCGGCGTGCGAACCGGCGTGGCGCTCTTGCTGGCCTTGGTCGCTTCGATCAGCTTGAAGCCATCACGCTCGGCAGCCACGCGGACCTGGCCGAAGCTCTCATTGAGGATCTGCTCGTACGGCAGGTGGCGGTTGGCCACCAGCCACATCCGGCCGCCCGGGCGCAGCGCCTGCGCGGCCACGGCGATGAAGCGCTGGCCGATGTCGGGGCGATCCGCGCGCGACGGGGTGTGGAACGGCGGGTTGGTCACGATGAAGTCGTACTCGCCCTCGATCCCGGCGGTGACGTCCTGCCAGTGATAGGCCAGCGCCGCCGGCTTGCCGAGCGCGGCGAGGTTCTCGCGGGCCAGCGCCAGCGCGCGGCCTTCGGCCTCGTACAGGTCCAGCGCGGTCACGTTCGGGCAGCGCGCCAGCACTTCGGCCGAGAGATAGCCGAAGCCGGCGCCCAGATCGGCGCCACGCCCAGCCAGATCGGCCGGCAGCTGCTCGACCAGCAGTGCGGAAGCCGGGTCGATGCGGTCCCAGGCGAAGATGCCCGGGCGGCTCTGGAAGCGGCCGCCAAGGATCGCGCGCGGCGCGTCCAGGGTGGCCCAGCGCTGCGCGAGCGCAGCGTCGTGCTGGCCGTTGAGCGGCGCCGTCCAGTAGGCACGGCAGTGGTTCTTGGTCAGCTTGCCGCCGAGGCCGGCCAACTGCTGCAGGTCGCCTTCGCCGGAGCGCGCGCCTTCGTTGTTGTGCTGGCAGGCCACCACGATGCCACCCGGGGCGGTCAGGGCCAGCGCACGGGCGAACAGGGCCTTGGCTTCCTCGCGCTGGCGCGGCGGCAGCACCAGCACCACGGCGTAGCGGGTGGCATCGCCGGCCAGCTGCTGCTCGTCACGCACGGTCCAGCCACTGGCTTCCAGGGCGTCGGCGAACGGGCGGAAGCTCTGCTCGCAGACCAGCTGCGTCGGCTGGGCATGCTCGCGCAGCGGTGCGCCATCGCGGGCGCGCAGGAACAGCACGGGGCCGGCCGGCCAGGACAGTGCGCCACTGGCGAAGGGCAGGAACAGGGTTTCCAGGGGAGCGTCGTGCTGGGCAGCCATGCGGGGGCACATCTTGAAAAGAGGCCGCCATTCTACCGGTTCGCCCCGCCCCACCCGGATTTGCGTTTATTCAACGTCCTGTTGATGCCCTGACAACATCCAAACCGGCAGGGTGGAGCCTCACTTCCCGTGGAGATGGCTCATGCGTGCATTGTTCGTCGGTGGCGTAGTCGACAACAGCGAGATGGACATGGAGGGCAGCCAGCCACCGGTGCATTACCCCGAAGACACCGGCGGCGGCCATTCCCGCTACCGCCTGCACCAGGTCGGCAAGACCGCCGATGGCAGCGTGGCCTACGCGGTCTATGGCGCCCCGGACCTGGCCGATGACGAGGTGGCCCGGATCGCCGATGAACGGGCCTACGCGCGCCGCTTCGAGGCCGAGCCCAGCGAATTCACCCACTGAGCCCTGCCCACCCGCGCCTGCCCGCCGCGATCACTCGCGGTAGGGCAGCTGCCGGATGGCCTTGATCTGGTCCAGCCACACCACGTGCTGCTGGACCGGGGTATCCAGATCGTCCAACCGCAGCTGGCCATTGCTACCTTCGTTCTCTTCGGCATCGCGGTATTGCTGCAGCGTCGGCTGCACCGCGACGGTGCCCAGCAGGCGGCTGCCATCCTCAAGCGTGAGTTCGACCTGGGTCTGGCCGTGCAGCTGTGGCAGCAGGGCCTCCAGCGCCGCGATGGCGGCCGGATCGGTATGGATGCGGGGGGCGTAGCGGGACATGGCAACTCCTGTGGCGTACGCCCCAGTGTGCCCGCGGCGGCGTCAACACGCCGCCAACGCAGGACTCAGCGCGTACCGCCCAGGACACCGCGTACAGCGGCTACCAGCTGCGCCACCGAATACGGCTTGGCCACATGCTCCTGGAAGCCCGACGCCAACGCACGCTTGCGGTCGTCCGCACGTGCCAGCGCCGTCACCGCGACCGCAGGCAGTGCCTCCGGCTCGACGCCCATGTTGTCGCGCAGGGTGCGCACCAGCCCGTAACCGTCCATCCCGGGCATGCCGATATCGGTCAGCAGCGCATCGATGCCGTCATGGCCTTTCTCGTTGAGCAGTGCCAGCGCTTCGCCGGCCGAGGACGCCGTGGTGACCGAGGCGCCCTGCTCTTCCAGCAGCCGCCGGAGATACTCCAGTACTTCGGGCTGATCTTCCACAGCCAACAGGTGCAGGCCTTTGAGTGGGTACGGCTCGATGATCTGCTCGGTGATCGGGCCGCTGAACACTTCGCGCAGCGGACGACCGTCGGCCTGCGGCTGGTAGCGCGGCAGGCGCACGTTGAAGGTGGCCCCGTGGCCATGGCCGTCGCTGCTGGCTGCCACCGCACCGCCATGCAGCTCCACCAGCTGCTGCACGATCGCCAGGCCCAGGCCCAGGCCGCCATGCCGGCGCGTGGTCGTCCCGTCCGCCTGGCGGAACCGGCTGAACAGATGACGCAGGAACTCCGGTGCGATGCCGTCGCCGGAATCGGTGACGCTGATCGACCAGTGCCCGCCGTCCGCGGCCAGGGTCAGCACCACGCGCCCCTCGGCCGGGGTGAATTTGATCGCGTTGGAAAGCAGGTTCCACAGCACCTGCTGCAGGCGGGTGGCATCGCCGAGCACCAGACAGGGCTCGTCGGGCATCACCAGCTCCATCGACAACGCTTTGCCTTCGGCGACCAGCTCCTGCGCGCGCATCGCCTCTTCCAGCTGCGCACGCAGATCCAGCATTTCCACTTCCAGCTGCACTTTGCCCAGCAGCATGCTGCTGAGGTCCAGCATGTCCGAGATCAACCGCTTCTGCGCCATCGCACTGTTGGCGATCACGCCCAGGCCCTTGTACATGGGGCTGGTGTTGTCGATGCGCTGCAGCAGCAGTTCGCTCCAGCCCAGGATGGTGGTCAGCGGGGTCCGCAGCTCGTGCGAGAGCGTGGCCAGGAATTCATCCTTCAGCCGCGCCATGTTCTCGGCCGCGCTGCGCGCCGCACGTTCGGACTGCAGCAGTTCCTCGCGCGCCATTTCGATCTCGCGGCGCTCGGTCACATCCGGACTGCTGCCGGCCAGACCGATGAAACGGCCCATGCGCGAGAAGCGCGGCCGGGCGTTCATTTCCAGCCAGCGCCATTGGCCATCGGCGCGACGGCCGCGCACCAGTGCATGCATGGAGCGCTGCGATTTCAGCGCCTCCTGCAGTTCGTAATCGAATACCGAAGCATCATCGGGATGCACCAGGCCACGCCAGACATCATCCGGCACGCGCTGCTCATCGCCTCCAAAAAACTCGCTGAAGGCACTGTTGACGAAGCGCGAATGGCCGCGCTCATCCAGCACCCAGACCGGCATTGGCAGGCCATCGGCCAGCGCGCTGAAGCGCGCCTCGCTTTCGGCCAGCTCCACCTCGATGTGTTTGCGGTTGGTGATGTCGAAGAACACCACGGCCACCAGAGGCTCGTCCGGCTCGCCCACGCTGACCGCTTCCACCGAGTACCACCGGTTCAGCGCGCGCGCTTCCATCTCGAACTGCCGTGCCTGCCCGCTACGCGCCACCTCGCCATAGGTGCGGTACCAGTCGGATTCATGGCCGGGTTGCAGGCTGCTCATCCGCTGTCCGCAGACGTTGCTCAGCCCGGTATTGCGTGAAAACGCCTCGTTGACCTCGACAAACCGGTAGTCCACACCCACCCCGGCATCGTCGAAGATCACTTCGATGATGCAGAACCCCGCATTCAGGCGTTCAAGTACCGTGCGATACAGGGCCGAATCCGGCGATGAAGCCAGGAAGGAGGCGCGTTCCAACGTCGAGGTGGGCAGGCTGGGCAAGGGCGTCAATGAGGCAACTGGCGAAACAGAGGAGGACAGGATCGGCCAACGCGCGTATTCGCAGCGTCAAGCGCCGGGGGTCGGGGGCGGCCTGGGTGAATTGGCGCCAACCGCAGTGCCGGAGCATACACGCGTGGATTGTCCCTCACCCGGATCAGGATCACACTGGGTGCCTGATCCCCCTTGTGATCGCGCCCAGGAGTTGTCATGAACCGCACATCCCTGATCGCCGGCGCCCTGGCCGGCCTGCTGCTCATCGGCAGTGCCTCCGCCGCCCCACGCACCGTGACCGATCCGCAGGCCCCGCGCGCGCTCAAGGCGGAGGGTCCGGTCCAGGTGATGTGGACCGACCCGGCCCAGTTCACCGAGATCCGGCTGAGCAACAACCGCTTTGAAGCCGAACGCGGTGACTGGGTACAGCAGCTGGCCAAGTACGTGCAGACCACCGCCAGCAAGGCACTGCAGCCCGGCCAGACGCTGGAGGTGACCTTCACCGACATCAAGCGCGCCGGCGATTACGAGCCGTGGCACGGCCCGCGCGCCAACGACATCCGGGTGATGCGCGATATCTACCCCCCGCGCGTGACCCTGACCTACACCCTGAAGGATGCCCAGGGACAGGTGATCGGCGAAGGTGAGCGCAAGCTGCAGGACACCGGCTACCTGCACAACATCGGGCGTCAGAGCGACACCGACCCGCTGCGCTACGAGAAGCGCCTGCTGGATGATTGGATCCGGCGCGATCTGCGCAATGAGGCCACGGCCAATACCTGATCCGTTGGCTCTGACAGGACGAAGGCGGCGCATCAGCGCCGCCTTTTTCATGCACCCGGCGTCGCCGGTGGCGGCTCAGCCGTCAGCGTACTCGCGCACCACCCGCTTCACGCCACACGGCAGCTGGTAGGCACTGACCCCGCACAGCGGCGCCAGGGCCTCGATGCGCGGCGCATCGCCCCACAGCGTCACCGTGCTGCCGATGCCGGCCTGCGGCAGGTGGGTCAGATCCACGGTGAGCATGTCCATCGAGACCCGACCGATCACGATGCCGGGCTGTCCATCGATGCGCACCGGGGTGCCGTTCGGCGCGAACTGCGGGTAGCCATCGGCATAGCCGAGGGCCACGACGCCCACCCGGGTCGGCCGCTGCGCGACGAAGCGCGCGCCATAGCCGACCGGCTCGCCGACCGCGATGTCGCGCACGGCAAAGATTTTCGACCGCATGGTCATCACCGGGCGCAGGCGCTCGGTCAGGGCCGTGTGCGCCGGCATCGGGTTGATCCCGTACAGCATCAGGCCTGGGCGCACCCAGTCACTGCGCACCTCCGGCCAGCCCAGCAGCGCCGGCGAGTTGCACAGGCTGGTCTGACCGGTCAGGCCTTCGATGGCGGCCGCGAAGACGTCGGCCTGCTCGCGGGTGCGCGGGCTGTCCAGCTCGTCGGCACGCGCCATGTGGGTCATCAGCACCATCGGCCCGACATGCGCCAGCGCACTGAGCGTGGCGTGCGCGGCGCGGAACTCGTCCGGCCACAGGCCCAGGCGATGCATGCCACTGTCCAGCTTCAACCACACGGTGAGCGTGGCGGTGGTCGGAAACGCGGCCACCGCCTCCACCTGCCACGGAGCGCCAACCGCGAACCACAGGTCGTGCTCGACGATCAGCGGCAGTTCGTCGGCATCGAAGAAGCCTTCCAACAGCAGGATCGGGCCGGTGATACCGGCCGCCCGCAGTTCCAGCGCTTCCTCGATGCAGGCCACGCCGAACGCATCGGCCTCGGTCTGCAGCGCGCGGGCGCAGCGCACCGCACCGTGCCCGTAGGCATCGGCCTTGATCACCGCAACGGCCTTGCCGCCCCCCAGTTCGCGTGCCAGCCGGTAATTGCTGCGCAGCGCGTCCAGGTCAATCAACGCACGGGCTGGGCGCATGAACTCGACTCACGGTGACGGACGGACGCGGCATGGTGGGTGTAGCGGAAAATATCCAGGCCTTCGGTGCTGATCTGCGGCTGGCGGGCATCCATCAGGTCGGCCAGGTAGCGGCCGGAGCCGCAGGCCATGGTCCAGCCCAGGGTGCCGTGGCCGGTATTGAGGAACAGGTTGCGGTACGGCGTGGCGCCGACCACCGGGGTGCCGTCCGGCGTGGCCGGGCGCAGGCCGGTCCAGAACTCGGCGCGCGACAGGTCGCCGCCCTCCGGGTACAGATCGCGCACCACCTTCTCCAGCGTGGCGCGGCGGCGCGGCGAGAGGGACAGGTCGAACCCGCCCACTTCGGCCATGCCACCCACGCGGATGCGGTCGTCAAAGCGGGTCACGGCCACCTTGTAGCTTTCATCCAGGATGGTCGAGGTCGGGGCCATCGCCGGGTCGGTGATCGGCAGCGTCAGCGAGTAGCCCTTGAGCGGGTACACCGGCAGCTGCATGCCCAGCGGTGCGACCAGCGACGGCGAATAGCTGCCCAGCGCGACCACGTAGTGATCGGCGGTTTCCAGCTTGCCATCAATGCGTACACCGGTGATGCGGTCGCCCTCGCTCTGCAGGCCGGCGATGTCCTGGTCGAAGCGGAACTCCACCCCGGCATCGACGCACATCTGCGCCAGGCGACGGGTGAACAACTGGCAATCGCCGGTCTGGTCGCGCGGCAGGCGCAGCGCGCCGACCAGCTTGTCGGCCACGCCGGCCAGCGCCGGTTCGTGGGCGATGATGCCGTCGCGATCAAGCACCTCGTAGGGCACGCCGTATTGGGCCAGCACCTCGATGTCCTGCGCCGAGGCGTCCAGCTGCTGCTGGGTGCGGAACAACTGGGTGGTGCCCAGGTCGCGGCCTTCGAACTCGATGCCGGTCTCGCGGCGCAGCTCGTTGAGGCAGTCGCGGCTGTACTCGGACATGCGCACCATGCGCGCCTTGTTGATCGCATAGCGCTCATGCGTGCAGTTGCGCAGCATCTGCGCCAGCCAGCGGTACTGGTGCCAGTCCAGGCCCGGGCGGATGGCCAGCGGCGCATGCTCGGCGAACAGCCACTTGACGGCCTTGAGCGGCACGCCGGGCGCTGCCCACGGCGAGGTATAGCCGAACGACAGCTGGCCTGCGTTGGCGAAACTGGTTTCCAGCGCCGGACCGGGCTGGCGGTCGACGACCGTGACTTCAAACCCGGCCTGCCGCAGGTACCAGGCACTGGTCGTGCCGATCACACCGCTGCCAAGGACTAGAACGCGCATGACACCTCTCCAACCCGATCATTCCCTGCGCAGGAGCACGCCGGGACCATAATTGAGGAAGTATAGTCAGCTGCAACCAAGCAATTCGCCTGTTTTTCCAGCATCAGGCAGGGTATTGTCTCGCGAACATCCTTGAGAGGCTGACGCCGATGGCCACGCGTGCCCGTGAACTGGACAAGATCGACCGCAAGATCCTGCGCATCCTGCAGGCCGAGGGTCGGATCTCCTTCACCGAACTGGGCGAGCGGGTCGGGCTGTCGACCACGCCGTGCACCGAGCGCGTCCGCCGGCTGGAGCGCGACGGGGCCATCACCGGCTACTACGCCAAGCTTGATCCGCATTACCTCAAGGCCAGCCTGCTGGTGTTCGTGGAGATCAGCCTGGCCTACAAATCCGGCGACATCTTTGAAGAGTTCCGGCGCGCGGCGTTGAAGCTGCCCAATGTGCTGGAATGCCATCTGGTCTCGGGCGATTTCGACTACCTGCTCAAGGCCCGCATCAGCGAGATGGCCTCGTACCGCAAGCTGCTGGGCAGCACCTTGTTGACCTTGCCGCACGTGCGCGAATCCAAGAGCTACATCGTGATGGAAGAGGTCAAGGAGACCTTGACCCTGCCGATTCCAGATTGATCCGGTCGCGTGACTGAGTGGCGTGGCTGAAACGCAAAAAGGCGGCGCGCATGTGCGCACCGCCCTTGTTCATTGCGCCAAGCGCATCAGCGCTGCTGTTTCTGGTCCTGATGCTTCTGGTCCTGCTGCTTGCCGCCCTTCTGATTCTGCTGGTCCCACTGCTGCTGGTTCTGCTGGCCGGGCTTCTGGTTCTGTTGCTGACTGCCCTGCTGCTCCTGCGGCGTCTTGCCGGGACTGCGGTTCTGCTGGTTAGCCATGATTGCACTCTTCTCGAAAAACCTCGGGGGATGCGCTGTATTGCGGCGCGGGTACAGGGTCCCGCCGATCCGGTTAATCACAGGCGAAAAAACAGTGAGGCCTTGCGTTGACGGGGATGACTGCGCGGGCGGCGATGTAAACCATTCATGTTGCCCGCCTGCCACCCCGGGAGTCAGGGCTTGATCTGTTGGCCGTCAGCGCTGGGGACGGCGTCGTAATAGCGGCCGGTGCGGGTATCGAGCACGCGGTTCGGGCCTACCTGCTTGACCCCCGGAATGATCCGGCCGTGGCGGTCGTAGACCTTGCTCTGCACGGCCGGGCCCTGCAGCGGTGCGGGCTGCGCGGGGCCTTTGCTTTGGATCGGGTGCGTGCGCAGCTGCTGCTGGGTCTGCGAGGACGACTTCACCGGGGCCATCCTGTCGGACAGGCTGTCGACCGGCACCGGTTGCACGGCCGGGGGCTGTGGCGCGCGCTGCGGCGTGACCACCGGCCGCGTCGCGGTGGGCGTGGGCGGCGGGCCGATCTGCGCGGCCGCGGTCAACGGCAGCAGCACCAGCAAGGCAGCGGCGAGGCGACGTGGGTGGTACATGGCGATCTCCCGGCGGCGGTTCAGGTCTTCACCATGCGCCGCCATGGGTATCAGCACGATGAATGCCCCGGCTTGAACCTCTACAGGCAACAGCCCAATCTACGTACCACATCAATAGGGAATGTTTATGACAGCTTTCGACCTTTCCCCGCCCACCGACGCCCAGCGCCAGGCCTTGGTGGCCGGCCTCAGCGCCGATGAGCAGCGCGTGCTGCTGCATCACGGCACCGAGGCGCCGTTCTGCGGGGTCTTCCTGGACAACAAGCAGGACGGGGTCTACGGCTGCCGGTTGTGCGGCCTGCCGCTGTTCCGCTCCAGCACCAAGTTCGACTCCGGCACCGGCTGGCCGAGCTTCTTCGCGCCCTTCGACCCGGCGCATGTCCGCGAGATCCGCGACGCCAGCCATGGCATGGTCCGCACCGAGATCGTCTGTGCGCGGTGTGACAGCCATCTCGGCCATGTTTTCCCGGATGGCCCGCCGCCGACCCATGAGCGCCACTGCCTGAACTCGGTCTCGCTGTCGTTCACGCCCAACGGGCAGGCCTATCCGGATCCGTTGCAGCGCGGGGGTGCGGAAGCCGAGCCGGCCGCCTGAATCCGGAAAAGTGTGACATCGAGCGAACACCCCCCTTCAGAAAGGGTGTGAAGGGGCCGACATGGAGGTATCCCCTTCCCGCGTCGGCCCCATGCTCATCATCGTTGGACTTCTCGTCGTCATCCTCAGCGTGCTCGGCGGTTACGTGGGGGCGCACGGCAAACTCGGCGCGCTGTGGCAGCCCTATGAACTGGTGATCATCGGCGGTGCGGCGCTGGGTGCGTTCCTGGTCGGCACCCCGGTCAAAACCGTGAAGCAGACCCTGAAGGCCACCGTGGGCGTGTTCAAGGGGCCGCGCTACAAGCAGCAGGACTACATCGACGTCCTGAGCCTGCTCTACGAACTGCTCAACAAGGCGCGCCGCGAAGGCTTCATGGCGCTGGAAGACCACGTCGAGCGCCCGGCCGAGAGCAGCATCTTCGCCAATTACCCCAAGGTGCAGGCCGACCATCACCTGGTCGACTTCATCACCGATTGTCTGCGCCTGATGATCGGCAGCAACATCGAGCCGCACGAGCTGGAACCGCTGCTGGAGATGGAGCTGGAGAAGCACCATGGCGAGGCGATGCAGCCGGCCGCGGTGCTCAACAAGGTCGCCGACGGCCTGCCCGGCTTCGGCATCGTCGCCGCGGTGCTGGGCATCGTGATCACCATGGGCTCGATCGGCGGGGAAATCACTGAAGTCGGCGCGCACGTCGCCGGCGCGCTGGTCGGCACCTTCCTGGGCATCCTGCTGGCCTATGGCTTCGTCGGCCCGCTGGCCTCGGCCGTGGAAGCGCGCGCCGAACAGGACGCACGCATCTACGAATCGGTGAAGACCGCCCTGCTGGCCTGCCTGCGCGGCTACAACCCGAAGATCGCGCTGGAATTCGCCCGCAAGACCCTGCCGTCCAACGTGCGCCCGGGCTTCAGCGAGTTCGAACAGCACCTCAAGACGGTCAAGTAAGGCAGCGCCATGGCCGAGACCAAACCCACCGTCATCGTCCGCCGGGTCAAGAAGGCCGGGCATGCCGCGCACCATGGCGGCGCCTGGAAAGTGGCCTATGCCGACTTCGTGACCGCGATGATGGCCTTCTTCCTGGTGCTGTGGCTGATGGCCGCCACCAGCAAGCCGGAGCGCGCGGCAATCTCCGAGTACTTCCGCAACCCCAGCCCGCTGGCCGGCAGCAGTTCCACCCCGGCCCCGGGCATGGCCGGCCCGGGCGGCGCCAGTACCTCGATGATCAAGCTGGGCGGCGCGACCGACATCTCGCGCGGCAACAGCAACGATCCCTTCCAGAACCAGCAGGCCTCCAGGCCGGTGCCGCAGCAGGACGAGCGCGAGCGCGAAAAACGCCAGCTCGAAGCGCTCAAGCAGGAGCTGGAAGAAGCGATCAGCAAGAGCCAGGCGCTGGAGCCGTTCAAGGACCAGCTGCTGCTCGACCTCACCCCCGAAGGCCTGCGCATCCAGATCGTGGACAAGCAGAACCGCCCGATGTTCGACATGGGCAGCGCCTCGCTCAAGCCGTATACGCGCGAGATCCTGCGCGAGCTGTCGCAGTTCATCAACCACGTGCCGAACCGGATCAGCATCACCGGCCATACCGACATCACTGCCTACAACGCGGCCCATGGCTACAGCAACTGGGAGCTCAGCGCCGACCGCGCCAACGCCGCCCGGCGGGCCCTGCTGGATGGCGGCATGACCGAAGACAAGGTGACCCGTGTGGTCGGCCTGTCCTCCTCGGTGCTGTTCGACCGCACCCAGCCGGACAACCCGATCAACCGCCGGATCAGCATCGTGGTGATGACCAAGGCGGCCGAAGCGGCGGCCCTGGCCGGTGCCGGGCAGGAAGTGGCGCTGTCGCCCACCGCTGCCGACGCCGATATCCAGGCGACGCTTGCGCCGGCTGTCGCGCCTTAAGCGGCGCGGCGGCGGCGGCTGCAGAGGGAATTCAGGGAATCCGTGGAGCCGGCCAGCGGCCGGGGATATGCGCCCTTCACGGAATGCGTGGAGCCGGCCAGCGGCCGGGGATATGCGCCCTTCACGGAATGCGTGGAGCCGGCCAGCGGCCGGGGATATGGGCCCTTTACGGAATGCGTGGAGCCGGCCAGCGGCCGGCACTACAATGGGTCTTCCCTTTTGTAGATAGACGGCACTCATGTCCAAGCAGTCCAAGGCCAAGCGCGACAAGCGCAAGAAGCAGCAGCCCAAGCGTCCGATCAACCGCCTCAACGCCCAGCAGCCGGTGCAGAACCATGCCGTGCTGACCAACGAAGAAGGTCAGGTCGTCGCTGCGATCGGCCTGCAGGGCACCGAATGGCTGCTGGCCATTGGCGGCCAGACCATGGGCAACGCCGACAACCCGGTCCCGATGCTGGCGATGCTCAAGCACCTGTCCAACGTCCAGGAAAAGGAAGGCCGCAAGGTCAACCTGGAATACTCGAGCCAGCTGCAGCAGCTGATCGACGACCTGGCCGCCGACGAAGGCAAGACCGCCGACGAGTACCTGACCCAGTTGGTCTCCGAGTTCGAAGGCGTGGAAGGCGAAGAAGGCGAAGACGCCGAAACCGCTGAAACCGCTGCCGACGCCAGCGAAGACGCCCCGGTGGCAGACGAGGCCGGCACCGATGCCGCCGCCGACGCCACCCCGGCCGCCAGCGACGACAAGCCGCAGGCCTGAGCCACGGCGATCCGGTGACGGTCTATATCGACGATGCGGTACATCCCTGGCGCGGCGAGCGCTGGGCGCATCTGATGGCCGACACCCTGCCCGAGCTGCACGCCATGGCGGCGCAGCTCGGGATTCCGCGGCGGGCGTTCCAGAACCGCCGCAGCGGCGCGCACTACGACGTGCCCGCCCCGTTGCGCCTGCAGGCGATCGCCTTGGGCGCACGGGCCATCTCACGGCATACGGACCGTGCGCTGGTCAAAGCCGTGATCTCGAACGCGCGCGAGCAGTATCAGGCGTAGGTGCCGACCGTTGGTCGGCACACGCAGCCCGCAATCGCGCCCTCAGAACGGATCGCTGCCCGGCCGCACTTCCACGCCCAGCAGCGAGCACAGCGCCAGCATCGCATCGTCATCGCGGTTCAGCGCCACCCACCCGGCCAGCGTGTCATTGCCGGTATCCACGCTCCACAGCGCGTAGTTGTGCTCGCGCAGGCGGTCATGGGCGGTGGCCATCAGCATCGGGGCATCCACCTCGGCGGCGAAATCCTCATCGTCCAGGTCGCCGCCCCAGTCGATCTGCAGATTCCAGCGCGCGGACAGCTCGTTCACCGCCGACATCAATGCATCGGCATCGCTGCGCTCCACCTCGAACCCGGACTGCCAGGCGATCGCCGCCATCATCGGCGGCAGCCAGTCGGCATCCTCATCGATGCCTTCGCCGCTTTCCAGCAGCGCCTCGCGCCAGCGGTTGAACTGCTGCAGGGCCAGTTCTTCATCGCCCGGGTTGATCAGCACGAACAGATTCCAGATCCGCGCCTCGAAATCGTCCTCGTCGAAATCGCGTTCCTCTTCTTCGAAGTCGAAATAATCGCTGTTGTCGGGCATGGCCGGTATTCCTGGAGACAGGGGCGCATTCTGCCGTGCAAGGGCGTTGGCAGGAAGCGAAATTCGGCGCAGGGCCCGCTGCGGTTTATCCTGTACGGCAGAAGGCGGCCTTGGTGGTCGTCAGCATCCTGTGACCATGAGCGATACCCCTCCCGATCACCTGGCGATCAAC
The DNA here is from genome assembly GCF_039673205.1 of Stenotrophomonas sp. TWI809. Lineage (NCBI taxonomy): Bacteria > Pseudomonadati > Pseudomonadota > Gammaproteobacteria > Lysobacterales > Lysobacteraceae > Stenotrophomonas > Stenotrophomonas sp. TWI809. The sequence continues at coordinate 68,971 of NZ_JBDJLE010000019.1, read as the reverse complement.
CCGACCAGCCCCTTCCACGATGCTGCTGCGCTGGAGCGCGGCGTGGGCATCCGTTTCAACGATGTCGAGCGCGACAACGTTGAAGAGTATTCGGTCAGCGAAGGCTGGATCCGCGTGCAGGCCGGCAAGGCCCGCGACCGCCGCGGCAACCCGATGACGATCAAGATCAAGGGCACCGTGGTGGCCTATTTCCTGGATCAGAAGCCGGACGCCTGATCCCACGTCTGCCGGCGACGCCTGATCCACGTGTGCCGGCGACACCTGATCCACGTCTGCCGGCGACGCCTGATCCACGTGTGCCGGGGTAGAGCCACCCCATGGGTGGCTGCCCTTCGTCCCCGACGCGTGGGTTTCAATGGGTCCGCGCAGCCACCCATGGGGTGGCTCTACCCGTGACACGGTGCGACCTCAATCGCGTTGCCGCGTCTCCAGCAGATCCAGATTGCGGATCAGCCGGCGCGAGATCTCGTCGGAGATCTTGCCACGCCGGGTCAGGCGGAACAGTTCTTCGCGCTCGGCGGTGAGCCCGGCAGTGCGCAGTTGGCGGTAGCCCTGCTCCATCCGCTTCACCTTGTCCGGATCGGCATCCGGCCCGGCGTCCTTCTCCAGGTTGCGCTGGTACAGCAGGCTCACCCGTGAGGCGGCGTCGTTGTAGAGCTGCACGTTCTCGGTGGTCTGGTTCTGCACCAGCTGCTGGCGCGTGCGCTCCACGCCGGCCAGCGCGGCCTTGGCGGCCAGCTTGCGGGCAAGATCCTCTTCCTTGCGTTCGCCCGAATCGGCCGGCAGTTCCAGCCCTTTGAGCAGGCGGGGCAGCGCGATGCTGGCACCGACCAGCGAGATCAGGATCACCGCCGCGGCCAGGAAGATCACCAGATCGCGCGCCGGGAAGGCGCTGCCATCGGGCAGGAACAGCGGCAGCGTCAGCACGCCGGCCAGGGTGATCGCCCCGCGCACGCCAGCCACCGAGGTCGCCACCACGATCCGCCAGGACGTGCCCTGCCGGGCCTCGCCACGATGGCGCGCGCGCAGCAGGCTCCAGCGCAGCGACAGCCATACCCAGGCCAGGCGCAGCAGCACCAGCGCCAGATTGATCACCACCACATAGACCAGCAGCCACCACGCGCTGTGGTGCCCGCTCTCGCTGACCGTCTTGATCGCGCGCTCCACGATGCCGGGCAGCTGCTCGCCGAGCAGCACGAACATGATGCCGTTGAAGCTGAACTGCAGCATGTTCCACACGGCAGTGCGCTGCACGCGCATGCTGCCCGACACGCGGCCACTCAGTTCCACATAGCTCATCGTGATGCCCGCGGCGACCGCCGAGAGGATGCCCGAGGCGTTGAACTCTTCGGCCAGCAGGTAGGCCGCGAAGGGAATCAACAGGTTGACCAGCAGCGCCGCGCCCGGCTCCTCGCCGAAGCGCCGCCACAGCCAGCGCTGGAAGGTGGACACGCCCAGCGTCACCGCGACACCGATCGCCAGCCCGGCCACCGCCACCCACAGGAACGTCAGCGAGGCCGTCGCCAGCGAGAACGAACCGGTCATCACCGCCGCCACCGCAAAGCGGAAGCAGACCAGGCCGGAGGCATCGTTGAGCAGCGACTCGCCTTCCAGGATGTGCATCAGCCGCTTGGGGATCGGCGCGCGCGAGGCGATCGAACTGACCGCCACCGGGTCGGTCGGCGAGATGATCGCGGCCAGGGCGAACGCCACCGCCAGCGGCATCACCGGGATCATCCAGTGGATCAGGAACCCGGCCCCGATGACGGTGAACACCACCAGCCCGAAGGCCAGTTCCAGGATCACGCCTTTATCGCGGAACAGGCCCTGCTTGGGGATGCGCCAGCCATCCAGGAACAGCAGCGGCGGCAGGAACAGCAGGAAGAACATCTCCGGCTCCAGCGCGTGGCCGCGGTTGAACACCCCCGCAATGACCGCGCCCAGCCCGATCTGCACCAGCGGCAGCGGCAGCGACAACGGCAATACGCGGACCAGGTAGCCGCTGGCGACCACCGCCACCAGCATCGCCAGGACGACTTCAATGGTATGCATGCATTTTCCAGTAAGCAGCGCGGGGGAGGCTGCAGGCAGCCGGCGCCGGAAACAGGAAAAAACGTACCACACGTGCACCGCCGCGCGAACGCGCGGGGCGCGCCAGGCTCAGTTCGCGGACAGCACGGCGCTCATGCGGCGCGCTGCTGTACGTCGGCACCGTCGAAGCGATAGATGTCCATCGCCAGGAAGCCGGCATCGATCCCGGCATCGATGCGCTGCGCACCGAGCGCCTCGCCACCGGCCGCGCCCATCGCGACGTGCAACGGCTGCAGATGCTCGTCGCTGGGGTGTGCCTGCACGGCGTACGGGGCCTGCCGGCGGTAGTCCAGCAAGGCGGCACTGTCATCGGCCTGCAGGCGCTGCTCCACCCACTCGATGAAGGGCCGCACATACGGCGCTTCCTTGCCGTCCTGGTAGCTGCGCCAATCGTGCAGGTTGTGGGTGATGCTGCCCGAGCCAATCACCAGCACGCCCTGCTCGCGCAGCGGCGCCAGCGCGCGACCCAGCGCGAACTGATGGGCCGGCCCAAGCAACGGCTGGATCGCCAGCGGCACGACCGGGATCTCCGCCTGCGGGTACAGAAAGCGCAGCGGCACCCAGGCACCGTGGTCGAGACCGCGCTGCGGGTCGATCGCGGTCGGCAGGCCGGCCGCGGTCAGCCGCTGCGCGATCTCCTGCGCCAGCGCGGGGTCGCCCGGTGCCGGGTACTGCAGATCGAACAGCGCCTGCGGAAAACCGCCGAAATCATGGATGGTCGGTGGCTGGGCATGCCCGCCGACCACGGGTTGATGGGTCAGCCAGTGCGCCGAGGCCATGACGATCGCGCGCGGTCGCGGCAGGCGCGCGGCCAGGGCCGCCAGGCGCTCACCGACCAGACCGGGGTTGAGCGCGGTCATCGGCGAGCCATGGGAGATGTACAGGGAGGGCAATCGGGACATCACGGACTCCAGTAGCGCTACGACGGCCCTGAGCTTATTGCGCGCCGCCTTGCCAATAAATACGATGCATCGACGCTGTTTATTTCTGAAAGAGAAACAATGGACACTCTGGATGCCATGCGTGTGTTTGTCGCCGTGGTCGAGCGCAACGGCTTCAGTGCCGCCGCGCAGGCCCTGGACCTGTCCACCGCCGGGGTGACCCGGCAGATCGCGGCGCTGGAAAAGCGCCTCTCGACCCGGCTGCTCAACCGTACGACCCGCCGCGTGAGCCCGACCAGCACGGGCGCGGCCTATTACGCCGAGTGCGTGCGGCTGCTGGCCGAGTTCGATGCGCTGGAGGCCGGCATCAGCGCGCAGGCCCTGGAGCCCTCCGGGCGGCTGCGCATCAACGCGCCGGTCAGCTATGGCATCGCCCGGCTGGGCCCACTGCTGGCCGGCTATCGCGCGCGCTACCCGCAGGTGGAACTGGACCTGTCGCTGTCCGACCGCCTGGTGGACATGGTCGAAGAAGGCTACGACGTGGCGATCCGCATCACCCGCCAGCCCGGCCCGGCACTGATCGCGCGGAAGCTGGCGGACGCGCAGATCAGCCTGTGCGCGGCGCCGGCGTATCTGGATGCGCATGGCCGGCCGCAGCAACCCGAAGATCTCTCCGCGCACGAATGCCTGCAGTACAGCTACTGGGGCGGCGGGGATGCGTGGCAGTTGCAGGGGCCACGCGGGGAGGTCTCCGTGCCGGTACGTGGCGGTGTGCGTGCCAACAATGGCGACGTGCTGCGCGAAGCGGCCATCGCCGGCATGGGCATCATCGTGCAGCCGGACTTCCTGGTGGCCGAGGCGATCGCCGAGGGTCGACTGGAGCGGGTACTGCCCGCGTGGGCGGTGCCGGGCATCGGCATCCATGCGGTGTACACCAGTCGCAGCCATCTGGCGCCGAAGGTGCGCAGCTTCATCGACTACCTGGTGGAAGCGCTGGGCGGATGACGGGTGGCGGCGGCCGGGCAGCGCCCGGCGAACTACGCCTCCACCGCATCCAACTGCGCGATCACCCTGGCCAGCGGCATCGGTCGGCCCAGCAGATAGCCCTGCACCTGGTCACAGCCGTGCGCGGCCAACCACTGATGCTGCCCGGGGGTCTCCACGCCTTCGGCGATGATGGTCAGGCCCATGCTGTGCCCCAGTGACAGCAGTGCACGGCAGATGGAGGCATTGCGTGGATTGGTTTCCACGTCCGCCACGAAGCTGCGGTCGATCTTGAGGATGTCCAGCGGCAGATGCTGCAGGTAGGACATGTTCGAATAGCCGGTACCGAAGTCGTCCAGCGAGATGCAGATGCCCTGCTCATGCAGGCGCTGCATGGTCTGCTTGGCCTGGCCGGGCTTGCGCATCAGGCTGCTCTCGGTCAGCTCGACCTGCAGCGCACCGCGGGCCAGCCCGAACTCCTGGCTGGCACGGGTGAACTCGGCCACCAGGTCGCTGTTGAAGAATTGCACCGCCGAGACATTCACCGCGATCGGCAGGTCCCAGCCGGCATCGACCAGCTGCCGCTGTGCCTGCGCGGCGGCGCGGATCACCCAGCGGCCCAGCGCCAGGATCAGGCCGGTGTCTTCGCACAGCTGGATGAACTCACCCGGTGGAATGAAACTGCCGTCGGCCTGCGGCCAGCGCAGCAGGGCTTCCAGCGCGGCCGGGCTGCTGTCGCCTGCGTGGCAGATCGGCTGGTAGTACAGCTCGAACTCGGTATCGATCGCGCTGTGGATGCGCCCAGCCAGGCGCAGGCGTTCGGACAAGCGCGAACTCACGGTGGTGTCATACCAGGCGATCACGTTGCCTTCGTCGCGCGCCGCATGCGCGGCCTGCGCGGCCATGCCGATCACCTGCTCGGCGGTGCTGGTGTCGGCGTCGGCCTTGACCGCCACGCCAATGCGCGGCTCGAACTGGTGCAGCCAATCCTGCCCGCGCACCGGCTCGGAGACGGTCTGCACCAGGGTGTCCAGCGCGGTCTGGCGCTGATGGTCGTCGCGGATGGCGAAAATGAAATCCTCGGCCGGCTGGAAGGCCAGCAGCCCATAGCGCACGCCGAGCCCGCCCAGGCGCTTGGCCATCGCCTGCAGCACCACGTCGCCGACCTCCCGGCCGAGCGTATCGGCGACCAGCTGCAGGCCACGGAACTGCACGTAGGCAATGGTGTACGCCCCGCCCTCCTCGTCCAGCTGCGCGGCCAGCGCACGCGTATTGAGCAGGCCGGTCGCCGGGTTGTGGGTGGCGTGATACGCCAGGTCGCGCTCGTAGGCCAGGCGCTCGCTGACGTCCTCGGCCAGCACCAGGCAGGCCTGGCGCCCATCGAAATCCAGCCGGGCCAGATGCGCACGGACCTCGAACACGGTGCCGTCCTTGCGCTGGTGCAGGCGCACCTGCGCATCCTGCACGTCGCCGATGCGGGCCTGTGCGATCGCCCCGCGGATCTCCTCCCAGCCTTCGCGCGGGCGGATATCCAGGATGCTCATCGCCAGGAATTCATCGCGGCTGTAGCCGTACTGGCGCACCGCCGCTTCGTTGACTTCCAGGAAGCGCAGCGTGTCCGGATCGAACACCCAGAACGGCGCCGGGTTGCGGTCGAACAGCAGCCGAAACTGCCGTTCGGCCTGCTGCACCCGGGCCAGCGCATCCACCCGCTCGCTGACATCGGTCAATGCCCCGATCATGCGGCGCTCGCGGTCCACCACCGCCACCCGCTGGCCACGCGCGGACACCCAGCGGATCGCGCCCCCGGGCAACACCAGGCGGAACATTTCATCGAGCACGCCGCTGCCGGCAAATGCGGCGTCGAAGGCCTGCTGCATGCGTACGGTGTCTTCGTGGTGCACGCGTGCGAAGAAGTCGGCGACCGGCAGGCTCTCGATGTCGATGCCGAAAATCTCACGCGCCAGCGGTGACCAGCGCAACAGGCAGGCATCCTCATCCACGTACCAGGTGCAGACCTTGCCAACCTGGTGCGCCATGCGCAGTTCGGCATGGCCGGTGCGCAGCTCCTCGCTCAGCGTGTCCTGATCGCGGGTGGCACGGCGCAGGCTCACATACACCGCGCCGAACAGCGCCCAGTACAGCAGATAGACGCCGATCGAGGCCTGCACATACGGCCACCACGCTGCCAGCACATCGCGCCGGCCCAGCCCGGCGTAGACCGCCAGCGGGTACTGCGCCAGCGTGCTGAGGCTGGAAATCCGTTCGATGCCATCGACCGCGCTGATCTCGGTCCCCAGCGGCGTCAACGCGTCTCGGCGCAGCAGCTCGCGCTTGGCCAGGCCGAAACGACGCCCCACCACCCCGGCCGGGTCCGGACTGCGCGCCAACACATAGCCATGCGGGTCGGTGATGGAGATCACCCCGGCATCGCCGGTGTCCATGCCGCCGATGATCGACTGCAGTTCGGCCGTGCGCAGCCGTGCCAGCAGCCAGCGGTCGCCGCCCATGGGCAGCGCCAGCGGCAGGATCCACTGCGCGGCATCCAGCGCTTGGGGTGGGCCGAGGAACACCTGGCTGCCCTGCCCGCGGTTGTCATCCACCGCCCACAGCGGCAGCTGCAGGTCCCCGCTGCCACTGGTCAGGGCGCGCCCGTACTGGTCGACCACCACGATGCTGTGCAGTTCGGCATGCCGCTGCAGCGCGCCGGTGATGCTGGCGTCGAGCAGATCAGGGGCCTGCGCCGGCACACGCTGGAACAGCAGCGCACCATCCCGGGAAATGCCCTGCATCACCCGCTCCAGATTGCGCAGCTCCAGCCGCAGCAGGCGCTGGGCACCGGTCGCCAGCGCCGAGCTCTGGCGCTGCGCGGCTTCCTGTCGGCGCTGGCCATCATTGACCAGCGTGGCCACCAGCCCGGCAGCCAGCAGCACACCCAGGCAAACCCCCAGCCACACGAAGGTCCGCAGTGGCCGCGCCAGGGCACGGTTCAACGCGGGCATCGCAACCCTTTTCCCGAACGACAGGCTGACTTCATCTGTAAACGCTTCCTGGTTTCCCCAAACCTGAGCGGCCGCTGCCCGGGATTCTTGACGCCTTGATCGTCACGCGGGCGCCGACGGGGCGCGCGCGGAATCCGTGCCGCGCCAGCATGCACGAGCACGCGCAGGACGGGAAGCACCGCAGCGGGCCGTTCACCTCGGTGAATCCGGGGACGGGCAGATCCGGTACCCGATGCCGCCGAAGCCGGCATAACCGTGCGCCCGGGACAGGATTAGACTTGGATGTTTCCGTTGCAGAGAAGCTCAATGTCCAAGCTGCGCCGCCCCACCCTGATGCTCGCCATTGCCGCCAGCCTGTCGCTGAGCCTGGCCGCCTGTGACCGCCAGGCGACTGCGCCGGCCGCGGCCGCGCCCGAAGCCGCTCCGGCCGAACCGGCCGCGCCCAAGCCGCAGCTTGGCAGTTTCGGCTTCGACGCCGCCGGCATGGACCGCAGCATCGCCGCCGGCGATGACTTCTTCGGCTTCGCCAACGGCACCTGGGTCAAGAACACCGAGATCCCGGCCGACCGTTCCAGCTACGGCAGCTTCAACGTCATTTCCGAAAAGACCCTGGCCGACACCCGCGCGATCCTCGAAGGCGCCGCGGCCGATACCAAGGCCGAGGGCGAGACCAGGTTGATCGGCGATTACTACGCCGCCTTCATGGATGAGACCGGCATCGAGTCACGCGGTGCCGCCCCGGTCAAACCAGCGCTGGACGCCATCGCCGGGATCAGCGACAAGGCCGCGCTGGCCACCGCGCTGGGCGGCACCCTGCGCGCCGATGTGGACCTGCTCAACGCCACCAACTTCTACACCGACCGCCTGTTCGGTGTGTGGGTCTCGGTGGATCTGCTGCAGCCGGACCGCACCGCGCCGTACCTGGTGCAGGGCGGCCTGGGCCTGCCGGACCGCGACTTCTACCTGCAGGGCGGCCGCATGGCCGAGATCCGCAAGCAGTACCAGGCGTATATCGCCCAGGTGCTGCAGCTGGCCGGCGTCGCCGATCCGGCGGCCAAGGCCCAGCGCATCCTCGCGCTGGAGACCAAGATCGCCCAGGCCCACGCCACCCAGGAAGACACCAACGACGTCGCCAAGGGCGCCAATGCCTGGAAGCAGGCCGACCTGAGCGCCAAGGCGCCGGGCATGGACTGGAGCGCTTTCCTGGCCTCGGCCGGCCTGGACGCCCAGCAGGACTTCATCGTGTGGCAGCCCAAGGCCGTGGCCGGCATTTCGCGCCTGGTCGCGACCGAGCCGCTGGAGGTCTGGAAGGACTACCTGGCCTTCCATGCGCTGGACCGCGCCGCCCCGTACCTGCCCAAGTCGTTCGCCGATGCGCGCTTCGCCTTCCACGGCACCACGCTCAACGGCACCCCGCAGCAGAGCGAGCGCTGGAAGCGTGCGGTGGATGACAGCAACCATGCCGTCGGCGAAGCGATCGGCAAGCTGTACGTCGAGCATCATTTCGACCCGGCCACCAAGGCCCGTGCGGACGAGATGGCCAAGAACATCATTGCCGCGTTCGCCAAGCGCATCGATGCGCTGGAATGGATGTCGCCGCAGACCAAGGCGCGTGCCAAAGCCAAGGTCGATGGCCTGACCGTGGGTATGGGCTACCCGGACACATGGCGCGATTACACGGGCCTGGAGATCAAGCGCGATGACGCGCTGGGCAATGCCGAGCGTGCCGAGCTGTTCGAGTACCGCCGCAACATCGCCAAGCTGGGCAAGCCGGTGGACCACAGCGAGTGGGCGATGCTGCCGCAGACCATCAATGCGATGAACGTACCGCTGGAAAACCGTCTGGTGTTCCCGGCTGCGATCCTGCAGCCGCCGTTCTTCGATGGTGCGGCCGATGATGCGGTGAACTACGGTGCGATCGGTGCGGTGATCGGCCATGAGATCAGCCACGGCTTCGACAACGCCGGTGCGCTGTTCGATGAGACGGGAAAGCTGCAGAACTGGTGGACGGCGGAAGATCTGAAGAAGTTCAACGCGGCCGGTGATGCGCTGGCGGCGCAGTTCAGCAGCTACAGTCCGTTCCCGGGGGTGTCGGTGAATGGTCGTTTGACGCTGGGCGAGAACATTGCGGACGTGGCGGGTCTGTCGACGGCCTACGATGCGTATCAGTTGTCGTTGCAGGGCAAGCCGAGCCAGACGCTGGAGGGCTTCACGCCGGATCAGCGGTTCTTCCTGGGCTTTGCGCAGGCGTGGCGCAGCAAGGCGCGTGAGCAGGCACTGCGCAATTCGCTGTTGACGAACGTGCATGCGCCGGGCCAGTTCCGTGCGTTGACGGTGCGCAATCTGGATGCGTGGTATCCGGCCTTCGAGGTGAAGGAAGGCCAGAAGCTGTATCTGGCGCCGGAGAAGCGGGTCAAGGTGTGGTGAGGCTTTTCATCGCGTTTTGCTGAGATGAAAGAACGGGCGCTTCGGCGCCCGTTTTTTTTGTCGTAGAGCTTCAGAGCTTCAGAGCTTCAGAGCTTCAGAGCTTCAGAGCTGAAGAGCTGGAGCAGAGCAACGGCTGGGGTTTGCGGCTGCTCTGGCTTGGGCGGGCATGGGCAGCGGGTCCCGGAAGCCTATGCGTGCCCGACCCAACCATCGGACACAGGCACTCGCGATTCACCGCTTCAAGGCCAATCAGCAAGCACGCCGGCAGGAACGCCCATCCGCGTGCACGCCCGCGTCGCCAGGCCATCCTGCAGTGCACGCCGGAACAGTGGCGCCATACCCTTCAGCATCACCGCAGAGGCACGCGACTGCGCACGTTGCATGGGCGTGCGCGCCAGCATCGTCGTCGCCCAGTCCGGCAACAGCGCCGCGCCGGCACCCAGGAACAGCTCGCGCGACAGTCCCGCCATCGGCACCGGCAAGCGGATGCCGGACAACACCGCCAGCACCTCGCGCGAGCGCGCATCGAATACCAGCGCCGATTGCTGTTGTGCGAAGTACGCGTCGACCTCCGCTTCCGACGCCGGCACATCGGTGGCGCCGAGTGCTTCGGCCACGCGCTTGTACTCGCGGTAATACTGATCGGCGATGGCGCCCGGGACGTCGCGGCAATAGCGCCGGCAGCCCTGCAGGAAACCATAGGCCTCGGTCACGTGTACCCAGGTCAGCAAGGCGGGATCGTCCGCGGAATACGCGCGGCCGTCGGCCGTGTGCCCGCGCACCTGCGCGTGGATGCGGGTCACCTTGGCGATCAACGCCTCGACTTCCGCGGCCGGTGCGTACGTGGTGCCGGCGACAAACGCGGTGGTTCGGCGCAGGCGGCCGACCAGGTCATCGCGGAAATTGGAGTGGTCGTACACGCCGGCCAGCGCCAGCGGATGCAGGGTCTGCAGCATCAGCGCGCACAGGCCGCCGGCAAGCATCCCGGGAAATTCCGAGTGCACGCGCCAGGTGATGCTGTCCGGGCCGAACCAGCCGGGGTCGCCCAGGGGATGGTCGTAATCGATCCCACTCTGGCCGCGGGGGAAGGCACCCAGTACCCAGCGGCGGATCGGGGCAGTGGCGGGGCGGGCAAGCGAACGCAGCAGGGAAGACATCAACAGTACCGAGGGCGGAGCGGGCCGGCGTTTCGCGCGGATGCGTCAATTCTGCGTGATACCGCCGGGGCTGGCGAGGGCAACGTCGCGCTGGGCCCGCGCATTGTGCAACTGCAGCATGGGAACCGGCGTCCGCAGGCTATTTACCCGGTGATTTACGTGCCGCAGTGCGCAAATCCGCTGCGAGTTTGCCCATTCAGGCAGGAATGACGCCGGATCTTTGCGCTTTGCCCATTGCCAAGCGCCGTGAAAGTGCTAGAACTGGACGTGCCACAACGTCGTCCAATGCGCTGCCGCACGTTCCAGAAGGAGCTCGTCATGATCGCTTTGTTCAAAGGTTTGGGTTTGCTGTTGCAGGACAACGAGCTGTACAGCAGCCCGTTCGAAAAACAGGTCGCGCATTGGCGTAACAAGAGTGAACAGCAGATCCGCGAGGAAGTCGCGGTGCTCGCCAAGGCCAAGGGCCAATGGCTGATGGCCTCGATCGTCGGGTGGCAGGCATCCTCGCTGCTGATCCTCGGCCTGATCAGCAACTACCTGTGGAAGGATGACTTCCATATCACCTTCACCCGCGTGGTGATCGTGTTCGGCTCCTGGGTGTCGATCCTGTTCGTGATCTGGTTCATGGCCAACATGTTCGATCACACCGCCGGCTTCGAGCGCTGGATGAAGGCCTTCAACAGCCGCGCCCGGATCACCTCCGATGCCGATACGGTGGAGTGCGTGGCCGAAGCGCTGGATATGGCCCAGCACTATCCGGAAGTGCTGGACTACAAGCAGGCCGTGAGCGCCAAGCGCGAACTGCGCCATGAGGATATCCGCATCATGCGCGAGATCGGCCGGATGAAGCAGCACACCGAACTGGTCGGCCAGCTCAACCACGTGGGCGAGCAGCCCAACGGAACCAACCTGCATCTGCAACCGGCGTTCTGACCCTACTGAAACGCGGGGGGAGCCACGATGCCACCGTGATCACTCACGGTGGCATTGTTCTTTCTGGACCGCGCTGACGCAGTGCTGGAAGCCAGCCGGCAACCCCGCCATCTGCTCGGTCTTGCCGACTGCCACCGACAGCCGGTGCAGGGGCGGATAGGCGCAGTCCTTGTCCTTCCCGCAGCGCGCATCCAGCACCAGGTAGTGGCAGTGGCCACTGCTGCTGGCGATGCAGTCGAAGCTGGCCACCCCGTTGTCGACCGTGGTCTTGCTGTACAGCGCATCCACGCCATTGGCGCGGATGCGGGTGACGGAGGTGTTGCTCGATTGCTGGCAGGCAGCCAGCACCAGCACGCAGAGACTGGCGACAACGGCGATACGCATGGCAGGCTCCCGACGAAAGAAAAGGCGCGTTACATCCCGCGGAACAGACTCATGAAGGGCTGGCTGACGTTGAGCACTTCGGCGCGGTGCTTCAAGCGCAGCTGGCCGCGGCCGGTGTCATCGCGGGTGACCGCGGCGACCGCTTTCATGTTGACGATGGTGGAACGGTGGATCTGGCGGAAACGTTGCGGATCGAGCGCGTCGAGCAGTTCGCGCAGCGAGGTGCGCAGCAGGCTTTCACCCTGCTCGGTGACCACGGTGGTGTATTTGCTGTCGGCACGGAAGTAGATCACGTCTTCGAGCATGATCAGCTGGGTGTCACGCCCGTTGCTGGCCGTGATCCAGGCCAACGGCGGCGCGCTTGAGGCGGCGGCGGGCTGCTGGCCCAGGCGCTGCAGCAGTTGTTCCAGCATGCCGCTGTCCGGCCGGCCCAGCTGCATGCGCGCCAGAATGCGCTCACGCGTGGCGAGCAGACGCTCATCGCTGACCGGCTTGAGCAGGTAGTCGATCGCGCCCTGTTCGAAGGCATCGATGGCGTACTGGTCGTAGGCGGTGACGAACACCACCTGGGTGCGCGGGCTGATCTCGGGCAGCGCGCGGGCCACCTCGATGCCGGTGATGCCCGGCATGCGGATGTCGAGCAGGGCCAGATCCGGCTTCAGCTCGGCCAGGCGCTCCAGCGCGCTGGCGCCATCCTCGCATTCGGCCACCAGCCGCAGCTCCGGCCATAGCCGCTGCAGCTGGGCGACCAATGACTGCCGCAGCAGGTCTTCGTCTTCGGCAATGAGTGCATCAAGCTGCATGGATCGCCTCCCGGGCATCGCGCGGCAGGGTGATCGTCGCCGCCACGCCGCTGGGGAAATTGGACACGATGGCCACCCCGGCGCGCTCACCGCAGGTCAGGCGCAGGCGCTCGCGCAGGTTCTTCAGGCCGATCCCGGTACCGCTGGTGCCCTGCCCGAAACCGAGGCCATCGTCGGCCACGGTGAGGGTGACATGGTCCTCGAAAGCGCGCGCGATGATCCATACCGTGCCACCGCCCGGCTTGGGTTCCAGCCCGTGTTTGATCGCATTCTCGACCAGGGTCTGCAGGGCCATCGAGGGCAGCGGCACGCTGGTCAGCGCCGGCGGCACATCCACCTGCAGGGCCAGGCGTGCGCCCATGCGGATCTTGAGGATTTCCAGGTAGGCCTGGGTGCGCTCCAGCTCCACCCCCAGGGTGGACATCGATTCATCCACGCTGGGCAGCGAGCTGCGCAGGTACTGGATCAGGTGCCCCAGCATCTGGTCCGCGCGCGGCGGATCAGTGCGGGTCAGCACCTGCGCGTTGGCCAGGGTGTTGTAGAGGAAGTGCGGCTCGACCTGGGCATGCAGCAGGTTGAGTCTGGCCACCGAGAGTTCCTTCTCGGTCGCGGTCTGTTCGGCGGCGGCCTGTTCGTCGCGGCGCTGCTCGGCCACCCGGCGGGTGATCGCACGGCTTACCGCTTCGGCGTTCTCATGGTTGCTGCCTTCGTCCACCGCCAGCAGGTCCGCCCAGACGCCGGCATCGGGCTCGAACAGCAGCGTCACGCTGCTGGTGCCCTGCCCCGGCGTGACCGTGGCGAGCACGCTGTTGCGCTTGATCGCCAGCCGCGCAGGCAGGTTCCAGCGCGACGGTGGGCGGCCGTTGTAGGTGTCCACGCGGCGTACGTAGGCACGGACCTGCAGGCTGCCCGGAGCGCTTTCGATATCTTCCACCCGCGGCAGCTCGGCGATGGCCGCTTCGACCAAGGCGAAGGCGGGGCCCGCATCCATGGGGACCTCGATCTGGCGCCGCTGGCGGCTGGACAGGGTGGCCGCGTCCAGGCGCCCGGCCGCGTGCTGGACCCGGCGGATATGGGCAATGCAGCTGCCCAGGGCGGTCACCATCACGAACAGGGCCAGCAAGCCGAACACCCAGCCGGGACCTTCGTCCATGCCGTGGAAGAAGCCACTCCAGACGAACCCCGCCACCACGATGGCGGCGGCCCAGGCCAACAGAATGCGGAGAATCAGGGAGAGGCTGGCGAACACGGCGGCGTCATCACATAGGGAGTGAGGCGAGCATAGCCCTGCCGCCACGGGGAACAAGCGGCATGCGACGAAGGCGGGGAATGGTGGGACGAAGCGGTGTAGAGCCACCCCATGGGTGGCTGGCTTTCTTCCGGGACCGCGAAGCCACGCATGGCGTGGCTCTACGTCTGGGTTCGGGACCGCGAAGCCACGCATGGCGTGGCTCTACAGCGGGGTCCGGCCGGCGTGCCGGCCGGACGCGGTCTTATTTTCGCTCGGCGGCGCTGGCATCACGCGGGGCGCGGAACTGGGAATCTTCACTCCAGTTCGGCCAGGCGCGCGAATTGGCCAGCTGGTTGCCCAGCGTGTACAGCACTTCCAGATCGCGCGAGGCACCGGCGAAGGTCCAGTCCGGCTGCCATTCGTCCCCCTGCTGGTGATAGCGCTTGGCGGTGTAGTCATCCGACGCCGCCTTGCCAGCGGCGACGCCGCCTTCCACCCAATCCTGGCCCGCCGAGTACGACACCGCCGGCACGCCACGCTTGGCGAACGGGAAGTGATCGGAGCGGAAGAACAGGCCGGCTTCCGGCTTGGGATCCGCCGTATAGCGGATGTCCCAGCCCTTGGCGACGTCCTTGAGCTGGTCCAGCAGTTCCAGCTTGGCCGAGCCGTAGATGCCGAAGTCACGCGAGGGACTGAAGGGCGCCATGCCATCCATGTTGATCAGCGCCACGGTCTTGCCCAGCGGATACAGCGGGTGGGTGGCGTAGTACTCCGAGCCGAGCAGGCCCTTTTCCTCGGCGGTGACGGCCAGGAACAGCACCGAACGCTCCGGGCGCTTGGCCTTGGCAAAGCCGCGGGCCAGTTCGACCAGCGAGGCGGTGCCGCTGGCGTTGTCCAGCGCACCGTTGAAGATGGTGTCACCGTTCGCGTCCGGCTTGCCCACCCCGATGTGATCCCAGTGCGCGCTGTAGATCACGGTCTCATCCGGATGCGTGCTGCCTTCCAGGCGCGCGGCCACGTTGTGCGAGGTGATCACCTCGGTCTTGACCGCGTACTTGGCCGAGAAGGTCTCGCCCTTCAGCTCGACCGGCTTGAAGTCACGGGTCTGCGCCTGCTTCTTGAGCGCCTCGAAATCCAGGCCGGAGCGCTTGAACAGTTCCACCGCCAGATCGCGCTGGATCCAGCCTTCCAGCAGCGGATGCGCGTCGGCCGGATTGTCGCGGACCACGTCGAACATGGTGTTGGTGTTGGAACCGGCCACGGTGGCCCAGCCATACGAGGCCGGTGCGGTCTCGTGCACGATCAGCACGCCGAGGGCGCCCTGGCGCGCGCCTTCTTCGTACTTGTAGGTCCAACGGCCGTAGTAGGTCATGCCCTTGCCGTCGAAATCGCCCTGGCCGGTTTCGAAGTCCGGATCGTTGATCAGCACGACCGCGATCTTGCCCTTCAGGTCCACGCCCTTGAAATCGTCCCAGTTGCGCTCGCCGGCCTTGACGCCGTAGCCGAGGAAGACCAGCGGCGCGTTCTTGATGTCCACTTCGCTGGCACCGTTCATGGCGGCACGCACGGCGATTTCCTTGCCCTGGCTCAGCGTCTGCGGCGTGCCTTTGCTGCTCAGCGAGAGGCTCGGGGTGCCGACGATATCGCCCTTGAGCAGCGGCACGGCCTGGGTCCACAGGCGCTTGCCATCCTTGAGGTCGCCGCCCGGCTGCAGGCCCGCCGCTGCGAACTGCTTGCTCAGGAACGCAATGGTCTTCTCTTCACCGGCCGTGGCCGGCGAGCGGCCTTCATAGGCATCCGACGCCAGTTCCTTGACGTCGGCGGAGATCCGCGCGCCATCGAATTTGGGGGTGGCGGCCATCAAGGCCGACGACACCGACAACGCCAACAGGCTGATTACCACACGCTTCACGCTGCACCTCATGACTGACCGACAATCGCCCGAGTGTAGGCCAGAGCTGCCGTGCGGTGCAGTGCCGGTCTACACAGCGGCCGCGCGAGCCAGCAGCAGCGCCTTCTCACGTGCGTTGGCGGTCAGTGCGGCTGCACGCGCGAAGGCCGCGCGCGCTTCGTCGTGCCGGCCCAGCTGGGCCAACAGATCACCCTGCACCGCGGCCAGCGGCGCGTAGTCGCGCAACCGCGCATCGTCCCCGAGCGCATCGACCAGGGGCCATGCGGCGGCCGCACCCTGTGCCCGCGACAAGGCGACCGCGTGGTTCAGCGCGATCACCGGCGAGGGCTGGCGCTGGGCCAGCCGCGCGTACAACACGGTCATCCGCGCCCAGTCGGTGTCTTCGGCGCGGCGTGCGCGCGCATGGCACTCGGCGATGGCCGCCTGCAGTGCATAGGCGTCGTCGCCACCGCCCAATGCAATCGCTTGCTGCAGGGCCGCCTGGCCACGGGCGATCTGCAGCCAGTCCCAGCGCGTGCGGTCCTGGTCGGGCAGCAGGATCGGTGTGCCGGTCGCATCCGTACGCGCGGCGGTGCGCGATGCCTGCAGTTCCATCAACGCGAGCAGACCCTGCACCTGCGGCCAGGTCGGCAGCCGGCCGGCCAGCACGCGGCCCAGCCGCAGCGCTTCATCGCACAATGCCGGGCGCATCCAGTCATCGCCGGCACTGGCGGCATAGCCTTCGTTGAAGATCAGGTAGACCACCTCCAGCACCGAGGCCAACCGCTCCGGCAGCGCCGCCTGGCGTGGCACTTCGAACGGCACCTGCTTCTGCGCCAGTGTGCGTTTGGCGCGCACGATGCGCTGGGCGATGGTCGGCTCCGGGGCGAGGAAGGCGCGCGCGATCTCCTCGGTGGTCAGCCCGCCAAGCAGCCGCAGCGTCAACGCCACGCGCGCATCGGCCGCCAGCACTGGATGGCAGGCGACGAACATCAACCGCAGCAGGTCATCGCCGATGTCGTCTTCCAGCGCACCGCTGTCATCGGGCGCCGGCAACGGCAGCGGCTCCAGCTCACTGCCGTACTGCGCATGCTGGCCGGCGACGCGGCGGTGCTGGCGCAGCACATCGATGGCGCGGTTGCGCGCGGTGGTCATCAGCCACGCTCCGGGATTGTCCGGTACCCCCTGGCGGGGCCAGCGCTCCAGCGCGGCCAGCCAGGTGTCCTGGACCAGCTCTTCGGCACGGCCGACATCGCCGCCAAGCAGACGGGTCAGGCGGGCGGTCAACACTGGCGACTCCATGCGCCAGATCGTCTCCAGTCGTTGCGTCAGTGCCCTGTCCATGCGGCCGATCAGAGCACCAGCGCGGCCGGGGCACAAGCCGCACCGCGGCGTGCCATCGCGCCGGTCCGGGCTCAGGGCTGCTTCATGCAGTTGACCATCCACGGCTTGCCGTAGCGGTCGATCAGAAAGCCCCAGCGATGGGCCCAGAAGGTCTCGGTGATCGGCATCTTGATCTCACCCCCGTCGGCCAGCGCCTTGAACACACGCTCGGCTTCGTCGACCGAGTCGACCTCGATGTTGATCGTGGTGCTGCCCTGCCCGTCCGACGACGGGCCATCGGCGGCCATCAGGACCGCCGAGCCAACCTCCAGCAGGCTGTGGGCAACGTGGTCCAGTGTCTCCGGCGGCATCTCGCCACAGCCCCCCTGGCTTTCCATGGGAGGCATGTCGCGGTACTTCATTTCAGAGGTGACCTTACCGCCGAGCGCCTGCGCGTAGAAGGCCATGGCGTCATGGGTCTTGCCGTTGAAGCCGAGGAACGGAATCAGTTTCATGGGAATGCTCCATGGATGCGGGGGGATCAATCGGCGGTGCCGATCTGGTCGCGCAGACGCTGTTCCTGCGCCTGTAATTCAGGAGTGAAGGCCGCGCCGAAATCCTCGGCACTGAGGATCGGCCGCAGCTCGACCACATCCCCGGCAGCGAACGGGGCGCGCTTGAGCCATTCGGTGGCCTCGTCCAGCGAGCGCACCTGCCAGAGCCAGAACCCGCAGACCAGCTCGCGGGTTTCAGCGAAGGGCCCATCGATGACACGCGGCGGTTCACTGCCGAACGCCACCCGGCGGGCGCGCGCGGTCGGGTGCAGGCCCTCGCCGGCCAGCATGATCCCGGCCTGGACCAGCTGTTCGTTGTAAGCGCCCATGGCGCGTATTTCCTGCTCGGTGGGCAGTTGACCGGCCTCGGTGGCCGCCGTTGCCTTGACCAGTACCATGACTTTCACGGGATGCTCCTGTGTGCCAGCCCGTCACCCGGGCCGTTCACTGGATACAACGTGCCCGCGGGGCGGAAATCGACACGCCGCACGGGTTTATTTTTCCGCCCCTGAACGGGGCACCGCTGCGGCGCTGCAACACGTCCCGGGCGCGGGCTGGGGCATCATGCCGTTTCCCCCGCTCACCCCGGTCCGGCCATGCAATTCCTGTTGCTGATCTACATCGACGAAGGCCTGTTGCAGGCCCTGCCCGGCGACGAGTACGACCGCCTGATGCACGACTGCCTGCAGCATGCCGACCGCCTGCAGGCCGAGGGCACGCTGGTGCTCGCGCAGAAGCTGGAACCGGTCGACAGCGCGCGTACGCTGCGCGTGCGCCAGGGCCAGACCCGCATCACCGATGGCCCGTTCGCCGAAACCCACGAATTGTTGGCCGGCTTCAATCTGATCAACGCGCCGGACCACGCTGAGGCGATGCGCATCGCCCAGCAGTTCCCGTGGTCACGTTTCGGCAGCATCGAGGTGCGCCCGCTGGCCGACATGGACGCCGAACGCGTGCGCGTCGGCGCCTGACATGGCTCAGGGCAACAGCGTGATCTTCAGATCGCGCGGGCCGATGGCCTCATTGCCGCTGTAGTCACGCGCACTGCCACGCAGGATGTAGTCGCCGGCGGGCAACGCGTCGGGCTGCCAGCGCCCGGTCTCGACCAGCCCATCGCGCACGGTGTTGGTGACCAGGTAGCGGAACCGGGTGACCGCGCTGCCGTGCACGGTAATGCCACTGTCCGGCGCGTAGGCCACGCGGGTGGCGCTGTCTTCGCGCGGCATCCGGTTGAAGACGATGTTGAAACGCGGCTGCTCGTAGCCGGCCAACGGCTGGCCCTGCGCATCCAGCACCTGGTAGCCGACCTGGTACAGCCCCAGCCGCCGCCGCGGCAGGTTGCGGTCCACCTGGTCCCACGCCTCCACCACGATCTGCACGCCCGGGCCTTGCCTCGGAACTGCAATGCGGCCATCGGCGCCGGCCTGGATCGGCTGATCCAGATCGTCCAGCACCGCCACCTCGGTGATGCGCGGCGCGAAGGTGTCGGCATAATCGATGAAGCCCAGCGCCACCGCATTGCGCTCGAAGCCGCTGGCACCCACGCTCAGGTGTACATGCGCCATGCGGTTGATGCTGCCCAGCGCCTCACCCGCAGCGAAGCGCGTGCCACGGCGCACGCGGATGCGCGCCAACGTGCCGTCCTCACCGAACAGTGGCTGCCAGCGCGCATCGAACGGACGATCGCGCGGGTCGCGGCCGACCTTCATGTGGATGTACTTGAGCCGGCCCAGTGACAGGCCCTCGGCCTGGCCACCCACTGACCACGCCGCGAACGGCGTATCCACCTTGCCGTCGGCAATCGCCAGCACCGGCTGGCCGACATCGCCGCGGATGTCGAAGCCACCGTGCAGGTGGTGGCGACTTTCGCCCTTGAAGTCGCCGCGCACTTCACCCAGCGTGCCGACCACTTCATGCCACCCGTCCTGCGGGGCCAGCGGCCACCGGCCGGCGGTCTGCGGCAGCGGCGCGTCCGGCGCCGGGCCGATCAGCGCCGGCGGGGCGGCTTCTCCTGCCGCCAGCGCACGCAGCCGGTGCACACGGTAGGACGCGGCATCGGCCAGGTACAGACCACCCTCGGCATCGAGCGCGATCGCGGTGGGACGGGCGAAGCGCGGTTGCGGCGGCACCCCCGCCAACGCCAGCTGATGCCCCTGCGCCGAGATCTGCACCACCTTGCCGTTGATGTCGCTGGCATAGATCACCCCGTCGTGGGTCACCGCCAACGACAGCGGACCACTGAGCAGGCCCCCATCGGCGACGCGGGTGCTCAGCGTGCCATCCGGTGCAAGCTGGCGGATCGCGTTGTTGAACAGGTCGGCGATCAGCAGATTGCCGTGCGGATCCAGTGCCAGCGCCACCGGCGTATCCAGGCGGGTGACCGTGCCCAAGCCATCGAGCATGCCCGGGCGTTCGCCGCCCGCGACGGTATGCACCCGTCCATCGGGTTCGATGATGCGGATACGGTCGTTGTAGGTATCGGCCACGTACACGCGGCCGCCGGCGTCCACCGCCACGCCCATCGGCCCATCGAAACGCGCCTGCGCGGCCGGCCCGTCGACGAAGCCCCGCTGGCCATCACCGGCCAGCGTGCTCACGGTGCCGTCCACCGCGATGCGGCGGATCACGTGGTTGCCGGTATCGGCGACGAAGACGTTGCCGCTGGCATCCACCGCGATCCCGGAGGGCGTGTTGAACTGCGCCTGCAAGGCAGCGCCATCGCGCCAGCCCTCGCCCTGCCCGGCCAGGGTGTCCACGCGGCCGTCGGGATGGACGCGGCGGATACGGTTGTTGTCGCCGGCATCGGCGATGTACACGACGCCGTGTGCATCCACGGCCACGCCGTACGGATCGGCAAAGCGCGCCTGGGCGGCGGGGCCTTCCGTGCTGCCGCCGACGCCGTCGCCGGCCAGCACGCTGATCTGCGGCGTCCAACCCAGGGCCGTCGCCCCCGGGCCCGGTGGCGGTGCCGGCGCCGCCGGTTCGCGCAGGAAGGTCCAGACCAGCGCTGCTGCCATCAGGGTGGCGATCAGCACCACCATCGTCCATCGTCCGCGCGTCATCGCCGTCCTTGCCTGCTGCTGTTCGGGACACGACCTTAGCCGCTCGCAGCGCGCCTGCAAACCCTGCACGACGAACGCGACTTGTGCGGACGCCACGTTCCGGTTTCAATCGGGGTTCATTCCATGGAAGGACACCGTCATGCGGCGCCTGCAACGTCATCGTAGTGCCCTGGTGCTTGCGCTGGCGATCGCAGGCAGCAGTCCCGTCCACGCCCGTGTCGACACCGGCGATGGCACAACAGCGCCACAGGCGCAGGTCCTGCGCGACGCCGTCGCCGATGCGGCCGATCAAGCCGCACAGGGCGACACGTTGGGTGCACTGATTGCCTTTGAACGCCTGCTGGCGAGCCCTGCCCTGCCCACGCTGTCGCAGGCCGACCGTCTCGAGGCCTACAGCCAGGCGGCGTGGACCGCGCTGCAGACCGGTCAGACGGGGTTCGCACGAACATACCTGCAGAGCGCACGCCAGCTGTCGCCGGATGAACCGCGTGTGCTGTATCTGCTCGGGGCACTGGATACCCAGGAGGGCAATCCGCTCGACGGCATCCGGAACATCACCCGTGCAGTGCAGCTGGCGCCTTCATTCGCGGGCGATGTCAGCATCAACATGGCCGCGCAGTTCATCCAGCGGTTGCAGGGCGAGGAGGATGTGTTGCGCGCGTTCCTCGAGGTGCTGTTCGAGCGCCAGTGGAAGCCCGATGGCGTGGAGCCGACTGATTTCTGGCGTACGCTCGCGCTGCTTCAGATCAATGCCGAGCAGTCCGAACGGGTCGCGGCCACCCTTGCGCGCATTGATACCCCGATGGAAGTCATCGCCCTGCGCGCGGACAAGCGCTTTGATCGCTTCATCGATCGCGACAGCCCTCGTTTCGATCCACAACAGTCTGCCCAGCGCCATCTGGACACGCTGCGGCTGGACACGCTGCTGGCGCCGGAGAACGTGACCGCGCTCTCTGCGATGAGCGAGGCGATGCTGCTGATGGGAAAGAACGAGGACGTCCTCGCGATGACGGACCGGGCGGCCAAGGTGGCTGCCGGTCCGGGCATTCCGGACACCTTCGAGGGGTCCGGCGACCTCGCGTGGCTGCTCAACAGTCGTGCCATCGCCCAGCGACGGCTGGGCGACATCGAGACGGCGATGGCCACCATGACGCTCGCGGGCCGCTTCTCGGAGGGCGGCGGCAGCAATGTCAGCCAGCGCCTGAATCTGGCCGTGTGGCAGACCGGCATCCTGCAGCCCCGCCAGGCACTGGAGACCGCCAACGGCATCGGCGACAACCTCAGCCCGTACGGTGAAGCGGTGCAGCAGTGGGTGCGCTTTGCGGCCTACCGCCAGCTTGGCGATCTGGCCCGTGCCGAACAGGCAAAGGCATGGCTCCAGGCGCATGACGATGTTGCCGCAGGCTATTTCATGGAGGCCCTGCTGGAGGACAACGCCTTGGACGCCGCGGCCGCGCATCTGATCGGCAGACTGCAATCCACCCAGCACCGCAGCGATACCCTGCTGTCGGTCCAGCGCTTTGTCACGGTGCCCTCGCTGCCCGGCGATGCGGAGCGCGATCGCCGCTGGTGGCAGGTGGTGGCGCGCCGCGATGTCCAAGCGGCGTTGAACGCCGTCGGCCGCAGTGACGCGTACGCGATCGTCGCACGCGGCTCCTCGCGCTGAGCCCGGCCCCTACTTCGCCGGCGTCTCCACCTTGAACCCCATCGCTTCGCGGTAGCGCACGTACAACGCGCTGACCTTCTCCACATAGGCCAGCGTCTCGGCATACGGGGGCACGCCCTTGTAGCGCGTCACCGCACCGATCCCGGCGTTGTACGCGGCCGCAGCCAGTACGCGGTCGCCTTTGTAACGCCGCAGCAACGCCTTCATGTAACGCGCGCCACCGCTGATCGACTGCTCGGCCGAGAGGGGATCGGCCACGCCGTATTCGGTGGCCGTATCGGGCATCAGCTGCATCACGCCCTGCGCGCCCTTGGGTGAGATCGCGCCGGCATCGAAGCCACTCTCTGCATGCGCGATCGCGCGCAGCCAGGCATCGTCCACGCCGGTGGCCTTGGCTGCCGCCTTGAACTGCTTGGCATGCCGGTTCAACTGCGGCGTACCGACCTTGCCCAGCCCTTCGTGCGCCGGCTCGCCCGGGGGCGTGGCCACGGTGAACTTCAGGAACACGCGCGAGCCGGGCAGGTTGCGGGTGGAGTAGACCAGCGCACCGTCCTGCTCACGCTCATACAGGGTGCCGCTGAAGACGCCCATGTTGCCCCACAGGTTGGGGGTCTGCACGGCGTTGTCGTCGATCTGCTGCGGGGTGCATCTGGAGCCCGGCTCCGGCGCGGTGGCCAGGCTGACCGTGTTGCTCTGCACGCAGCGATAGACCGTGCGCGCCGATGCTAGGCCAGGCAGCAGCAACGACAACAGGGCCAACGCGGCAGGCAGGGTCGGATTCATCGGGCTCGGATCGGGGCACGGAAGGGTGCGGCGCGATGATCCGGCCGGGGGCGCGAACCGAAGGTGAATACCGGGCTGCCGCTGGGCACGCGCTGGCGCCCTGCCCAGGGCTGACGGATTCAACCCCTCATGGAGCGTCCCGTCTCCACTCCCGCCCGTCCCGGCGCGCGGCAGTGTTTCAATCCCCGCGGACTGATGGTCATATAGCGGCTCGGGGCAGTGAGTGCCCTGGCCCGTCGGGCTGCCATGGAACCCCTTTTCGACTAGGCATCGAGGTCTGTTTGAACCGCGCCAGGATCATTGCCGTCACTGTAGTGCTCGCCCTGCTGGGCGCCCTGGTGCCGATCGCCACGGTGTTCTATTTCACCTGGAGCCGCGCCAGCGAATCCGAGCAGGTGCGGCTGCAGACCACGGCCGAGCGCACCCTGCAGCGCGCGCATCGTGCCTACGAGATGGCACTGACCACCCTGCACGAGCTCAACCAGAGCACACTGGTGCCCTGCTCACCCGAGCACCTGCAGCTGATGCGCAGCCTGGCCATGCGTACCCATTCGGCCGAGCAGGTGGGCTACTTCGAACAGGGCCGGCTGGTCTGCAATTCGTGGGGGCCGGTGACGGCCGAGATCCCGCAGCCCACGCCCGGGTACGTGACCGCCGAAGGCGCCGGCATCACCCTCGGCGTCCGGCCGCTGGCCGGCAATCTGGAGCAGCCGTTGATGGCGCTCAGCTACGGGCAGTACGACATCCTGATGGACCCGGCGCGGCTGGTCGATGTGATCGCCGACCCCAACGTGCGGCTGGCGGTAGCCAGCCCGGACGGGCGCCTGATCGCGCAGCAGGACATCCAGGACCAGGAGCTGCTGCAGCGGTTGCTGCGCGAGCCGGCCAGCGGCATGGAAGGCCAGACGCTCTACGCCACCGCGCAGGACCAGGAGTGGTTGGCCGTTGCGACCGCCCCGCGCACCGATCTGGTCGCCGCGTTCCGCCACCAGATCGGGCAGTTCATTCCGCTGGGCGTGCTCGGCGCGCTGGCGGCGATCGGGGGTGTGGTGTGGCTGTCGCGGCGGCGGCTGTCGCTGCGGGGCGAACTGGCCACGGCGGTGCGCAGGCGCGAGTTCTTCATGCACTACCAGCCGATCATCGAGCTGGACACCGGCATCTGCGTGGGCGCCGAATCGCTGGTGCGCTGGCGTCGGCCCGATGGCACGCTGGTGCGGCCGGATCTGTTCATTCCGCTGGCCGAGGAAGCCGGGCTGATCGAGGCGCTGACCGATCAGGTCATCGACCATGTGATCGCCGACATGCGCACGCTGCTGATACAGGACCGCACCGCGCACATCGCGATCAACCTGGCCGCCGAGGATGTCAGCAGTGGCCGGGCGTTGAAGGTGCTGTCGAGCAAGCTGCACGGCACCGGCATCCACCCCCAGCAGATCTGGCTGGAGGCAACCGAGCGCGGCTTCATCGATTTCCGCCGCGCGCGCACCAGCCTGGCCAATGCGCGGCGCATGGGCCACTGCGTGGCGATCGATGACTTCGGTGTCGGCTATTCCAGCCTGCAGTACCTGCAGCAGCTGCCGCTGGATGCACTGAAAATCGACAAGTCGTTCATCGATGCGATCGGCACCGACAGTGCCACCAGCCCGGTGACCTCGCACATCATCGACATGGCCAAGACGCTCGGGCTGTTCACCGTGGCGGAGGGCGTGGAAACCCCGGCCCAGCTCGCCTATCTCCAGGCGCGCCAGGTGGAGTTCGGGCAGGGGTGGCTGTTCTCGAAGGCACTGCCGCCGGCCGAGTTCATGGCGTTCCACCAGCAGCGCCAGCAGCAGTACGGGCCGGCACCGGAGGACATGCAGAACCCCAACGGCGACACGCCGGCCTGAGCCGTTGCGTCATTCCGCCTCGAGGCCGGCCAGCGTCATCACCCACGCCGGGACCTGCGGCTCGCCAGCATAGAACGCCTTCGGTCTGCCCTCGGCCATCGCCCAGCGCTGGATCCAGCTGATGCCCCCGGCGCCGTTGTAGCCATCGGCATGCTGGTAGGCCGGATCCTGCAGTGCCGCCTCCAGCGAGATGAAGCGATAGCCGCGCCGGCGCGTGGCGGCGACCAGTTCTTCCACACAGTCCGCGCTGAGCGCATTGGCGTGGATCAACCACACCTGTGCAGGCAACCGGCCCAGCAGCTGCTGCCCCTGCTGCTCGTAGTAGTCCAGCTTGTTGAGCATGTAGGGCACATAGCCGCGACGCAGCTGGCGCAGGCGAGCCTCTCGCGCGACCGGATCGGGCTCGGTATCGCGCACGTGATCGTAGGCGAAGGCCCAGATCCATTCGCTGTTGTCGACCGTGACCGGCGCGACCTGATAACCATGTTGCTGCAGGAACGCGCCGAGCGCAGCGCGTTCCTGCGGTGACCGTCCGGCACGCAGATACGGATGCCGGAACCAGCGCGGTGCCTGCCCGGTTTCGGCCAGCAGTGGGCGCAAGGTGGCTTCACCGCGCAGGATGTCCTGCTCATACGCGGCCAGGCCGATCGCGTGCAGATCGACATGGCCGTAGGTGTGGTTGCCCAGTTCGACACCGGCATCGCGCCAGTCGCGCAGCATCTGTACCCGCGTCGGCTGCACCTGTCCGTCCACCGCCAGCTTGACCTCGTTGACGAACCCCACCACCGGCACGTCGGCCCGCTTCAGGGCTGCGATCAACTGTGCATGACGGGCGGCAAGCTCGGGCTCGGCGCGTTCGTCCAGGCGCTGCCAGGGCAGATCATCGATCGTCAGCGCGATGCGCCGATCCGGCTCAGCCGCCTGTGTGACCCCGGCCAGGCACAGCAGCGCCAGCAGGCCAGTTCTAAGGACTCCGTTACGCACCTGCCACTCCCATCGCGATACCCGGCCCCAGCATAGCGCCGGGTATCGCGGCTCACCTTGCCGTGTGCGGCGGCTCGGCTCAGTGCGCGATCGGGGCCCACGCACGCGGCTGGCGCAGCACCACCACCAACGTGGCCAACAGCAGCACCAGCAGGACCGCCGGCAACCAGCGCTCGCCCACGGTCTCCAGCATCACCCCGCCGACGATGCCGGCCAGCGCGATCGCCAGGTTCCAGCCGGTCACCACGAACGACTGCGCGATGTCACCGGCCTCATCGGCGCGACGTGCCACCGCGGTCTGGAACTGGGTGGCAACGCCCCCGAACGACACCCCCCACACCACCGTGCCGATCAGCAGCACCCACGGTGTGCCCGGCCACAGCCCGAACGCCACGGCCGACAACGCAAACGCCAGCGTGCTGGCGATGACCAGTTCGCGCAGCCAGCGGTCCACCAGCAGCCCGGTGATCCAGATGCCGACCAGCGCGGCCACGCCGAACACCAGCAGCAGGCGATCCAGCCAGGCCGCCGCGCCGGACAGCGCCGCGAACGGTTCGATGTAGGTGTAGAGCACGTTGTGCGCCAGCACGTACAGGAACATCGTCAGCAGCGCAGTGCGCATGCCGCGCAGCCGCAGTACGTTGCCCAGCGGCTGCTGCGCCGCCGCGCCCGGGGCCGGCAAGGGCGGCAGCACCAGCCGCGCCCACACCAGCAGGCCGACGCTGAGCAGCGACATCAACCCGAACGCCCAGCGCCATCCAATGGTCTGGCCGAGCAGGGTGCCGGCCGGAATGCCGAGCGACAGTGCCAGCGGCGTGCCGACCATCGCCACCGCGATCGCGCGGCCCTGCAGCTGCGGCACCACCATGCGGCTGGCATAGCCGGCCACCAGCGACCACAGCAGGCCCGCGCTGATGCCCGCGCAGAAGCGCGCGACCAGCATCAGGCCGTAGTGGTGCGTCATCGCGGTGATGGTGTTGACCACCACGAAGCCGGCGATCGCAGTGAGCAGCAGCGGGCGGCGCGGCCAGCGGCGGGTCAGCGCGGTCATCGGCAATGCGGCGACGAGCGAGCCCAGGGCGTAGATCGTGACCAGCTGCCCGACCAGCGCGCGGCTGACGCCGAGATCGGCGCTCATCGGGGAGAGCAGGCCGGCCGGAAGCGCCTCGGTGAGGATGGTGATGAAGCCCGCGCAGGCCAGCGCCAGCAGCCCGCCGAACGGCAACCGGCTGGCGGCGTTGGGCAGGGGGAGGGCGGTGGAATCGACCGCGTGCCCGCTCATGGGCGCGCCTGGGTGGGTGCCGCATCGAAGGACGTGGGCTCGCGGAGGTCCGGGAGGGAAGACATGGGGGCACCAGCAGAAGGGGGAGCGCCACGGTAGGCGGTGAGCCGCCAGGGAAACAGCCGGGTGGCGCTCCGCACATTCCGGACCGGCGAGGCCGCAATCGGTGAAGCGCCCTCCCCGCAAGGTCTTCGGCCGGCACCAGTCACCCGCGCACCGCAGTGTTGCGGGCCAATGCCGCCGGCGCCCGCCCCGCAGGCCCTGCCGGCCGTTACAGTGCCTCTTTCACCCCGTGCAACCGCCCATGTCAGCCTTGGACAACCTCGGCAACCTGCAGACCTTCGTGCAGGTCGCCGACACCCGCAGCTTCGTCGAGACCGGCCGCATGCTCGGCATCTCCGCCTCGGCGGCCGGCAAGACGGTATCGCGGCTGGAGCAGGCACTCGGCGTGCGGCTGTTCCATCGCAGCACCCGCAGCGTCACTCTCACCGCCGAGGGCGAGCGCTTCCTGGTCCGGTGCCGGCGCATCCTCGATGAGCGTGACGCCGCCCGCGATGAGCTGGTCCAGCAGACCGAGGCGCCCACGGGGGTGCTGCGGGTCAGCCTGCCGCTGGTCGGCGACATCTCGCTGCCGCTGCTCACCGAGTTCATGGCCGCTTATCCCGGCATCCGCCTGGAGCTGGATTTCGATGACCGCCTGGTGGATGTGATCGAGGAAGGCTTCGACGCCGTGCTGCGGGTCAGCGCGCCGACCGACTCGCGCCTGAGCGCGCGACAGCTCGGCGTGTTCCCGCGCTATCTGGTCGCCTCCCCTGATTACCTGGCGCGGCGCGGCACGCCACGTGTGCCCGAGGACCTGGAGCACCACGACTGCCTGCACTACCGCTTCCCCAGCAGCGGCAAGCTGGAACCGTGGCCGCTGCCGCAGACGCCGGGCGCCGCGCCGCTGGCACTGCCGGTCTCGATGGTCAGCAATACGATCGAAGCGCGGCTGGCCTTCGCGCTGGCCGGGCGCGGCATCGCCTATATCCCCGAGCACTCGGTGCGCGAGGCCCTGGCCGACGGCCGCCTGCAACGGGTCATGGCCGACCGCATCCATGCCTGCGGCACCTTCTACCTGCTGTGGCCCTCCGGCCGCCATGTGCTGCCCAAGCTGCGGGTCTTCATCGATTTCATCAGCGCCCGGCTGACCGGGGTCAGCTGCTGAGCAGGCGGCGTTCATCGCCCTGCCGCCGGGCGGTTTTATACTGGCCACGCGGCAGCCAGCCGCCTTTGTTGCCGAGGTAGGCCTACATGCGCCATTGATGCCGCCGTCGTCTGACGGCCCGTCTCCACCCACCTGTTCCGCAGGAGGGGAGTCCTTGGCATCCAATGGAGGTCGCATGACCGCATTCGCTCTCACGCTCGACCGCGTGACGCATACCCTGCCCGACGGCCGGGTCCTGTTTTCCGAACTGTCCGCCGCGTTCGACGGCACCCCGACCGGCCTGGTCGGGCGCAACGGCGTGGGCAAAAGCCTGCTCGCGCACCTGCTTAGCGGCGATCTGACGCCCACCGCCGGCCGCATCCTGCGCAGCGGGCCGGTGCACCTGCTCACGCAGAACAGCGGCGTGCCTGAAGGCCGCATCGCCGATCTGGCCGGCGTCGGCGCGGTGCTCGACGCCCTGCACCGTATCGAAGCCGGCAGCGTGGATCCGGACGACTTCACCCGCGTGGGTGAGCGCTGGGACCTCCGCGAGCAGCTGCAGGCGCAGTGGCAGCTGCTCGGGCTGCCCGCGCTGGATCCCCTACGCCCGGCGGCCACGCTCAGTGGTGGCCAGGCGATGCAGGTCGCGCTGGCCGGTGCGTTCCTGTCCGGTGCCGAGGGGCTGATCCTGGATGAACCCAGCAACCACCTCGACGCCGCCCACCGCGCACGCTTGATCGAGGCGCTGCAGCGCTGGCACGGCGGCCTGATCGTGATCAGCCACGACCGCACGCTGCTGCGGCACATGACGCGCATCGTCGAACTGTCGCCAAGCGGGCTGCGCCAGTACGGCGGCAACTACGATCTCTACGCCGAACAGAAGCAGGACGAGCGGCGCAGTGCCGAGGCCGAGCTGGCCCTGCGCAAGCGCGAGCGTCGCCAGCAGCAGACCGAGCTGCGCGATCAGCGTGAGCGCATGGAGCATCGGCAGGCGCGCGCCACACGCGATGCACGCACCGCCAACCAGGCACCGATCCTGCTCGGTGGCATGAAGAACCGCAGCGAGCACAGCGCCGGCCGCTGGCAAACACAGCAGAGCGAGCGACGTACCGAACTGGATGCGCGCGTGCGCGAGGCTGCCGGGGAGGTGGAGCAGGACATCGAAATCGCCCTGCTCGCCCCGGTGATCCGTCAGCCAGGGCCCCAGCGCGTGGCCGAGCTCATCGCCGCCGAACTGCCGTGGGTGCAGGCGCCCGGGAACACGCTGGATCTCACCGTGCAGCGCGGCCAGCGGATCGGCGTGCAGGGCCGCAACGGCAGCGGCAAATCCACGTTGCTGCGGCTGCTGGCCGGCACGTTGGTGCCGGTGTTGGGGCATGTCGAGGTCTCGGCCAGCGTCGCCCTGCTCGATCAGTCCCTTACGATGCTGCCCGATGACGCATCAGCGCTGTCACTACTGCAGCGCGCGCATCCGGTGGCCGACGAAGGCACGCTGCGCACGCAGTTGGCCCTGCTCGGCCTGGATGCCGAGCGCAGCCTGCGGCCGTTGGCCACGCTCAGCGGTGGCGAACGCTTGAAGGCGGCGCTGGCATCGGTGCTGTACGCACAGACGCCGCCGCAACTGCTGCTGCTCGACGAACCCGCCAATCACCTCGACCTGCCCTCGCTGACCGCGCTGGAGCAGATGCTCAGCCAGTACAGCGGCACGCTGGTGATCGTCTCGCACGATGACGCGCTGCTGGAGGCGGTCGGCTTGAGCCATACCCTGCGCGCATCTGATCAGGGCTGGCAGCTGACGCCGGTGTAGCGCCGGCGGCTACGCGCGCGCCCACGCCGGGAAAGCGTCCGGCAGCAACTGCCACAACAGCGGCCCAGCGCGCAGTTCCTCATCATTGAGCAGGCAGGCATCCAGCTCGGCACGCACCGCGTGCTCGTCCATCGCCACCCCGATCACCGCCAGCTCCTGGCGGCGGTCGCCCCACCAGGGATGCCACAGCCTGCGCATCGCCTGGTACTCACCGGCATCGCCGACCTGCTCCACGCTGGGCAGCGGCGCGGTCCAGCACGCCGTCTGTTGGCGGGCCCAGCCGATATCCGTGTAGGGCACGCGCGTGGGTGACAGCTCGGGCACGGTGTTCTCCAAGCCCGCCTCCAGGCGCTCGCGCGAGGCGTACCAGACCCCCGCGACCGAGGTCTGCGTGGCCGCACCGACACTGGAGAGCTCGCCCACCGAGTCCATGCGGTTGGCCAGCCAGAAGAAGCCCTTGCTGCGGATCACGCTGCCCAGCCCGGTTTCCAGCAAGCGTGCAAAGCGCTGCGGATGGAACGGTCGGCGCGAGCGGTAGACGAAACTGGTGATGCCGTATTCCTCGGTCTCCGGCATGTGCTGACCACGCAGCGCCTGCATCCAGCCCGGTGCCAACTGCGCTTTGACGAAATCGTAGCGGCCGGTATCGAGCACCTCATGCAGCGGCACGTTGCCGTGTTCGGACAGCACCAGCCGCGCATCGCGGTTCATCGCGCGCAGCACGGCCAGCGTGGACTGCAGCGTGTCGTCATCGATCAGATCGCACTTGCTCACCACGATCACATTGGCGAACTCGATCTGCTCGGCAAGCAGGTTCACCACGCCACGGTCGTCCTCCTCACCCGCCTGCTGGCCACGATCGATCAAGCGATCGCTGGAGCCGAAGTCGTGCAGGAACTGCGCGCCATCGACCACCGTCACCAGCGTATCCAGCCGCGCGATGTCGCTGAGGCTGAAGCCGGCCTCATCGCGCACCGAGAAGGTCGCCGCGACCGGCATCGGCTCGGCGATCCCGGTCGATTCGATCAACAGATAGTCATAGCGTCCCTCCGCCGCAAGCCGCCGCACCTCGAGCAGCAGGTCATCGCGCAGCGTGCAGCAGATGCAGCCGTTGCTGAACTCCACCAGCGTCTCCTCGGTGCGGCTGAGTGCGGCGCCACCCTCGCGGACCAGCTGCGCATCGACGTTGATCTCACTCATGTCATTGACGATCACCGCCACCCGGCGACCCTCGCGATTGCGCAGCAGCTGATTGAGCACGGTGGTCTTGCCGGCACCGAGGAAGCCGGACAGCACCGTCACCGGCAGACGGGAATCACGAAGGGCAGCAGAGGCAGTCATGGCGGAGCAGGTCAGAAGTGGAATTGAAATGTTACTATATAACATTCACAGACCAAGACCCCCACGCCCCATGAAGCGATCCTCTGCCCTGTTGGATGCCGGCGCCATCGCGCTGTCCGGCCTATGCCTGCTGCACTGCCTGGCCCTGCCGCTGCTCGCGGCGATGCTCCCGCTGATGGGCGTGTGGGCCGAGGCCGAGTGGGTGCATGCCCTGTTCGTGGCGATTGCCGCGCCGGTGACCGGCTTCGCGCTGTGGCGCGCGCACCGCCAGCATCGCCTGCCCGTGCTGGCGATGGCCGCCGCGCTGGTCGGGCTGCTGTTGCTGCTGGCCGGCGCCATGGGCTGGCCGAGCCATGAGGCCGAGACCCCGATGACGGTGGTCGGCAGCCTGCTGTTGGCCAGCACGCATGTGTGGAACGCCTGGCGGCGGCACCGGCATTGAGCGGCCGGCTCGGCTCAGTGCTTGAACATCATCCCGACCAGGAACAGCACCAGCGG
This sequence comes from Stenotrophomonas sp. TWI809, assembly GCF_039673205.1. Lineage (NCBI taxonomy): Bacteria > Pseudomonadati > Pseudomonadota > Gammaproteobacteria > Lysobacterales > Lysobacteraceae > Stenotrophomonas > Stenotrophomonas sp. TWI809. Next base: position 36,815 of record NZ_JBDJLE010000019.1, on the reverse strand, counting down.
CGCGGCGCTGAGTACCGCGCCGATGATGCCCAGCCACGGCCAGCGTTCCTGACGCACGCGCGAGCCCACCGTGGCAATCAGGCCCACGGCCGCTGACGCGAGGACGCCGATGGAGACGCCTGTGGTGCTGGCGCCGGCGGTGACACCGTGGTTGGCGGCGGTGGCGATGTGGGCGGCGGCGGCCCCGACGGGGAGGCCCAGGAAGCTGACCAGGCCGAGCAGCGGCAGTCGCTGAGCCGAGATCGGCACCGTCGACGGTGAGCGCGGCACTTGCGGAGAATCGGGCGGCACGGGGTGTCTCCTGAGAATCGCATCACCGTACACCATCGCCCGCGACGCACACAGACGGCATCTTTTCATGCGGTGTTGGACAATGCTGAAACACCCGTCGCCAGGATCCGCCATGCGCCTGTTGCCCAGCCTTCTCCTCCTGTCCCCGCTCCTGCTGACCGGCTGCGGCAAGGACAACAGCGCCGGCGTGTTCTCCTCCGATCCGATGCTCGGCTGCTTCTCCACCCACGCACGCAAGCCCGCCGAGTTCCGTATCGAGCAGCAGCAGGGCCAGTACTACGTGTCCTTCAACCGCGATGAGCAATGGCAGCGCGACGCCACGCCGCTGCAGGAATCCAGCCGCGCAGAGATCGCCCAGTTCTTCCGCGACGATGCCGACCAGATCAACAAGGCCCTGGTGCGCCCCGGTGGCGGCTTCGGCATCTTCAAGTTCAACCCGGGGGCCACGCTCAAGGGCAAAGCCAAGGACAGCGACTACATGGCGCTGGTCCTGATCGGCGCCGGGCCGGTGTTCGCGGTGAAGTGCCCCTGATCGCCAACGTGCGTCGCGACCGCCTACCGGGCCACTGATGTTGGCTGCGGCCCACCGCATGCCCGCACCAGTAGCCCGGTCCGCCACCCTCATCCCCCGATATCGCCTGCCGCACACTTCCGCGGGCAAACCCCCACTCCCAACCGTCAGCCGCCCTCTTCCGGCTCGCGGCGGCCGCGATGGATCGAGCTGTATGGCCATTGCGTCGCATCACGCACATGCCCGTGCTTGACCGGGTTGTGGTGCACATACGCCACATGCCGCTGCAGGTCTTCGGCGTCGACGATCCGATGCTCGCGAAAGCCGTTGTGCCAGAGCGGCCGCAGGCTGCGATCACGCCGGAGCTGCAGCCGCGGCTCGGCCATCGGCAACTGGCGGTCAAAGATCGCCTGGATCTGCGCCCAGCGCCGATGGCCTTCCTCATCGCCCTCCGGCAGCGTCCACACCCCGTGCAGATGGTCCGGCAGCACCACGATCGCGTTGATCCGGAACGGCCGCGCCTGCTGCGCCACCCGGAACGCCAATCGCAGGGTCTGCGCCTGTTCCACCAGCAGGCTGCTGCTGCGATCGCGCAGGTGCGCGCTGAAGAAGTAGGCGGTGCCGGTCGGCCAGAGGATGTGGTCGTAGGACATGGCCCAAGTATCCAAAGCGCCAGGCCGAGCCACGATCAGTGCACTCCCTGTGAGCACCTCGGAGCGCAGCGCATCCAAGGGTCGGGCTCCCGTCATGAACGGGCCGCATGACGGCCGGCCAGTGGCTTCTCAGGTACGATGCCCACCCCTGACTGCCATACCGTCTGGCGCTCGCGCCGCGGCCTGAGATCCCGTGCCCCATTACACCGGCCCCCTGCTGACCCGCCCGCTCGCCGAGAGCCTGACCCGCGCCCGCGATGCCGGCACCGGGGAATGGACCGGCTCGCTCGACCTCGGCCGCTCCACCGGCACCGCCACGCTGGCGGCCGACCACTGGCAGTGGAAGGGTGAGACCTACGCCTATCCCGGCAAGACCAAGGACCGCACCCTGTACTACTGGGACGGCGAGGAATTCCTGGCGATCTCGCGCTTCGGCTCGGCGCTGATCAAGCTGGTGCCGACCGACTGGGACGCGCCGACCTTCGAGATCGACGGCATCAAGATGCTGCCCAGCGCGCAGGTCTCCCCGTTCGAGGATGCCCGCCGCAAGGTCGCGTTGATCGCACCGGCCGGCAAGACCGTTCTGGATACCTGTGGCGGCCTGGGCTACTTCGCGGCGTGCTGCCTGGAAGGTGGGGTGACCCGTATCCGCTCGTTCGAGAAGAATCCGGATGTGCTGTGGCTGCGCACGCTCAATCCGTGGTCGCCCGATCCGGACGCGGAAAGCAGCGCCGGTCGGCTGGCGCTGAGCCAGGGGGATGTGTCGCAGGAGATCGAAACGCTTGAGACCGCCTCGGTCGACGCGATCCTGCACGATCCGCCGCGTTTCGGCATCGCCGGCGAACTGTATTCACAGGTGTTCTATGACCAGCTCGCGCGCGTCATCCGCAAGGGCGGCCGGGTGTTCCATTACACCGGTTCGCCGAACAAACTGACCAGCGGGCGCGATGTGCCGCGCGAGGTCGCCAAGCGTCTGGAAAAGGCAGGCTTCAAGGCCGAGCTGGCGATGGATGGGGTGCTCGCGGTCAAGCGCTGAGCAAGCGGCCGGTCAACTGCCGCGTGGCAGTTTGGCCGCCCACATGTTGTCGACCAGATTGGGATTCTCTTTACAACAGAAACAATAGATAGGTCTTAGTGCGTTGCGTCTGGCTGATGCGTAGAGCAGCGCACAGTTCAAGAAAATGATAGTGGGCAGCATGATCCGACCGAGCTGAGCTCGTTCACCAGAGAACGCCGATGCCCATGTTCATTCTTCTACTCTCCGCAGCAGCCGCGATGCCGGTCACGCCCCCGCCCGCCGCCTATCGTGATGAACACACCCAAGAGCGCGACGGCACCAAGCGCATCGTGCGCACCGCACAATGGTCTGATTTGGATGGAGGTTTACTCCTGGTCGAGCAGAAACTTCGGCCCAACCCGGATGACTCGCTCTCCTATTTCTTCTCAGAACAGTCGCTCGCAACCCAGCTGTATCACCACGCACTATGTGAGCAGGATGGAATGACGGCGGGCCAAGGCGAAGGCATATTAAGCGGCCCCGATGCGATTGGAGGTTGGTCATGCGAACAAGAGGGCGACGGAGATCTACCCGTGCCCCGACTGGAGCAGGATCCAGGGTCGAAATCATCGTCGGTGGGAACGCTCTTGCATGGCGACCGCTCAGCTGACTACGTGTTCGCCTACGCGCCTTCTGGGAACGTGGGAGTGGGTGAGAACTTCCGCGCGCACGGTAGTGTTCGTTTTCGTACAACCCGCGCCGGCAACGCGGAGGCCCTGATTGGCGTCGACAACAGGCGTTGCGTCTACAGAGTCTCTCGATATTACTCGGCGGGTACGACCGGAAGCTTCGCACCTTGGGTGAATTGCATCATTCATGTCCCCACTACTGTTCCCACAGAGGCAGTTGGGTGTATACCTTGGGGATGCGCCACCGACCGGGGACGGGTCGTCGCCTATTAGTCAGCTCTATCACAACGAGAATGGGCAGACGTGCTCGACACAACATTCTCCAACACTGACGATTGGCGCAGATAGCATGGCCGGCGTGCCGCTCAATGATCGTGTGAAGCTATCCATCGTCATAGTAGCGGCAGCAGAGGCGAGAGCCATCAACTGCCGCGTGGCAGTTTGGCCGCCCACATGTTGTCGACCAGATTGGGATAGCGCCGCCCGTTTTCCTCGGCGCGCTGACGGGCCGCATCCTTCTGCGCCTCGGAGAGCGGCTGCGACTTCTTCTTCCCGTTGGGACTGGGCTTCTTCCAGGGCGGTATCTGGGACTGGCGCATGGGTGGTCTCGTGTGGCGTAGCGCTGCATTCTCGCTTGGCCGATACAGCGTACAAGAACGCCCGACACGTCATCGCAACGTGCCGGGCGCGATCTGCGAACGAGCTGTAACTTACTTCTTCAGGAAGTCCAACAGTGCGTTGTTGAACGCATCGGCATGGCTGGCATTGCAGCCGTGCGGCGCGTCCTTTAGCACCACCACCTCACTGCCCGCGATGGCCGCATGGGTGCGCTTGCCCGAGCCCTCGAACGGGACCGTGCCATCGCTGTCACCATGCAGCACCAGGGTCGGCACCGTGACCTTCTTGAGGTCGCCGCGGAAATCGGTCGTGCCGAAGGCCTTCATGCAGCCCAGCGCCGCGGTCTGATCGGACTGCTGGCACAGCTTGATGGCCGCCTGGCGCTCTTCCTCGCTGACCTTGAGCTCGCCGTTGGCGCTGAAGAAATCCTTGGTGAAGCCATCGAAGAAGGTGTCACGGTCCTTCTCCAGGCCTTCGCGCATTTCATCGGCCTTTTCCTGGGTCAGCGGGCCCTCGGGGTTGTCGCTGGTCTTGAGCATGTAGGGCGGCACCGCCGAGGCGAACACCACGCTGTGCAGGCGCGATTCGCCGTGCTTGGCGAGATAGCGCGCCACTTCACCACCGCCCATGGAGAAGCCGACCAGGGTGGCGTCCTTCAGATCCAGATCCTCAAGCACACCGGCCAGATCATCGGCGAGCGTGTCGTACTCATAGCCGTCGGCCGGCTTGTCCGAACGCCCGAAGCCACGGCGGTCGTAGGCCACCACGCGGTAGCCCGCCTCGCGCAGCGCGGGGACCTGGGCCTTCCACGATTCGGCCGACAGCGGCCAGCCGTGGATCAGCACCACCGGACGGCCAGTACCACCGGAATCTTCAACGTGCAGGCGAACGCGGGAAGCAGCCATGGGAACTCCTTGGAGCGATGGGGAATGAAGTTCGATCCTAGGGAGAGGAGGTTGGGTGAGCCGTGAAAGAAAGCGCGATGTCGCTGACGTGCCGTGCACAGGGCTGACTGATACCTGCCGGGGCGTTCAGGGGCGCGATGCTGGCATCACTCGGCCACGATCTCAGCATCTGAGACGGCAGCGGACGATAGTTGCCATGGGGCATCGTCGACGCTGGGAGCCGGTACATGGATTGTCATGAGATCACGCCGGAGGCTGCGCATCGTGTGGAACCCAGCGCGTCCGGAAACGCATGCTGTGGGCTGGCACTTACGTTGTTGTTGCATGGCCTGGGTGCGCATCCTGCAGCCCATGCGGCATTGCGCGCTGCTCTGCGGCAGAGGCCGGAGAGCGAGTGCTGTGCCAGCTGCGCGCTGTTGCGTGGCCATGACACCCCATAGATGCTTGCCGGCGACGTGGCCGGCGGAGCCATGGTTCGCCGCGCAGGCCAGCCATTACTAATTACATAGTTGACATGCCCGATCCGTCGGGCGCACGATGCGGGCATCAACTAACGAACCAGTAGATAGCCATGGCCCGCCCCGTATCGCCTGCCCTGACCGACGCCGAACGCCGCATTCTGGAGGTGCTCTGGAAGAAGAAGGAGGCGTCCGTGCGTGAGGTCACCGATGAGCTGTCCAGGAAGAAGCCGGTCGCCTATACGACCGTGCTGACCATGTTCAAGGTGCTGGACAAGAAGGGCCTGGTCCACCATCGCAGCGAGGGTCGCGCCTTCATCTACAGCGCCGCGATCACCCGCAGCGACGCGCGCAAGCAGGCGCTGGAGAATCTGCTCAAGTCCTTCTTCAACGATTCGCCCAGTGTGCTGGCCCAGCACCTGATCGATGAGCACGACATGGACGCTGACGAGCTCAAAGCGCTGCAGCAGCGCGTGGACGACGCATCTCCTTCGAGGACGCCCAAATGACCGTGCATTGGACCCAAGCCCTGGCAACGATGGCCGTGCAACACCTCTGGCAGAGCGCCTTGTTGTTCGCGCTGGCTGCCCTTGTAGTGGGGCGCAGCCGGATCAATGCAGAAGCTCGCTCCTGGGCACTCTGCCTGGCCTTTGTGCTGGCTGCGGCATCACCGCTGTTGGTCCTGCTGCCTCGCGCGGCGCCGACGACTGTTGAGGTCGCGCAGCAGGCCGTACTGCCCTTAGCGACTGAGGCTCCAGTGCCGGTTGTCGCGCAGAAAGTGGACGGCATCACCAACACGATCCCCGCCTCCACCACGCCGACCCTGCTGCACGGCGCCGTACTGATCTGGTTGCTCGGCACGCTCTGGGGCCTGACCCGCCTGGGCCAAGGCGCATGGCAAGCGCGTCGCCTGCATCGCAGCGCGCGGCATTCGCCCCAGCACGAAGCGCTGCTGGGTGGAGAACTGCCTGCGGGTGCCAGCGTTGCACTGTCCGATATCGCCCCGGGGCCGATGGTGGTTGGCCTGTGGTCGCCGCGCATTCTGGTGCCGACCACGATGGCATCCACCCTGCCCCCGGCCGCGCTGCGTGATCTGCTGCTGCATGAAGCCGCGCATATCCGTCGGCATGATCTGTGGATCACCGCTGCCCAGCGTGCACTGCTCGCCGTGTACTGGTGGAGCCCGTTCCTGCACCTGCTGGGCCGTCGGCTGGATCTCGCCCGCGAGATGGCTTGCGATGAGCAGGCGGCCCTGCGCACCGGCAGTGGCCGCGGCTATGCCGATTCCCTGCTGGCCGGTATCGCCGGACTGATGACGCAGCGCGGGCACAGCGCGCCACTGGCCGTCGGCATGTCCGCCACCCGCAGTGGCTTGAGCCAGCGCATCGATGGGCTGCTGCGCCTGGACACGCGCTCAACCCGCTGGACAACGCGCTTCGGCTGGGGCGCACTGTGTGCGGTTGCGCTGGTCGCGCATGTTGGTGTCACCGTGGCCGCTACGCCGCGGTTGGGCAAAGCGATCATCGTTGCAGAGAACGAAACCGCCACTACGTCGCGTACCGTCTCGCCGCACGCCGAGCAGCTGCTCAGCGCGGCCAGCAACGGCGACATCTCCCGCGTGCAGCAGCTGGTCAAGACGGGGGTTGCCGTGGACACGCAGGTCAGTGGCGACGGCACCGCGCTGATCATCGCCGCCAAGCAAGGCGAACTGGCGATGGTCGACGCCCTGCTCGTGCTCGGCGCGCAGCCCGACCTGGCCTCGCGCGGCGATGGCAATCCACTGATCGCGGCGGCACGTCGCGGTCATCTGCCGGTAGTGGAGCGTCTGGTCGGCGCCGGGGCCGACGTCAACCGCATCGTCGCCTACGACGAAACCCCGCTGATCAATGCCGCCCGCTCCGGTGACGTCGACACCGTGGCCTATCTGGTCGAGCACGGTGCCGACGTCAACCTCGGCGTGGTGGCCGATTTCGGGCAGTGGCGCTCGCCGCTGAACCAGGCACGCAACGATCGCGTCCGTGACTACCTCATCCAGCGTGGTGCGGTCGCCGGCAGACGCTGACCGGCCGCACTCCCCACGGGTGACGCTGATCGGTGCGATGGCCTCCGCCGCCATCGCCCGCCACGCCATCCCCTCTTTCGCTGCACCGTATCGCCCCTCACTGCGGCGTGCACGCGCACGCCTGTCTTTCGCGCATCGCCCCTCATGAGGTATCGCATGGCTTACGCATCCACTCCGCAGGCATCCACACCATTGCGATTCCACCGCGCTCAGTACGGCCTGCTGCGCGCGTCATTGTGTGCCGCGCTGCTACTGCTGCTTGCCGGCCCCGGCGCGGCGGCGGACCCCGAAGACGCGACGATTCGCACGGCGCTCGCCTCCGGCCTGCGCCCCACCGTGGTGCCGGCCGATACCGGGCTGCCGCACTGGTCGCTGCAGGAACGCATGACCCAGCACCATGTCCCGGGCGTTGCGATCGCCGTTCTGCGCGACGGCAAGCTCGTGCACAGCGCCGGCTACGGTACGCGCGAGGCGGGCACGCAGGCTGCCGTGAATGCCGACACGCTGTTCTCGGTCGGCTCGGTCAGCAAGGTGGTTACGGCCGCCACCTCACTGCGATTGGTCGCCGACGGCACCCTCGCGCTGGACCGGGACATCGCCACCTACCTGCGCAGCTGGAAAGTCCCGGCTACCCCGTCGGTGCCGGCACCGCAGCTGACCCTGCGCATGTTGATGTCGCACACCGCCGGGCTCGGCGTCCATGGTTTCGCCGACTACCTGCCCGGCGAGCCGCTGCCCACCTTGCTGCAGACACTGGACGGCATCGCCCCGGCCAAGAACAAACCCGTACGTCTGATCCATACACCCGGCGAACGGGGCGATTACTCTGGCGGCGGCGTGATGGTGGAACAGCTTGTGCTCGAAGACGTGACCGGCCAGCCGCTGGACACGCTCGCACGCAGGCAGGTCTTCGAGCCACTGCATATGCAGCGCAGTCGTTTCACCGATCCGCCCACCAACACCGACAACATTGCCAAAGCGCATGACGGCGACGGCAAGCCCACCGCCCTGCCGCGCGGCTGGCAGTCCTTCCCCGAACAGGGCGCCTCGGGCCTGTGGACCAGCGCCAACGACCTGGCCGCGTTCGTTGTTGCCCTCACGGCCAGCTACCGTGGCCAGGGCGACTTCCTGCCGCGGCCCATTGCGACCGACATGATGACCGAGGTGTCGCCAAGCTGGCACGGCCTTGGCCCGCGTCTGGACGGTGCCGGGCAGACCCGGATCTTCCACCATGGCGGCTCCAACGACAGTTACCGGGCGTGGATCGAGGGGTATCTGGAGACGGGCGATGGCTTTGTGATTCTTACCAATGGTGAGAATGGCGCCGCGCTGGCGACGGAGATCCGCAATGCACTGTCGGATGCGATCGGGCGTGGCGTGAATCCTGCCGTGCGCACGGTTGCGCTGGACCTTCGTGAGCCGCGGTATGCGGACTATGCCGGGGTGTTCGAGCAGGACGAGCGCGTGCCGATGGCGCAGCGCGGTGCGTTGGCCGACATCTTCGACATCCCGGCGTTGGAGGTGAAGGTGGCTGGTGGGGAGGTGCGCGTGGGTGTGGCTGGAACGAAACGCGATGGGCGCGTGCTGCCAGTGTCGCCGAATCGGTTTGTGTCACCAGATATCGATGGGCTGGAGATAGAGTTCCATCGGGATGCGTTCGGGAAGGTGGAAGCGTTGAGTGTGGTGTTTGGGGAGGGGCGGGGATATTACGTGCGGCGGAAGCGGGATATTTGATGACGATTGGGGCCGACGCCGAGGGCTTTGCGCCAGTCTCGCATCACGGCGCGCGGGAATAGAGCTTCCGACGCAGCGAATACAGGACCGGCCGCGCGAGGCGGCCGGCCCTTGGTCCAGCTACAACGCGTTACAGCGCAATCCGCGCAACAGATTCTTCGCTGCCCTTCGGCTCGCTGTCACCGTTCTTGACGGTCACGTACAGCACGTTCTTCTTCGCATCCAGCGCCAGGCTGTTCGGGTGCGTCGGCACCGCGTATGTGGCCACCTGCTTGTAGGTGTCGCTGTTGTATGCGGTGACGGTGCCACCATCGCGGTTGGTCACGTACAGGCGCTTGCGCGGTGCGTCCAGCAGGATGCCCAGCGGGCCGGCGTCGGTCGGGATGCTGGCCAGTTCCTTGCCGGTGGTGCGGTCCAGCACCAGCACGCGCTGGCCCGGGTGCTTGGATTCGAAGCCCGAGCTGCTGGCCTGGTACTTGCGGATCATCTCCGAGCCCTGGTCGGTCACGAACAGGCGCTTGCCGGCCGGATCCAGCGCAATGTTCATCGGCTGCTCGGCACTGACCTTGAAGCGCTGCTCAACCTTGCCGGTGTCGGTACCGACGGTGACGACCTCGGCCAGCAGGTTGGAAGTGTAAACGCGCTTGGCCTTGGCATCCAGCGCCAGGCCCGGTGCCTTGGCGTTGCCCAGGCCCGGAATGGTGTTGATGACCTTCAGCGACTGCGTATCCACCACGAACAGCACGCTGCCCTCACCCGAATGACCGGTGACGTACAGGCGGTTGTTGGCGCCATCGACGACCAGCTCGCGCAGATCGTGGGTGTAGGCGGCCTTGCCATCCTTGCCGACCTTTTTTTCCATCAACTGCACGATGCCGACCGGTTTGTTGGTGGCAGTGTCGACCACGGTGATCGAGGTATCGACGGTGTTGCCGACGTACAGCCGGTCGTTGGCATCGTCCAGCACTACGCCGAACGCCTTGCGCTCAAGCGGGATGGCGGTTTCGACGGCCAGGGTTTCCGGGTTCAGGCGCAGCACCTGGGACGGACCGGCGGCGTCGCCGAAGCCGCCCGAGGAGGCGACGAACACGGCGTTCTGCTTGGGGCTGAAGGCCAGCTCATAGAGGCCTTGGGCGACGGCCTTGCGCTGGACGGCGGTGGTGCTGGCGGATGCGGTGGTCTGATCAGCGGCGAACGCGGACGGCGCGCCAAGGCTCAGGGAGATGGCGAAGGCCAGAGCGGCCGAGCGGATTACGGAATTGCGGTACATGCGAGCTTCCTTGAAGGGGCACGGGAGGGTGTCCTGGCTCGCTGGGCCGTACATTTGACGGCCGGCCCCGCATCTGTCTGCGCTGGGTGGGCTGGCTGGGTTTGCGGGGGAATGGTAGCAGGGCGGGAGGGTGGGTGCAGCCACAGGCCATGTAGTCGCCAGGACGGGGCCGCGGCTGCCATGCAGCATGAAGCTGGTGTCAGCGGAAGAGCGCTTGTGCTTCGGGAAGAAGGCAGGATCGCCGACGCTGACTACTGCTATTACGCTGATGCCAGTGAAGAGGGAACCGGTAAGCACTGCTGCCGCTGCTAGTGCTACCGGCCACGATGATTGCAAGGGCCGACGCGCCCGAGTTTGAGTAGCGCAACAATTTGGAGTCCAATCCTCAATGACAGGGAGATTGGACGTGAAGAACGCCTTTCCGAGGAACAGATCATCGGCTTCCTGCGCGAAGTTGAGGCGCGCATGGCCATCAAGTCCTGTGCCGCCAGCAAGGCTTCAGCGAGGCTTCGTACTATCTGTGGCGCAGCAAGTTCGGCGGCATGAGTGTGTCGACGCCAAGCGGCTCAGCGGCTGACTCCAGCGGCTCAGGCATTAGGCAATTGCTCCTATGGGCACCCGGCGCGACTAAAGAATCAGCGACAGGGGCTTCTACCCTGGTATGATCCCGTCATGCGTCGGGGGGCGCGGCTCAGGCATTCAGAGTGGAGCACTGAACCCTGCCGCAGACAGATTGGGGCCGACATCCTGGATCAGGAGCGGCGCCCTTTTTGAACGCGAAAATGAACAAGGGAATGATCGTAGACAGATGGATTTTTCACGATTGACCACCATCCAAGTCTCCACAGATTACTGTGCCGTCGCTGGCCCGGATCTCTATTCCCTTTCGGCCACTGGATATCCATTCAGAAAGGCAATCACTCGCGGCACTGGAGTCGAGTCGGATAGCGCACTCCCATACAACTGCCACGCGCCAGCTCATGTCCAGAAGCGACCTGACTACCGCCAGGTCGCGCTGTCGATTGGCGGAGAGTTTTGCATCCCAGAAGTCTGCTCGTGTCTTCGGCAGTCTGAAGAGAGGGCAACCCTCATGGCGATGCCAGAAGCATCCGTGTACGAACACCGCGGCCTTCCATTTTGGAAGCACAAGGTCAGGCTTTCCTGCGAGGCCCTTCGCATGAAGTCGAAAGCGGAACCCACGCGCCCAAAGTTGCCTTCGGACAGTGACCTCCGGCTTAGTGTTCCTAGCCCTGATTCTCGACATCAGTGCTGACCGAACAGCCGGGCTCATCACATCAACCATCTAGCAGAGACTCCGTCTTGACCGCAGTACGTAAGCCCATCGGTGTAATTGATATCTTTGCCGGCCCCGGTGGCCTGGGCGAAGGGTTCAGCAGCTTCAAGCCCGAAGAAGGTGCCAAGTACCCCTTCGAACTCGCGGTATCCGCTGAAATGGAGAAGTCTGCGCATTCGACTCTCCGTCTCAGGGCCTTCTATCGCCTTCTCATCCGGCAGGAAGGCCAGGTCCCGCAAGAGTACTACGACTATCTGGATGAAACTGCGAAGGGCGACGCCCTTCCTCCGGCAACACACTTCGGACACGGTCGATGGAGCGACCTGTGGGCTGAAGCCGAGCGAGAAGCGCTCAACCTCACCCTGGGAGAAGAGCGGGACAATCAGGCCCTCTATTCACGGATCAACGAGGTCAAGGATCAGTACGAGAAGATGATCCTCATCGGAGGCCCCCCGTGCCAGGCTTACTCCGTCGTAGGCCGGGCTCGCCAGCGGCATGTGGAGGGGTTCTCCTCAAAGGGCGACAAGAAGCATTTCCTCTACAAGCAATACCTGGGTCTTCTTGACGAGTTCTCACCCGCTGTCTTCATCATGGAGAACGTCAAGGGAATCCTGACTTCCAAGGTTGGCAACAAGGAGATGTTCGCTGCAATCATGCGCGATCTCTCCGATCCTGCTACAGCCCTGAAAAGGGAAAAGAAGGGGGGAAAGAACGGGTATCGCTATGTGCTTCTTCCTATCCACGTTGAGGAGAATCAGAAGCGGACCAGCGAACTTGTCGCGGAGGATCCGTCTGCATTCATCATCAAGTGTGAGAACCACGGAATTCCACAGGCGAGACACCGGGTCATTATCATGGGTGTCCGGGAAGATCTTCTTCCCGATGGAATCGAGGACTTGCCCGGCCTCAATGCCGCAGAGCCGGTCAGTGTAAAGAAAGCCCTCGAGGGGCTTCCCAGGCTGAGAAGCGGACTGAGCCGCAAACAGGACGATCCCGAAGAATGGCGGAAGGCCATGGAATCGGAGAGGGATCGCTTGGTCCGGATTCTGGGCAAATCCCATCCAGAGCTGATCGAGAAGCTCAGCTCGATTGTTCCATCCGGCGGGCTTCCGCGCGGCTCGATCAAGTACACCCAGGACAGCAACCCTTACGTCAAGCAGCTCAAGAGCGACTCGCAGCACTCCGTGCTCAACCATGAGACTCGGGGGCACATGAAATCCGACCTCGGGCGCTACCTCTTCTGCGCGGCATTCGCGCGCGAGCACGACAGATCACCGACCAGCCGTGACTTCCCAAAGAAGCTCGCGCCTGATCACTTGAACTGGGAAAGTGGTTCGTTCTCGGATCGCTTCCGCGTTCAGCTCAAGGGCAAGCCTTCAAATACGGTGACCAGCCACCTTTCGAGAGATGGTCACGCGTTCATCCATTGGGATCCTCGCCAGTGCCGAAGTCTCACGGTCAGAGAGGCTGCCCGGCTACAGTCGTTCCCGGACGACTATGTTTTCCTCGGCAATAGGACTCAACAATTTGTACAGGTCGGAAATGCAGTTCCGCCTTTGATTGCCAGACAGATCGCCCGAGTCGTGTGGTCGATACTCAGCTAGGCGAAGGGTTCAACAGGGGGAACCAATGAATCAAGGGGAAATGGAGTCCCTGGGCTCTACAGGTACCCGGGCTGGCAGTGAAGCCAGCGCCGGGGACAAGCGGCAATCATCGCTGAAGCCGCTCCTTCGACTCGCCGCGCTTCGCGGCGATGCGGAGCATGTTCTGCGCTACCTTCAACTCGGGGGTGACGTAGAAGCACGCGACCAGCAGGGGCGGACACTACATATGCTTGCCGCCTCCAAAGGGCATCTGGATCTCTGCCGCCTGATTTCGGAGCATGCTCTCGAAGTTCAGCGGCTTGCAGTCCAGAAGGCTGACGATTCACCAGCCACGCTGGACGGCCTCTGGAGCAATGAAGGTGATGGTGAGGCCGAGGAATCTGCTCAAACGCGAGCCACTGATTCCAGACAGAACTCCTCTCCCGACGGTGCTGAATTCGAATCCGAGTTCTTTGCCACTTGGGAGGAAGAAGTCGCGACCGAAGCGCCGCTGGAGGATCCCTCGCTTCGATCGACAATACAGGTCGTGCAGGAGGTCATTTCCAAGCACGTAATTGTCGATAACGATGAGGACTGGAATGACCTCGCGAAGCTACTCCCAAGTCACGCCGAAATTTCACTGGTGCGGGAGCTCAATCACAGCTCGACACATGGACTCTTCGAAGCGCTAGTTCATCGCGCCCAGATGGAGGGCAACTTCAATCCTCTTGACCTTGAGGTCATCTCCCGTGAGATTGAAGGCGATGAGAGGGGCGATGTACTTCGCCAGCTCACTGTCCTTATGGGCCAGATTGACGCCGTACCGGAAGTCGATGATGAGTGGCTACCTCCTCTGCATCTAGAACAGGAGAGCGAACCAACATCAGACAGCGATATCGGTGAATCGGAGCAGTTCATGCAGGATCTCGCGTCCATGACGAACGATCCCTACTTCCACTTCGCAAAGATTGCCCAGTCGTCTGTCCTGCTTGACCGTACGGGCGAAGAACGAATGGGGCTTCTGCTGGACTTGTCCCTCAAGGATGCGTATCGCGCCATCGCAGAGAGCCCCCATGCTGTCGCGTCGATAGCAGGCCTAGCCACAGACTTTGAGCGGGGTCGCGTCTCAGTCGGCCAAATCAGCCACATCAGCAGCGAAGACGATGAGCGCGCCAGCGATCTTCTCGACGCCTCGGATGACGCCGATGATGATCCAGCCCCGGCCCGGCCCGTCAGTGGACTCAACCTGAGCGACATGCTGGAAAGCGCACGCTGCGGATGTTTCGCCTTCCAGGAAAATCCAGACAACCAAGGTCTTGCTAGGGATGCATTGACCGCAGTATCTGCGCTGGAGCTGACCTCATCGACCGTTAAACGGTTTGACAAGGAGTTCAGGGCAGCTGGGTGCACAAGCGTACTACTGCGTAGAGCGGTGCAGCGTCTGTCGCGCCTCGAGCTCGAGATGTTCCATGCAAACGTTCGACTCGCAGTGCACGTGGCAGACAGCCACGCGTGGAGCACGCTGCCACGCATGGATCGCATTCAGGAGTGCCTGATAGGCCTGCTCAAGGCTATCGACAGATTCGATTACGCAAGGGGCAACAAATTTTCTACGTATGCAATGTGGTGGTTGAAACAGTCCGTTGGACGGGCCATCGGAGACACAGCGCGTGTCATAAGGTTGCCCATACACGTCATGGAAAAGGTCAACAAGGTTTCGAAGGCAGTCAGAGTCCTTCGTGAAGACTCATTCGATGACGTGCGCGCCGAGGACATCGCCAAGGTCTGCGATCTATCAGTTGGAGATGTAGCAAAGTTGCTGAATGTGGCGCACGACGCGGTCTCTTGGGACCAGCAGGATGAGACAGCAGATTTGGTCCTCGCCACTCCAGATACCTTTCAGCCGCCTGAGGAAGTCACTGATGGATATCTGCGTAGGCGAGCGATCGATGACTGCCTAGGTGCGCTTGGTTCAAGAGAAGCTGAAGTCATCCGACATCGGTTTGGATTGATCGACGGCAACGACAAGACATTGGAGGAAGTCGGCCAGATCTTTGGCGTGACTCGAGAGCGGATACGTCAGATTGAGTCCAAGGCGCTGAGACTGATGCGCCACCCATCGCGACGCCTCAGGGAGTTGGTCAATGGAAAGCCGGAGGCTGACGATGCAGCAGAACAGTAAAGGTAGGCCGCAAGGCCGAAATGCTCCCCCCAGGGCTGACGCCATGGTTGAGGCCCTGCGAGGCCTGGGCTACACGACGGCCACGGCACTAGCAGACTTGGTGGACAACAGCATCTCTGCTGGCGCCAGCCAAGTGGAGATCGGGTTCAATTGGTATGGAGTAGACAGCTGGATATCCATTGCCGATGACGGTAGAGGCATGAACGATGCTGAGCTCTTCAGCGCGATGCGCCTCGGCGACCGCAACCCATTGGACGCACGGGGGGCATCGGACTTGGGTCGCTTTGGCCTGGGATTGAAGACAGCATCCTTTTCACAAGCCAGAAGGCTGACCGTTCTGAGCATCAAGGATGGTCAATCGAGCTGCCTGCGCTGGGATCTGGATGTCCTTGCTTCAGATCCTGATGGCGAGTGGCACCTTCTTGATGGACCCGAGTCATCCTCAGAGCCACGCCTGGTAACGCACACTGCCCAGTCATCAGGGACAGTAGTCCTGTGGGAACAACTCGATCGGATTGTCACTGAAGGCTTCACAAGCAGGCATTTCCTTGACCTCATTGACGACGTGGAGCGCCACCTCGCAATGATCTTCCACCGCTATCTTGACGGCAGCGGCCCCGGCATTGAGCTGCGGCTCAACGGGAAGGCAGTTAGACCATGGGACCCATTCCTGTCGTCAAATCCGGCAACCTGGAGGTCCCCCGAGTCGAGCGTTGGCGAAGGTGGTCTGAGAATCACCAGCCAGGCCTTCGTGCTGCCCCACAAGGACCGCCTCAACGACAAGGCCTACGCTGAAGCGGGCGGAATCGAGGGATGGTCGAGTCAGCAAGGCTTCTACATCTATCGTGGACGGAGACTTTTGGTTGCAGGCAGCTGGCTCGGCCTGGGACGTGGACGCTCCTGGTCCAAGGACGAGGCTCACAGGCTCGCACGCATCCGGCTGGACCTGCCCAACGATCTTGATGCGCAATGGAAGATCGACATCCGCAAGTCATCCGCTCATCCTCCCGCTGCACTGCGGGATCAGCTCTACCGCTTGGCCGAAGACGCGCGCGACAGGGCGCGCAAGGTATTCCTGCATCGGGCGCATTCGAATTCATCGCTGGGCCGCCGCGACGAGGTTGTACCCGTGTGGCAGTCGAGAGATACGGTGACAGGGCGACGCTACCGTGTCGACCGTACGCATGCAGCGGTGAAAGAACTGCTGGATGACGCAGCGTACGGCACCAAGGTTGAAGCGATGCTGCGTGTCCTCGAAGAAACTATCCCCGTGCAGAGAATCTGGCTTGAAGCTGCGGAAGGCGGAGAGCATGCAAAGGGGGGATTCACAGGGGAGCCCGACGACTCAGTTCGAGAGGTTCTCAATGTGATCTACCGGAGCCTGGTGGAGAAGAAGGGCATGTCGCCGAGCATGGCAAAGCGGCAGCTTCTAAGAACCGAACCCTTCGATCTCCACTCAGAGCTGGTCAAAAATTTGCCGGACAACATCTCCAAGGACTGAAGAGAGAACCATGAGTGACTCAAGCGAAAGCAGCGTTATCAAGATTGTCCAGGAGCTTCTGGCTGGCGAGAAGGATTCAGGACCTATCACTCCCACGTTGATTGACGAGAAGATCAGCCTGGTGCTGATGATGAATCGAAAGTGGGCAGCCGATCTTGATCGTGACGCTGTTACGGACGAGCTCATCCGGCGATTCAGTGTATGGATCGGTGATGACATCAGTCTCTCCGACGATCGTGGCCATGAACCCTGGCTCGACTCCTCCAGGAAAGAGGACTGGCGCTACTGGCAGCGGTATCGGGAGATGATCGAGAAGGACTTGTCCTGGGATATCGCTGACAACCTGGACAAATCAACTGACAAGATTCTAGGGATGCTTGAGGATCCTCTGCGTGAAGGCCAGTGGAGTCGCCGGGGGCTTGTTGTCGGGCACGTGCAGTCAGGCAAGACAGCGAGCTACACCGGCCTTGTATGCAAGGCGGCGGATGCGCAGTACAAGATAATCATCGTCCTCGCCGGCCTACAT
Source organism: Stenotrophomonas sp. TWI809 (assembly GCF_039673205.1). Lineage (NCBI taxonomy): Bacteria > Pseudomonadati > Pseudomonadota > Gammaproteobacteria > Lysobacterales > Lysobacteraceae > Stenotrophomonas > Stenotrophomonas sp. TWI809. The sequence goes on along the minus strand of NZ_JBDJLE010000019.1, from coordinate 19,541 downwards.
AAAAACCTGCGATCCCAGACCCAGATACGCCTAGAGGAAGGCTTCCTCGGGTATGAGACCAACTCTACGCATGATGTGCTCAAGCGCGTGGGCGTCGGCTTGATCGACAGTGACCTGTCCATCAAGCCCAATTGCACTACAACACGAGCTGACAACGGTGATTTTGGTGAGTCAGCTGGAAAGCAGTTTTCGATCAGCCCCGAACAGCGGCCTTGGCTGTTTGTCGTCAAGAAGAACAAATCGGTACTTGCCAGGCTTCTCAGGTGGATTCAGACGCACGTCGCGGACGCTCCTGTTCCAGGCGCGGAGCCCGCCTCCTCGAACACGAAAGAGCTCCCCATCGTGGCCAGAAGGGCGACCAAGTTCCCATTGCTCATCATTGATGACGAAGCTGACAATGCCTCAGTTGACACTGGTGAAGAGGTAGTCGACGAAGAAGGAAAGCCCGATGAGGAACATGATCCAACAGCGATCAACAAACTGATCCGGCGCATACTGAATTCATTCTCGCGCTCAGCGTACGTGGGCTACACCGCCACGCCTTTCGCAAACATCTTCATTCATGAACGCGGTGAGACACGCAACGAAGGTCCTGATCTCTTCCCATCCGCCTTCATCCAGAACCTGGCGGCACCGGACAATTACGTTGGCCCTACGACGATGTTTGGGCGCGCGTCCCCGGAGGGTCGCAAGGGACAGCTTCCTCTGACCCAACCGGTGGGTGACTACCAGTCAGACGACAAGACAACGGGATGGATGCCGACGGGCCACAAGATCGATCATGTTCCGGTGTGGAGCAATGAGCACGCGCTGCCACCAAGTCTAAGAGAGGCAGTCGACTCCTTTATCCTGGCATGCACTGTCAGGAAGCTCCGTGGCCAAGGAAAGAAGCATAGCTCGATGCTCGTTCACGTCACACGATTCAACAACGTCCAGAAGGTTGTAAAGGCTGACATTGACGATTACGTCAAGCATGCCCGACAGGCGATTGGGCGCGGGATCGACCACGCCGACGTTCTATCCAGTCTGCAGGAGCTGTGGAATCGTGACTTCCTTCCTGCTTCTGCCGCGGTTCGTGAGCTTGGGTTGGGTGACCTTCCCAGTGCAGATGCTACCTGGCAGGACGTCGCGTCTGCGCTGCCGGGAGTACTCGATGACATCGAAGTGCGAATGATCAACGGAACTGCCAAGGATGCCTTGGATTACGAGCAGAACAAGGATCGAGGCCTCAAAGTCATCGCTATCGGTGGCGACAAGCTTGCACGCGGCCTTACGCTGGAAGGCCTCTGCACCAGCTACTTCCTGCGCGCATCAAAGATGTACGACACGCTGATGCAGATGGGTCGGTGGTTCGGATACCGTCCGGGCTACCTTGATCTCTGCCGTCTCTATACATCCCCGGACCTCATCCGCTGGTTCAAGCATATCTCTGATGCATCAGCAGAGCTGAGAGAAGAGTTCGATCTCATGGCGAATTCTGGGGCCACGCCGAGGGAGTTTGGGCTGAAGGTCCAGTCGCATCCCGAGATGATGGTTACGTCGCAGATCAAGATGCGGAGCGCGAAGACACTGCACCTTTCGTACAGTGGAGAGCTTGTTCAGACAGTCAGCTTCCCGACTGATCAACCGACTCTGAATCGAAACCTGGATGCAGGTAATCGGCTTGCCGTGCAAATGGGAAAGCCTGACGAGAGCAACCCCATAAAGGCGGCATTCCAAGGGGGCTCCAAGGAATGGCAGGGGCATCTCTGGCGAGGTGTCGACTTCACAATCGTAGTCGACTTCCTTGACAGCTACAGCACACTGTCAGCCGCCCACCGGGTGAACAGCAACGTGCTTGCTCAGTTCATCCGCAAGATGGCGGAAACAAACGAGCTCACGGAGTGGACCGTGGCTGTTCTGGGGACTCAATCGGGTGAGCCCTATGAGCTTGCTCCAGGGATAAGTGTTGGCATGGCGCGCAGAAAGGCGGATTCGATGGAGGGGAGCCGGTACTCGATTGGCGTCCTCCTTGATCCGACCGACGAGTCAATTGACGTGAGCCAGGATCAATGGGACGCCGCGCTCGCGCTCACCGTGTCCACTTGGGAGAAGAAGGAGGAGAAGAAAAGTGCTTCGGCTCCGGACACCCCCAGTGGCGTGGCGCTGCGCCGAGTTAGAGGCAAGGGAACTTCGACCGTGACGGCGGAGCCAGAGAAGGGCCTGCTGATTCTGTATGTTCTTGATCCAGCTCGTGCGGGCGCCAAGATAGGGGCAGATTGGGAGCGCCCGAAGAACCTTGCAGGCGCCCCACCCGTCTTGGCATTTGCCGTGAGCTTCCCTGGAAGCAGCTCGGATATCAAGGTTCCCTACAAGGTGAACAACGTCGGTTGGGAGAGCGAGTATTCCGACATCCCCGAGTACGTCATCGACAACATCGGCTGGGAGGATATGAATGCTCAGCTCCAGCAGTGACACAGAGCTGGTCGCCGCGTGGCGCGCCTTGAGCGGCCTTGCCACAGGGGATGGCTGGAAGGTTATCGAGCTTTTCAGCATCGGCAACTGCTGCGTCATGGCAGGCCGTCGTGGTGCGCGGAATGAAGAGAGCGTCTTGGTCGGCGTCAAGGGAAACGTGCCATCCCAACCATTTCAGCTGCCACGCGGCCAGGGGTTCAGCCTCATAAGCACAGAGCTTCAGGGCCACCCTGCAGGCCATTCGTGGTTTGCCCTGGTTCGACAGGAGTCGGGATCGCTTGAGCTCTTTACCAAAGTGGCGGTAGATCTGGTGAACCTGATGGAGAGCACGTCCGCTCAGGACGGGCTACGGATTCATAGTGCAATGATTTCCAGGATCCGTGCCTGGCAAGCCTTCATGAAGCGCGACAGTGATGGCGTTCTTTCCACGGAGGAAGAGATCGGGCTCTTTGGAGAACTCTTGGTTCTTCAAAACCTTCTGGACGATGGAGTTTCAGAATTCGACGCTCTCGACAGCTGGGCCGGGCCTGACGACGGGCTACACGACTTCCTGCTTGGTGATGGTGCAATCGAAGTGAAGACAACGCTGGCACCGGCAGGATTTATCGCAAGGATTTCCAACCTTGATCAGTTGGATGACAGCCTGCACCAGCCCCTCTTTGTTGCGGCGGTTCGTCTAACTCACCTGAGTGTGGGATCAACCCTTCCCGACTTGATTGACCAAGTGGCTGGAAGAATCCACGATCCTGGCGCATCTGCCTTGCTGAACAGTCGGCTCGTTTCGGCTGGCTACATGGACATGACTCGAGCCGAGTACACAAGGCGTTTCCGGTCCAGTGAGCTCACATATCGAATCGTATGCGCTGAATCGCCTCGCCTCACTCGTTCCAGCGTGCCCGCAGCAATCCATGAGGCACGTTACTCGCTCGATCTGGATGCATTTCCGATTGCGGCGTCTACTTACGCTGATATTTCGACTAGTCTTGGAGTGAAGAATCAATGGAATTGACCGATTTCCTTTCGCAGATTCGCGCGGAAGTACAGGATGAAATAGAGGATCGCATGTCCGTTTCGGGGGCCGCGTATCCCTATCCGGAGCTGGTTTTCGCCGAGATTACGATGCGCCACATGGAAGAAGTGGGCATGACGTATGAGCCACAGGTCTGCCACGTTGATACGCGCGTCCATGTCGGAAACATAAGGCTAAGCGGATACTCCATCTCTGAGGACGGGGAACGCCTTGACCTGTTCGTGACGTCCTACAAGGATTCGGACAAGGTCCAGGCCGTTCCGGACTCTGAAGCAAAGCAAGCCGCGGAGTACTGCTTCCGATTTCTTTCGCAATCTGCCCAGGGAAAGATGACGAAGACGCTCGATCCATCGAACGATGCTTACGAACTCGCGGTGCATATTGAACGTGGCTATCGGGACTTCGAGGAGATCCGGATCTACGTGCTGACCGATGGCCAGGTGAAGACCAAGAACTTCAAGTCGCAGGAGGTTGGAGGCCGGACCGTACGACTTGAGGTGATGGACATCGAGAGGCTCAACCGCCACCTGTCAGAGGGAAAGCCGAGGGACGAACTGGTAGTCAATTTTACGGAAGTGGCAGGCACCCCGCTCCCGTGCGTCTACATCCGGGGCGAGGAGGACAGCTATGACTACGCGATGACCGTATTCCCGGCCGACGTCCTTCGCCATCTGTATGACAAGTACGGCGCCCGACTTCTTGAGGCAAATGTGCGGTCATTCCTGAGTGCAACCGGAAAGGTCAACAAAGGCATCCAGGCCACGCTGCGCTCAGAGCCAGAGAAATTTGTCGCCTACAACAATGGCATCGTGGTGGTCGCCGACGAGGTCAGCCTTGGGAAGACCAGCGATGGTGGACCAGGCATTGCATGGCTCAAGGGAATGCAAATCGTCAACGGTGGCCAGACGACCGCATCCATCTACTTCACCAAGAAGAAGTTTGCAGACACCGACCTGTCCAAGGTACAGGTTCCGGCGAAGGTAGTAATCCTCAAGACGGAAAACTCTGCTGCGGAAGAAGCGCTTATCAGCGACATCTCGCGGTTCGCGAACAGTCAGAACACCGTCAAGCAGTCGGATCTGTCTGCAAACTCACCGTTCCACGTTGAACTAGAGAAATTGTCTGATACCGTCTACCTCCCAGATGGTGTCGGCCGCTGGTTCTATGAACGTGCCTCAGGCAGTTACAACACTAAGCTCGCACGCGAAGGCAGTACGCCCGCCAAGTACCGAGCCCTCAAGACCACAGTTATTCCTCCGGCCCGGCGCTTGGTCAAGACAGACCTCGCCAAGTTCCTGAACTGTTGGGAGGGGCGACCAGACCAAGCCAGTCTCGGCGGTCAGAAGAACTTCGCCCGATTCATGGACGACGTGAAGGAACGGGAAGAACGTGGAGAATCTGTGGTCCCGGATGCAACTGGGTTCAAGCAGATGATTGCCAAAGTCATCATATTTAAGCAAGTTCAGTCGCTCGTACGTCCTCTATTTCCTGCATTCCAAGGCAATGTTGCCATCTACTTGGTCGCATTGTTGTCCCATCAGCACGGATCAAACATCGATCTGATGCGAGTGTGGGAGCAACAGGGTCTCTCTGATGGCTTCAAGGATCAGATCCGGGTATGGGCTAAAGAGGTTAACTTGGCCCTCCACTCTTCAGCCAAGGGCAAGATGATCAGCGAGTGGGCAAAGAAGGAGGATTGCTGGATTTCGCTGCGGAAGCTAGCACTAAGCCCAATTCAGAGCTCGATTACAGAGATTAGAGCATCTCAAGTTAGTTGATTTAGATAATAGAACTAGCCTACAAGTCTCTTATGCAGAGTATGCATCGGTGCCCCATAGGAACTGATCGAGGAGCAACCAGTATGATTGAAGATGAGATTGAGATCGATGAGGAAATCGACGATGACTCTGTCTCTATGTCTTATGACATAGCTTCTTACCCGTCCGACCTCACGTTGTCTGGAATTTCACAGCTATGGAAAGATGGCGACATCAAAATTCCAGACTACCAAAGAGAATTTGTGTGGACGATCAAGCAGTCGTCTCTCCTCATTGACTCTTTCCTATGCGGACTGCCGGTCCCCAATGTCTTCCTGTATGTCGACGAGAACAACCGAAGCATCGTCATAGATGGCCAGCAGAGAATATTGACAATCGTCTTCTACATAGATGGATACTTCGGCAAAGAGAATCACCTGGGGAACCGGCAAGTGTTCAGATTGTCTGGACTCGCCAAGAACAGCCCATACTTCAACAAAAGATTTGTCGACCTAACCGAGGCAGATCAACGAAAGCTAAAGCAGTCAATACTACGCGCGATAAACATAAAACAGCTCAACCCAAAAGGCGAGAGCACGAGCGCCTATCATATATTTGAGCGACTCAATACGGGAGGAACTCCATTAAAGCCTCAGGAAATACGAAATTCTGTATTCATCGGCGAGTTCTCCAAAAAGCTCCGAGAGCTGAATCGAGATGAGAATTGGAGAAAACTGCTAGGAAAGAATCATGTTGACAGGCACCAGAAGGACGTCGAGCTGATTCTTAGAATATTCTCGCTCTCGAAAGGAGGCGTTGAGAACTACGAAAAGCCACTCAGAGAGTTCATGAACGTCTCCATGAAGGAACATAGAAATGGGACTAGCCAGAAGGTAAAGAACTTCTTGAAGAGCTTTCCTGCAGCAACAAAGAAGGCGGCGTCTGAGCTTGGCGAGAAACCGTTCCGCCTTAGAGGCCCCATCAATGTCGCGGCGCTAGAATCAATAATGTGCGCACTTGTCGATAATTCCTCAAAGCTAAATAGAATCGACCTAAGCACCGCGTACAAGAGGCTGGTAAAAAATCACGACTTCATGACCTTGACAAAGATCAATACTACTGATGTCAAGACTGTTCATGACAGGCTATCTCTTGTCCAGAAGACCCTCCTGGAAAAATAATGGATTACGCCCGGCACTTTCAGCATGCAGATGAAATTATTGAACATCTTACGCCGTTAGTTACCGGCGCGAAGAATCCATTACTTGAGGCCAGATATACTGGATTTCTTACAGTTGCCGCCGTGACAACATACGAGCTGGCAGTAAAGAGCATCTTTATTTCTTTCGCCCAGTCGAAACACAAAGTGCTAGGCGCCTTTACAGAATCTCACTTCAACAGAATAAATGGGAGAATAAAGATTGAAGCAATTAGAAACGATTATGTTAGAAAATTTGGAGAAAAGTATCTTAAAAAGTTCAACAATAACCTTAAAAGAACAGGAACACTCTACCTCCAAACCAATCAAAGAGAGATCACGTCCTCATATGATAACCTTATTACTTGGCGCAATGATTTCGCACATGAGGGCCGCATCCGCGCTAAGTCAACATTCGCTGAAGCGGCGCGCGCATATAATGATGGAAAGAAGGTCATAGAGTGCCTCGCTGACAGCATGAGACGGTAACTCGTGGTTTGCATTAATGTAGAATACACCTCAGGCCAAGCAGCGATAGACTTTTCAAGAGGTCGCTACAGCTAGCGGCAATTAAGGACGGCGACCAGGTCTAGCCGCCTTGCCTTATTACCCCCCCTATTACCCCCGCATCAAAGGCCAAACTAGTTCAGCAAGCAAAAAACTGGCAGCATCACAGTCCCAGCAGAGCACGAATTCCACCCGCGCGCTCAGCTCCCGTGGATTCGCCCAGGCCCTGAATTTCGTCCAAAGTATCCTCCTCAAGGTGGCGCAGGAGGAAGTACTCAACTGTAGCCTGACCTTTACTTGAACCGCCAAGGATCATATAACGGCGAAAAACTATATTATCCACATCTACAAATATGGCATTTATATGCTCTGAATAAACGTCCAAATTTGGATGAATTATTTTGTATCTTGAACTGTCTGAAACGTCACAATCGTCATAAAACTCGAGCGACCCAACGATAAAGTCATTCCGCTCTTTCTTTACCTGCATGTTACATCTCTTGCAGGCGATAGTTAGATTTACGAGAGCAACTGCTAGTGCTTGATACTTCACCCGGGGAAGAATGTGCTCTACATCCACTTCCAGCGGATGACCCTGTAGGAATGATTTTCTACAGTAACAGCACTTGTCATGCTGAATCAGGCGATGATGATTTCGAACTTTCATTCGAACAGGCAGCAGATCAGGACTGCTCCAGTTAAGCACGCCATTATTCCAAGCTAGTTCTATTAGTCGAGCCTCATCGACTGAGAACTGAAGATCGAGATAGCTCACTTGATCTCTTCCATTTTCTCAACTATCGCCGAGACAGCAGCCAATGCTCCCGATTGCCGCGAATCGACTCCGGATCTCTCTATTTCCGCAATCTGACTTGTAGCCTGAGCTGCGGTGAGATCCCCTTTCTCAACTCGGTCCATCAAACGAACCAAGGTTTTGCTCAGGTAGTGGTTCCGAGGCGTGTAAGTATGAAAGACCTCTGCCATGACCTCTTCTAGACCTGCAGCATTCAGTTCAATTTGGCTATTGAAAACATCGGAGAGTACCAGCGTCTGGACGTTGATATTTAGCTCACTTGCAGCCATCACCAGAATGGGCGAATGACTGGCAATCACGATCTTTGCCTCAGAGTACCCTACAGATCCCATCAGGAGCTCCAGATACTCCCGTTGCCATCTCGGATGCAGGCTATTTTCTGGTTCGTCTATCAGAATAATGTCTTTTTCTTTTGACATGGCTGCAACAAAGGAAAGCATTGTTATCAGCGTGAGCTCCCCCGAGCTTGCCTTGTCTAAGCGAAGGATTCCCCGCTTTCCTTGAAGATGCAGGCGTATCCCAGTGATGACCCCCAGTTTTTTTAGGATGTGCTCCCAGCGAACGATCCCAACCAAGTTACTGTTCACTGAATGATCGAAGCGGTAGTCGTCGAAGTCCATCCACTGGATCTGGTCCCATCGCTTACTTTGTAGCATGAGAATAAGGGCCAGGATGTTTTCGCCCTCACCCGCCATTTTTGCTTCAAAGTCAGAAAGTATGCTCGACGGTATAGCTTTCCTTTCGCTCGGCATCAACACTTCGATCCCGACCGTTGGGGCGTATCCGCAGTGGCGCAGCACTCTCGAGACAACACGGAGCTGAACGCTATCTTTTTCAACAAAGTGCGAAATGGTGCGCTTCATCACCTGTTCTGGTTGCGAGCTCTTCTGCATTGGAGATAGAAGCGCGCTTCCAAGACGCAGCCCCCGAAACTTGTCGTGACTGGTTCCAGACAACGCCAATACCGATCGCCTTGCCTTAAGCGTGTTTTGCGCGATTGTTCTTAAGAGCGAGCTTTTCCCAGATCCATTCTCTCCGGCGACGATTGTGATGTCCGCGACGGGCTTCCACCCTGCGTTCCAGAGTGCGTAGTAGTTCGTGGCAATTGCGTCCATGGCTTGCTCTTGGGCTGTTACACAAAAAAAAGGGTGACCTTACGGCCACCCCTTTAGAACAACACAGCTAACCGTTAAACCCCAACAGGATTAGCCTTCTCCGGATCAATCTTGTACTGCTTGATCGCCCGGGCCACATCCTTACCCGTCATCTTCCCTTCCTTCGCCAGCGCCGCAATCGCGGCATGCGCGATGTAGTACCGGTCAACCTCGAAGAAGCGACGCAGGTTCGCACGCGTATCCGAACGACCAAAGCCATCCGTACCCAGCACCGTGTACGACATCGGCACGAACGAGCGGATCTGGTCCGCGTACGCACGCACGTAGTCGGTGGCGGCAATCGCCGGGCCCTGGCGGCCTTCCAGCAGCTCGGTCACGAACGCCTTGCGCTGCTCGCCTTCCGGGTGGAAGCGGTTGTAGCGCTCCACGTCGAAGCCGTCGCGGCGCAGTTCGTTGAAGCTCGGGCAGCTCCAGATGTCGGCGGTCACGCCGAAGTCCTTGTCCAGCAGCTCGGCCGCGGCAATGGCTTCACGCAGGATGGTGCCCGAACCCAGCAGCTGCACGCGCAGCTCGCCCTTCTTCGGCTTGCCGGCGTCGGTGAGCAGGTACATGCCCTTGACGATGCCGTCGGCCGCGCCTTCCGGCATTTCCGGGTGGGTGTAGTTTTCGTTCATCAGGGTGATGTAGTAGTACTCATCAATCTGATCTTCCATCATGGCCTTGGTGCCGTGCTGCAGGATCACCGTCACTTCGAAGCCGAAGGTCGGGTCATAGCTGCGCACGTTCGGGATGCCACCGGCGACGATATGGCTGAAGCCATCTTCGTGCTGCAGGCCTTCACCGTTCAGCGTGGTGCGGCCGGCGGTGCCGCCCAGCAGGAAGCCACGGGTACGCATGTCGGCAGCCTGCCAGGCAAGGTCGCCCACGCGCTGGAAGCCGAACATGCTGTAGTAGATGTAGAACGGCAGCATCGGCACGTTGCTGACCGAGTAGCTGGTACCGGCGGCCATCCACGAGGCGATGGCGCCCGGCTCGCTGATGCCCTGCTGCAGCACCTGGCCGCTCTGGTCTTCGCGGTAGAACATGAGCTGGTCAGCATCGACCGGCTTGTACTTCTGGCCGAACGGCGCGTAGATGCCGATCTGGCGGAATAGACCTTCCATACCGAACGTACGGGCTTCGTCGGCCACGATCGGCACGATGTGCGGGCCCAGTTCCTTGTCGCGCAGGGTGATGTTCAGGCTCTGCACGAAGGCCATGGTGGTGGAGTAGCTGCGCTCGCCGCTGGACTTCAGCAGGCGCTCGTAGCTTTCCAGCTTCGGTGCGTTGAAGCTCTTTTCGGCCTTGCGGCGGCGCTGCGGCAGGTAACCCCCCAGGGCGGCGCGGCGTTCCTGCAGGTACTTCACTTCCGGCGAATCCGGGCCCGGGTGGTAGAACGGCACCTGGCCGTCGGCCAGCTGGGCGTCGGTCACCGGGATGTTGAAGCGGTCGCGGAAGTGGCGGACGGCGTCGTCGTCCAGCTTCTTGGTCTGGTGGGTCGGGTTGAGTGCTTCACCCGCGCTGCCCATGCCGTAGCCCTTGACCGTCTTGGCCAGGATCACGGTCGGCATGCCCTTGGTGTTCACGGCCTGGTGGTAGGCGGCGTAGACCTTGTGCGGATCGTGGCCACCACGGTTGAGGCGCCAGATATCGTCGTCGGACAGGCCGGCGACCATCGCAGCGGTTTCCGGGTACTTGCCGAAGAAATGCTCGCGCGTATACGCGCCACCGAAGGCCTTGCAGTTCTGGTATTCGCCGTCGACGGTTTCCATCATCAGCTTGCGCAGGACGCCGTTGGTGTCCTTGGCCAGCAGGGCATCCCAGTAACCGCCCCACAGCAGCTTGATGACATTCCAGCCGCCGCCGCGGAAGACGCCTTCCAGTTCCTGGATGATCTTGCCGTTGCCACGCACCGGGCCGTCGAGGCGCTGCAGGTTGCAGTTGACCACGAAGATCAGGTTGTCCAGGCCTTCGCGGCCGGCCAGCGCGATCGCGCCGAGGGTTTCCGGCTCATCGCTCTCGCCGTCGCCGATGAAGCACCACACCTTGCGGTCGGACTTCTCGATCAGGCCACGGTTTTCCAGGTAACGCAGGAACTGCGCCTGGTAGATGGCGGCGAGCGGGCCCAGGCCCATCGACACGGTCGGGGTCTGCCAGTAATCGGGCATCAGCCACGGGTGCGGGTAGCTGGAGAGGCCACCGCCGTCCACTTCCATGCGGAACTTGTCCAGCTGGGCTTCGTCGATGCGGCCTTCCAGGAAGGAACGCGCATAGATGCCCGGGGCGCTGTGGCCCTGGATGAAGAGCAGGTCGCCCGGGTGGTCTTCGCTCGGGGCGCGCCAGAAGTGGTTGAAGCCCACGTCATACAGCGTGGCGCCGGAGGCGAAGGAGGCGATGTGGCCGCCCAGGTCGCCCGGCTTGCGATTGGCGCGCACGACGGTCGCCATCGCGTTCCAGCGGATGATGGAACGAATGCGCCATTCCAGTTCGGCGTTGCCCGGGCTCTTGGCCTCCAGGGTCGGCGCGATGGTGTTCACGTACTCGGTGGTGGGAGAGAACGGCAGGTAAGCACCCGAACGACGGGTCAGTTCCACCATGCCTTCCAACAGCTGATGCGCGCGCTCGGGGCCCTCGACATCAATAACGGCCTTCAGCGACTCGATCCATTCCTGGGTTTCCACAGGATTCGGGTCGTTGTTCAGCACCTCGTTCAACCAGTTCATTTGCGCTCCCATGACCGCACGCACGCGCGCGACTGTTTTAGATTTCTAGCCGCAAAGTGTAGCGCACCAAGGGGTTTGCTTACTTCGCTACGGTTGCGTATGGAACCATCCCGGCGTGTCCGGAAGGACAGCGGGCGACAGCGCGAGGGCCGCGCCGGAAGGTTCCACGCTGCATTTCAGCCTGCCCGGCGGCGATGACACCGGCGCGTCAGCAGGACACCGATGGACAGCGCAGGCGCTGCGGCGCAGGCGATTGGCGTGGATCGTGCGCGGCGACGGGGCGTTTGAGCGCGCATCGGCGTGGATCATCGGTACCGTTGGGAGGCGGCAACCGAGTGCAGTGTTCCATCACAAGCACGCACCGTCGCACCCTGGATTCACCTGAACGCATCCCTGCCATGCGTGCGCCACGGCTGGCCGAACCGGAGTTTTCGATATATCGTTCCGCCACTGCATTCGATATATCGAAATGACTTCTCCGCGCGACCTCGACCGCCCTGCCCGCCCGCTGACCGCCCGGCCGCTCAGCCGCGGCGACCTGCGCCTGCTGGTGCTGTCCCTGCTCGCCGACCAGCCGCGCCACGGCTATGAGCTGATCCAGCTGATCAGTGACATGTTCGTGCGGGTCTACACGCCCAGCGCCGGCTCGATCTACCCGGTGCTGGCGCAGTTCGAGGCCGCCGGCTGGGTTGGCGCGGTCGAGGACGGTGGGCGCAAGCGGTACGCGCTCAGCGCGTTGGGCCAGGCCGAGCTGGAGGCACAGCGCGATGAGGTCGATGCCGCGGTGCACCGGGTGCGCGACAGCGCGCGCACGATCACCAAGGCCAACCTGCCGCCGTCCGTGCGCGATGCACTGCGCGAGCTCAAGCACGCGCTGGGGCTGTGCCACGGCCGCTGGCAGGACGACAACGCCGCCGCCGTGGCCGAAGCGCTGCGCGAGGCCGCCGCGCACATCCGTGCGCAGGGCCGCTGACCTTCCCTCTTCGTTTCAGACCCAGCCAGCCACCGCCCGCCAGGTCCTTCTTTCTCAACGCCGCGCTGCGGCACTGATCCAGGTATTCCCATGGCTCTGCATGAAAACCGACTGCTCCGTCATACCGTGAAGTTCCGCCCGCTGCAGGTACTGCGCACCGAAGAGATCAGCCCGTGCATGCGCCGGGTGATCGTCGGTGGCGAGGCGCTGGAAGGCTTCGATTCGCCCTCGCCGGATGACCACGTCAAGCTGTTCTTCCCCAACGCCGAGGGCCAGTTCGTGGTCCCGACGATGACCCCGGAAGGCCCGCGCTACCCGGACGGGCAGACGCCCTCCCCCTCGCGCGACTACACCCCGCGCTGGTGGGACCTGGAGACCCACGAGCTGGCGCTGGACTTCGTCATGCACGGCGACGGCCTGGCCTCGACCTGGGCCGCCAACGCGCAGCCGGGCGATGCGATCGCCGTGGGCGGCCCGCGTGGCTCGCACATGACCGCCGATGACTTCGACACCTACGTGCTGATCGGCGATGAGACCGCGCTGCCGGCGATCGGCCGCTGGCTGGAGACGCTGCCGGACGGCGCCAATGCCGATGTCTACATCGAGATCCCCGAATCCGGCGATCGCCAGGAGCTGCCGGAGGACGACCGCATCCGCATCTCGTGGCTGGAGCGCAACGGCTTCGACGCCGCCAGCAGCACCCTGCTGGAGGACGTGCTGACCGATTTCGAGGAACCGGACGGCGACACCTTCTATTGGATCGCCGCCGAATCGCGCCGGGCCCGGATGATGCGCAAGTACATCGAGGGCCACCTGGGCGTGCCCAAGGACTGGATCCGCTCGACCGGCTACTGGAAGGCGCACGGCAGCGAGCACCACGACGACTGAGCCCGCGACGGGCACCGGCCGCGAATGCGACAATCGCGTTTTGTGCCGGTGCCTTTCATGCAAGCCTCTCCTCTTTCGGCACTGACCGATCTGATCGACCGCGCCGAGCGGGCCGATCCCGCGCTGGATGCCGCCCTGGCGGCGCTGGCGCCTTCCGTGGGCGAGCACATCGCCCAGCTGCGCACCGCCCTGGTGCCATTGGCCCGTGCGCAGGCGGCGCTGGTGCAGGCGAACATCGATATCGACCTGGTCGCCGATGAGCTGCGCCGCTACCAGAAGTACGCGATGCCGGGTAAGCCGAGCCTGCAGATCGTGCAGCTGCGCAAGCAGCAGGCCTCGGTGAAACAGGCCGCGCTGCTGGCCCGCCAGGCGTTTGCGCAGGCCACCCATGCGTTCCTGCGTGAAAGCGGCTTGACCGCGCCCGCACGGCGCACGCCGACCGATTTCACCACGCTGTGGCTGGGCAAGGTGAGCGCGCAGGTGGCGGCGGCTTGATCGCGCTGATATCCACGCATAGCGTGGATCTACCCCGGTCCCGTCAACGGTAGAGCCACGCCATGCGTGGCTGCGCTGCGGCGGATTCCTGGTTGCCGGCCAGCGGCCGGCACTACCGTGTGTCGATCGGCGGTCGCACAAAAAAGAAAGCCCGCCAATTGGCGGGCTTTCTGCCTTCTCACGACGAGTGAGGAGAAACTCAGGCAGCCGGCTTTTCGCCAGTGGCCTCGGTGGTGATGCGGATGTTCACTTCATCGCTGACGTTCGGGGCATACGCGCCGACGCCGAAATCGCTGCGCTTGATGGTGGTGGTGGCATCGAAGCCTGCCGCCGGCACCTTGGCCATCGGGTGCTCGCCGCCGCCGTTGATGGTGACATCCAGGGTCACCGGCTTGGTGATGTCCTTGATGGTCAGGTCGCCGGTGACGGTCAGCTTGTTGGTGCCGTTGGCCTCAACCTTGGTGCTCTTGAAGGTGGCGGCCGGGAACTTGGCGGCGTCGAAGAAATCGGCGCTCTTCAGGTGCTCGTCGAACTTGGCGGTGAAGCTGTTCAGGCCGGTCAGCGGCAGCTTCACTTCCACGGTGGACTTGGTCACGTCAGCGGCGTCATACACCAGGGTGCCTTCGGCGCTGCCGAAGTGGGCGGTCGGGTGCGAGAAGCCGAAGTGGCTCCACTGGACCAGCACGTCGGTGTGGGTCGGGTCGAGCTTGTAGGTGCCCGAGGCGATCTGGATGGCCTCGGCAGCCGGGGCGGCAGCCGCAGCGTCTGCCGCCGGGGCGGCGGTTTCGGTGGCGGCCGGCGCGTCAGCGGCCGGAGCAGCGGCTTCGTCGGCCGGCTTGGAGCAGGCGGCGATGGCCAGGGTCAGGGCGAGCGGCAGCAGCAGTTTGCGGGTCACGGTCATGTCAGGTCTCTCTCGTAATCGAAGGGAAAAGAAAAAAATTCATGCAGCCCATCCGCACGGACGGGCCACGATCCGGCGGTAACGCTTATGCGATGCGGGCCGCTTCGTCGAAGGACAGGCGAGGCAGCCGCGGGAACAGGCCCGAGGCGTCACCGTACCCCAGGTTGACGAGGAAATTCGACTTGATCGCGGTGCCCTTGAAGAAGGCTTCGTCGACCTTGGCGTTGTCGAAGCCGGACATCGGGCCGGCATCCAGACCCAGCGCGCGCGCGGCCAGGATCAGGTAGGCGCCCTGCAGGCTGCCATTGCGGAACGCGCCTTCGGTGCGGCCTTCACGCGGGCCATCGAACCACGCCTTGGCATCGGTGTGCGGGAACAGGAACGGCAGCTTCTCGTGGAAGTCTTCGTCGAAGGCGACGATCACCGTGACCGGGGCGGCCAGGGTCTTGTCGTGGTTGCCTTCGGACAGGGCCGGGGCAAGCTTGGCCTTGGCTTCCGGGGATTTCACGAACACGAAGCGTGCCGGGCTGCCGTTGGCGGCGGTCGGGCCCCACTTGAGCAGCTCGTACAGCGCCTTCAGCTGGCTGTCGTCGACCGGCTTATCAAGGAAGGCGTTCTGGGTGCGGGCGGTACGGAACAACTGATCGAGCGCAGCATCGTCAAGGACGTGGGACATGAAGCCTCCGGAAACAAGGGGAAACGTTCGCGCATCGGCTACCGTGGCAGGGCGACCGCGCGATCGGCGAAGGCTGGCAGTGTAGAGTGTCGCGACAGTTGCAACACCCAGCCTGACTGAAACGAATTAATGCCATACGTGAAACGATGGAGTCCGCCCTGGACGATCACTGACGGCCGTGCCGGCAATGTGCGGCAGGCGGTGGCCCTGGCCACGGCATTGAAGCTGGGGGCGCATCGTCCGCTGGTGCTCACCCCGCGCGCGCCTTGGCGCTGGCTGGCCCCGCGCTGGTTGCCGGGTGCCGCCAACGGCTACGGCGAGGCCTTCGCCACGCTTGCCACCGAGGTACCCGAACTGGCCATTGGGTGTGGCCGCCAGGCCGCCGGCGCGCTGCGCGAACTGCGCCGCCGTGGCACCAGGGTCGTCCAGATCCTCGACCCTCGCCTCAGCCCGCGCCATTGGGACCTGCTGGTCGTGCCCGAACACGACCGCCTGCGCGGCAGCAACGTGCTCACCCTGCTGGGCAGCCTCAATCCGGTCAACGATGACTGGCTGGCCTGCGGCCGTGCGGCATTCGCCGCGTTCAGCGCCCTGCCCGGCCCGCGCACCGCGCTGCTGGTCGGTGGGCCGACCCCGCATGCGCCCTGGCACGAGCCGGACATGGTGCAGGTGTTCCAGCAGCTCGCGTCCCAGCTGCGCGAGGAAGGCGGCAGCCTGCTGGCCACGACCTCGCGGCGTACCCCACCGGCCCTGGTCGGGGCGCTGCGCAGTGCGTTTGCCGAGGTACCGAATGTGATCTGGGGCGATGGCGGCGACGGCGTGAACCCGTATGCCGGGCTGCTGGGCTGGGCCAACCGCGTGGTGGTCTCGCCGGATTC
This sequence comes from Stenotrophomonas sp. TWI809, assembly GCF_039673205.1. Taxonomy (NCBI): domain Bacteria; kingdom Pseudomonadati; phylum Pseudomonadota; class Gammaproteobacteria; order Lysobacterales; family Lysobacteraceae; genus Stenotrophomonas; species Stenotrophomonas sp. TWI809. Next base: position 3,093 of record NZ_JBDJLE010000019.1, on the reverse strand, counting down.
GGTGAACCTGCTTTCTGAAGCGTGCGCCACGCGCATGCCGGTCGCCGTGGCCCTGGCCGACCAGGCGCAAGGGCGACTCGCACACTTCCAGCACGCGCTGCGCGAACGTGGCCGGTTGCAGACGCGCTGGCTGGACTGGCAGACGCAGGGCCGCATCGAGCCGCTGCGCGAGACCACGCGCGTTGCCGATGAAGTACGTGCGCGGTTGGGGATTCAGGCCTGACGGCATCGCGCAGCGTTATGATGCGGCCGCGGCCGGTGCCGCCGGAGACCGTGTGACATGGACGTACCCTGCGCTGCGCTGATCAAGCGCCTGCATCCCGCCCTGCTGTGTGCTGTATTGCTGGGCGCTACGCTGACCGCACACGCCGAACCGCAGTGCACCGAACGCTATCCCACGCCGGCCGCGTTGGCCTCCATGTTCGATGTGGCCTTGGCCACCACCGACGCGCTGGATGCACTCGAGGGCGTGGATGTGGTGCTGATCGCCCGCGGTGGCCAGGACCTGAGCAAGTACGGCCTGCGCCACAGCCATCTGGCCTTCCTGCTGCGCGAAGACGACGGCCAGTGGCGCGCGGTGCACCTGCTCAATCCGTGCAAGACCGCCGAGTCGCACCTGTTCCGCGAAGGGGTCGCCACCTTCATCGGCGAAACCTCCAGCCATACCGACCTGCGCATCGGCGTGCCGACGCCTGCGCTGCGCGATGCACTCAAGGCGATGCTCACCCAGCCGGCGATCCAGGCCAAGGCGCTGCACGAGGCGCGCTACAGCGTGGTGGCCTATCCGTTCCGCACCGAGTACCAGAATTCCAACCAATGGGTGCTGGAAGTGCTGGGCGCGGCGATGGCGCAGGTGGAAGAACGCACCCTGATCGTCAACCGTACCCAGGCCCAGCAATGGCTGCAGCGGCACATGTATACCCCCAGCACGCTGCACATCGGCGTGGCCAAGCGGCTGGGCGCGCGCTTCTTCGTGCCCAATGCCGCCGTTACCGACCACCCGGCCAGCGAGCGCATTTCCGGCAATTACTCGGTGGTGACGGTGGAATCGATCTTTGATTTCCTGCAACTGCGCAGCAGCCTGCAGCAGGAGCTGGCCGTGCCGCATGTGCCGGTGAAGGGCATTACCGCCCCCAAACCGTGAGTCAGCGGCGGGCAGCACGCCAGCGGGCATACTGCGGACCTATGTTGAGACATCAGAAGGATCTTCGATGACACGTGTTTCGCGCGCAGTCGTTGCACCGCTGCTGGCCATTGCCGTAGGCGCGGCCAGCCTGCCCGCGCCCGCGCAGGTGGTGGGCATCAATCACCCGGTGACCAGCAGCGTCATCGTCACCTCGGTGGTGAGCGTGGTCGTGGTGACCGCACCGGTGTGGCTGGTCTCGGCCGGCCTGAGCAAGGCCAGCGATGCTTCGGCCCGACGCAGCCGCGCGGCCAAGGACGCCCGTGGCAAAGCCGGTCCGCTGCCGCCGCTTACCGTGGAGAAGGTGGAACGCACGCCCGACGGCGGCCTCGAAATGGCCCTGCAGAACCCGCAGGCACCGGATGAGCCGGCCGTGATTGCCTGGCCTGCGCGCGAGGACAACCCGGCAGCCGCGGTGGCGGTGGGCGACGTACTGGCGCTGACACCCACCCAGGGCGGCGCCGGCTGGACGGTGACCACGGCCGAGGGCACGGCCTTGGCCTTCCTGCCCATCGATGCGGCGGCGGCGCAGCCGAGTGCACGTTGGTGACCCCTCGCTGTCCGCTGTCTCGTGGAGCTGGTGAATGAACCGGATATTCCGTCCTGCCGTTGCGCCACTGCTGGCGCTGACCTTGCTCGCGACCAGCCTGCCGGTCAACGCCCAGAACCTCAGCAATGCCTCACCGGTCACCAGCAGCGTCCTCACCACCTCGGTGGTGAGCCTGGCGGTGATCACCGCCCCGGTCTGGCTCAGCGCGTTGGGCGTGAGCGAACTGCATGACGCCGCCATGCCGCACAACCGCGCCGCCCGGGCCGCAAAGCGACAGAAGGCCGCGCCGATGCCGCCACTTACCGTGGAGCGCGTGGCGCAGCAACCGGACGGCAGCTACCAGGTGGTGCTGAAGAACCCGCAGGCCCCCGAGGCACCGGCCGTGGTGGCATGGCCGGCGCGTGCCGACAATCCGGCGGCAGGCGTGAAGGTGGGCGATGTGCTGGCGTTCACCCCGACGCCGGCCGGTGCGGGCTGGATGGTGGCCAATGCCGAAGGCGCTGCGCTGGCGTTCCTGCCGACCCAGGACGCGGCGGCCACCAGCATGAGCGAACGCTTCTGACTGAACCGGCCCGGGCTGGCCCTCGGTCGGCCAAGCCCGGATAATCCGCCGTTCCCCTGACTCTTCCGGCTCGCCATGTCCGCGCGTCCTGCCATTGCCTTTGCCCCATTGACCCCGCGCTCGCTGTTGCTGGCGGTGCTGGCCATGGGCGCGGTGGTGCTGGGCTCGAACGTGCTGGTGCAGTACCCGATCAACGACTGGCTCACCTGGGGCGCTTTCAGCTACCCGGTGGCGTTCCTGGTCAGCAATCTGATCAACCGCCGCTTTGGGCCGGAGGCGGCACGGCGGGTGGCCTGGGCCGGGTTTGCATTGGCGGTGCTGCTGTCGATCTGGATCGCCACGCCGCGGATCGCGGTGGCCTCGTGCCTGGCCTTCATCGCTGCGCAGCTGCTGGACATCACCGTGTTCGACCGGCTGCGCCGTGGGCATTGGTGGCGCGCGCCGATGGTGGCGACCACCTGCAGCGCGACGCTGGATACGACGATTTTCTGGAGCATCGCGTTCGCCGGTTCCAGCCTGCCGTGGGTGAGCTGGGCGCTGGGCGATCTGGCGGTGAAGCTGACCATCGGCGTGTTCCTGCTGGCGCCGTTCCGCGCGTTGCTGTGGAAGATGGCGCCGCGCGCGGTGTGACATCGCGCCGATCGCCCGGTGTAGCGCTGGCGGTCGGGCATCACCCTGGGTCGGGCATCGCTATCGGCCGGGCATCGCTATCGGTCGGGCATCACGATGGGTAGTGGCCGGGGGGGGGGGGGGGGGGGGGGGCAGAGGGGTTGAGACCTCGCGCCGCGGCGAACCCGG
>NZ_JBDJLE010000018.1:0-94521 GCF_039673205.1 Stenotrophomonas sp. TWI809 | reverse complement strand
CACCTTTGGCCAGCCCATAACGTCGTAGTCTTGCCCGCCTTCGCGCAGGTAGACCTCAGCCCGATAGTGGCGGGTGCCCTCGCTCACCGGGCGACGCGGGTCCTGCAACGCAAAGGTGGGCGGCTCGTAAGGCTGGGGACGCACGGAGTAGAAGAAGTCCATTTCCTCGCCATGGCCTACGCGAAGCCAGGCGCGCCCATCCTCTCCCTGGGTAACTTCAACCGGAAGATCCTGCTTGCGCAGCTCCACTGCGACCTCTTGGAGTGCGGGCAGCACCTGATCCTTGATAAAGCCAACGACCTCGATCTTGACGGGGTTATGAGCGAGGAGTTTGAGCCTGGCGCGCCAATCGTCGCTGGTGCCCGGAAGCAATCGTGCATCACGAGAAATCGAGCGCTTGGTTGCGTCCAGATGCATGGCTTTCAGAAGCCCCCAACACATCAAGATCATGACGATCGTAAAGGGGAGGGCGCTGGCAATAGTCGCAGCTTGGAGTGATTCAAGACCGCCTGCAATGAGCAGGGCAACAGCGATGCCGCCGACCAGTAGCGCCCAGAAGATGCGCTGCCAAACCGGAGACTCTTCCTCACCTTTTGAGGTCAGCATGTCTATGACCAGGGCGCCGGAGTCAGCGGAGGTGACAAAGAATAGCGCGACAAGGACAACGGCAAGCGAGGAGGTGATCATCGTCAGTGGAAGGTGACGCAGGAACTCAAACAACGCCATGGAGCTGTCATTTGACACCGCCGTGACGAGCTCTTGAACACCTTCGGAGCGGACCATGAACAAGGCGGAGTTGCCGTAGATGGTCATCCAAAGGAACGTAAAACCGAGTGGCACCAGCAAGACGCCAACCACAAATTCACGCACTGTGCGGCCTCGCGAGATGCGGGCGATGAACATGCCAACGAAGGGCGACCACGCAATCCACCAACCCCAGTAGAACAAGGTCCAACCGCCAAGCCAGCCACTTGGCTCATAGGCATACAGGTTGAAGGTCATTGAAAAGAGCTGGGAGGCATACATGCCGGTGTTCTGGACAAATGCCTGCATCAGGTGGACAGTGGGGCCGCAGACAAGCACGAATGCAAGCAGTGCCACGGCCATGATCATGTTGATCTCAGACAGGCGACGGACACCACTGTCGAGTCCAGCGACGACCGACCCTGTCGCCACAAGGATGATGATGCCGATCAACGACACCTGCACGACGGTGCTCACTTCCAGGCCAAACAGGTAGTTCAGTCCGGAGTTGATCTGCATTACCCCCAGGCCAAGCGACGTGGCCAGGCCAAAGATGGTCCCAAGGGCCGCAAACGTATCCACCGCGTGTCCGATGGGGCCGTGGATGCGTTCTCCGATGAGCGGATAGAGCGCTGATCGCACCCGCAACGGCAGGTTGTGGCGATAGGCAAAGTAGGCCAGTGCCAGCGCAACAACGGCGTAGATGGCCCACGCATGCACGCCCCAATGGAAGAAGGTGATACGCATCGCCTGGCGAGCTGCCTCGGCAGACTCGGCCGTGCCTGTCGGCGGGGTGGCGTAGTGCATGATCGGCTCAGCCACACCGAAGAACATCAGGCCAATTCCCATGCCTGCGGCAAAGAGCATGGCAAACCAGGAGGCATAGCTGTAATCAGGGCGACTGTGGTCTGGGCCGAGCTTGATGCGCCCGTAGCCACTGATCGCTACACCGACCACAAACACCAGGAAGCCTGCGACCGATAAGATGGTGAACCAGCCCGCGTCATTGGCGGTCCAGTTCTTGGCCGCTGTGAACCAAGTCGTCGCTTTTTCTGGAACGAAGATGGATAGCGCCAACAGTAAAAGCACGATGGCCGCAGTGGGAATGAACACCTGCGGCAAGATGCGCTGGCGAACAGGAGTGGATGGCGGAGCTGGGCTCTGCATAAATTCCTCCGGTTGATGATCGTTGAAGCAGGAGTGCGACTTGCGCTTAGAAATAGAACCCGATGTTGAGGTTGAGTCGGCTATGCCAGCGGGAGGGGCCGCCGTCATCGATTCCGATGCCGTCGCCGCCTGCAAACCACATGTTCTTGCCAGCAATCCAGTCTACGTAAGTCAACATGATCCCTTTTTGCAGGCTGCATCCGGTGACGTTCTGCCATGACTCCCTCACGCCTTGGCTGCGTCCCACCGGGCGCGTCATGCTGAGGTTGTTGTAGCAGGTGATGTCATCAAGCCAACGCTTCTCACCGAAGGAGTAGGCCACGTTTGCGCTGGGGACATCGGCTTCCGACGCAATCTCGAAAGGGGCAAGAAACGCTGACATCGCAATCCTGTCGCCTGGCACGCTGTAACGGTAGCGAGCCCATTGCAGCTGAGTCGTCCAGCCATCGCGTTTCCACTGGGCATGCAGCGCTGCACCCTGGTGGCCATAGTGACGGCGGGTGGTGGTGTTCTGAACCTGACCGCTGAATGCAGAAGCCCCGAGCAGCAGCTCACCGTCATGCAAGGAGCTGGTGTGTTCGTATCTGAAATGAACGCGCTCCCGCTCCTTGTAGGGCAGATCAGCGGTCTGGGCCACGTCAAAGGAGTATCGGTCGTAGCGGGAGCCGCTTCCGTATTCATCGCCCGAGAACCAGCCGGCTATCCAGTGATGGTCGCCACTCCGATGGCTAACCGTCACGCCCGGATCGTAATCGTCTTCAATGCCAAGGTAGTAGCCTGAGCCGAACCAAAAGCTCTGGGAAACGGTAGGCAGAAGTCCGAAGGGGACCTGCTGGATGCCCGCTTTGAGCTGCGTTTGGTCGTTGAAATTCCATCCGGCGTAGGCATGATGGACGGCATCGAAGCCGTCATACCAGCGATACTGGGCCGATAAGAAAAAGGGACCAGCGCCGGCTTTGACGTCTGCGCGAAGCAGTTCAAGTTGCAAGCGACTTGTGGGGCCGTAGTCCAGCCAGCCATAATTGAACCGGACGGCGCCACCCACATCGACAAACGGTTCAACCTGAGTGTCGGGCGCTGCTTGAGCGTGGATTGTGCCTGTGGCCGTTGCCGCAGCACACAGAAAAATCAGGGGAAATACCTTCACGATAGTGTCCCGTGGCCTCCATTTTGCGAATGAAAGCGTCCAAGTCTAGCGCGTTGGCGCGAGCCACCCAAGCGAGGGCTATCTTCCGCATGGTGCGCGCGGCATGGTTAGGCGGCAACTGGGACGCATTGGGGCGGTATAGAACCATGATGCCCGTGAAAACGAGGGGAGGGCGTGGCGGACGACTGTCGGAAGTAGTGATACATCGCGCGTGCGGCAAGTTGAAGGAGAGCAATGTGCCCAATCGAGTGCGGTTTTACGATCGCGACGGAAATGGAATACGATTGCCTGAGGGGTGGTGGTTGGATCTTGATAGAGAGATCCCTTCGCTGGTGAGCGTCGCAAAGAAGATTGATCTTCCTGTTTCCATTCGGAGCGACCAGCCCAATCTCAGCCCGTCATTCCTAGTAGAAATCTTGGCCCAAGTTCCAGATGCGGTCAGGATTGAATAACGCCAAGTGGATTCGATTGAGCTCCATCGACATCAGTTCGGTTGCGCTGCGGCCTGGGGGGCGACAGCCTGTTGCGCCCTTCTGTGTTCTAGGGCGGCGATGGTTCGAAGCTTGTCGCGATCCTGAGAGAACCGAAGCGTCTGCAAGGCGCGCTCCAGAGACAGATCAGCATAGCGCCGTGCCGCGTGGCGCGTCGTGGATGAGCAGCCAGCAGACAATGCGGCGAAAGCCTTCTGGAGCCTGATGTTGACTTCAAGCGACCCTGCTGCATCAGTCGATATGGGCGCGAACACATCTTCAAACAGGTCATCCACATCAAACTGAGCCATGTGCACGAACGGATATTGAACGTCCTTGGCCTCGGATCCGGTTGACAAGGCGTCCCATCTGAACAGCAGGCGCACACAGGTGCCGATGACCGTAATGCACGTCCCTGGATCATTGACGGCCGGCGACAGCGCTCGCACACCAATCTCAGCAAGGACGACCAAGCCGTAACGCGGATCGTTCTCTATTCGACGAGAGCCGCCGATGGTGAAAGCTGCAAGCAATTGCGTTCTCTGGTCATCGTGAAGGGTGCCCCAGACACTGAGCAGCGCACGGTTTGGGGTTGCAAACGTGCCGGGCTGACAGGTCACATAGATGGTGAGGTCGTGTTGTTCTGCAACGGCGTTGAGGCGCTGCACATCGATGTGTTCGACGTGGCCTACGTCCGCAGCGAAGACATCGATTGTGTTGCTCGGAGCGAGGCCGGCGTAGGGGGTAGCGCCAAGGAAGGGCTCTTCTGCGCGCTGCTTCATGGATTTCAAGGTGGCTTGTTCGACAAGATCGACCGTTTCGCCAAGTCGCCCAAAGCGGGAAAACTGCTCAATGGCGCGAAGAAGCGTGACAGTGATGACGATGATGACCGCGATGGTCGCGCCAAAGAGAACAAGTCTCCCGCTGTCACCGTAGATGCCGGTGCTCAGCGCAATGAGCCCGACGATGGAGAACAAGAACGCACCGATAAATGTGGCAAGCGTGCCCTGCGCACGCGTGTCTTCAATTAGGAGCCGGGACGCGCGGGGCGTAGCGTTGGTTGACGCCGAGCCGTAGGCAGCGACCATGGTGGATAGGGCAAAGGTCGTCACCGTCAGCATTGACGCCGCAAGGATGCCAAGGATGTTGCCAACTGAATCGGCACCAATCTGCGTCGCCAGCCCCTCCGGGAGCACGAATTTGGCACCCGCACCCGCCAAGGCAGTAGCCACGCCTAGCACGCCGTAGAGGGTGGATCGGAACCACATCCTCTTGCTGATCCTGAATAGGGCCAGCCGCCACTTTGTCATCATCGGACGCTTGCTCTGTTGTCTGTGCGGGCAGTATCCCAGTCGATCAGGCCTTTGCGCGTCAATACCAGGTGAGCGGGCTGCAACCGAGACGCTCTGGCGTCCATGCCATACGGTGGCACTCCCTGCCAGAGGCCTTTAAAATTGACCTTCTCAGACCGATTCGGAGCTTGGGTTTTTGACATTGGCACATGTCCTGTCAGCCCTTTATCCATGAAGATTATTGTGTGCGGCGCGGGGCAGGTGGGGATGACGATCAGCGCGCCAGTTGGCCTCGGAAGGTGTGGCGATCACGATCATTGACACCGATGCCGAGCTGATCAGGCGGGCGGATGAAAGCCACGACATTCGCGGAGTCGTCGGGCATGCCTCTTACCCGGATACGCTCCGGGAAGCTGGCGCGATGGATGCTGACATGCTGATCGCTGTGACGCGTTTGGTCCCGCCACGCCAGACCCGCAATACGTTCCGGGGTCATCCGGTCACCGTCAGGGCTGACTAGGTAGTTGCCGCGGATGCTCCAGCCCGAGAACGGGCCGCTTAGGTACTGGCACATGCATCAATGCTCGCTTTGTCCTTGGAACCACGGAGAGGCAAGAGCGATGCCAGCAGCAGGCGGATCAGGCCCGAGTAGTACCGGCCGAGGTTTAACATAATATACATTATGCGAAATGCCGTTTGGCAGTCTGAGACTGGTCTGGCTGTGGATCCGAGTCTTGCCTCCCTTGACGCAGCAGGTAAATCTGTAACCCGGCGCCACGTAAATCTGCAATTACTTCAAGCAAAGTGCGTTCAAAGACGGCGCAGCAGTTCGTTTGTGTTCCCACAATGGCAGCTCGATCCAGCCAGTGCTTCTGGACATGGGAAGCGCCAGAATGGCCAACAGGTAATAGCTGCTGGCCCACGCAATGATCTGGCCCACTCCCAGCGCAACGATCAGCCGGGGCAGCTTTTGCGGCTGCTTGGACGCGCTTTGCATGCTCGCGAACTCTCCCTGCCACTTGGCAACTCAGCGGACGCGCTTGCCGTCCTGATCGATCACCACTTCGCCATCTTCCTTGGTAAAGGGCTCGTGCACTGCTGGCAGGATGTCCAGAACCACCTCGGAGGGCCGGCACAGGCGCGTGCCCATGGTGGTCTGGACGAAGGGTCGATTGATGAGAATAGGATTGGCCAGCATGGCATCCAGCAGTGCGTCCTCGCTCAACGCGAGATCGTCCAACCCCAGTTCCAGATAAGGGGTGCCCTTCTGGCGGATCGCGCTGCGAACATCCAAACCGGCGGCGGCAATCAGCTCGGCAAGGCGCGCTCGGCTGAGTGGGGTGACCAGGTACTCAATGACTTCAGGCTCAATGCCGGCGTGGCGAATCAACGCCAAGGTGTTTCGCGAGGTGCCGCACTTGGGGTTGTGATAAATGACAGCGTTCATGCGTTCTCCTTTTCATTAAGTGCAGTCTCGACGACACCGGCCGCGGCGGTAAGCGCGGCAGCTTCGACAGCCCCCTTTCGTTCGCTGTAGCGATCAACCAGGTAGTCACTGCGGCCACGCACCAGGAGGGTGAACTTGACCAGCTCTTCCATCACATCCACGACGCGATCGTAGTAGGCCGACGGCTTCATGCGCCCCTCGTCATCGAACTCCTGCCAGGCCTTGGCCACCGAGGACTGGTTCGGAATCGTGACCATCCGCATCCAGCGGCCGAGAACGCGCAACGCGTTGACCACGTTGAAGGACTGGGAGCCACCGCAGACCTGCATCACTGCCAGGGTGCGACCTTGGGTCGGGCGTACGCTGCCCTCTTCCAGCGGTAGCCAGTCAATCTGGTTCTTGAACACGGCAGTCAGCGTCCCGTGCCGTTCCGGGCTGACCCACACGTGCCCTTCGGACCACAACGAGGCCTGACGCAGCTCCTGCACCTTGGGGTGGGAGGCGGGCACCGAATCGAGCATCGGCAGCGCATGCGGATCAAACACTCGGGTCTCTGCGCCCAGATGTTCCAGCAACCGCTGTGCCTCCAACGCCAGCTTTCGGCTGAACGACTGCGGGCGCAGGGAACCGTACAAGATCAGGATGCGGGGCCGGTGCGGCGCGGCATTCGGCTCGCTCAGCTTTTCGGCCACCGGAGGGTTCAAGGCGCCCGGGACGACATTGGGAAGGTGTTGAATGGGGGGTTGTTCTGCTTATTCGCTTCGACTATTCTAGAAGCATGGAACATAAAAATGCAACTCACGCCCTGGCCGCCCTGGGTCACGCCACCCGGCTTTCTATCTTCCGCCTGCTGGTCCAGGCCGGAAGTGGCGGCAAGCTGGCCGGCGACATCGCCCAGTCCCTCTCCCTTCCCGGCGCCACCCTCTCCTTCCATCTGAAGGAGTTGCTGGCCGCTGGCCTGATCACCGCCGAGCAGCGCGGTCGCACCATCTGCTACCGGGCCGAGTTCGAGGCAATGAGCGCGCTGGTGGCCTACCTGACCGAAAACTGCTGCGCCGACGAACAAGCCTGCGAACGTCCTGCTGGCTGCTGACCTTCCCCCGTCATAGAGATCGCTCAAATGACCCGTCGTGTTCTGTTCTTGTGTACTGGCAACTCCGCCCGCAGCGTGCTTGCCGAATCGACCCTTAAAAAAATGGGGCGAAGGCCGCTATCTCTCCTTCAGTGCGGGCAGCCAGCCGGCCGGTCGCGTCAATCCCTTCGCCATTGCCCAGCTGGAGCGCGAAGGATTCCCGGTCGAGGGCATGCGTAGCAAGTCCTGGGACGAATTTGCCGAAGCCGATGCCGCTGCCATGGACCTGATCGTCACCGTGTGTGACAGCGCGGCCGCCGAGGCGTGCCCGGTGGTGTTTGGTGACTTCGCCCGCGTGCATTGGGGTCTGTTCGACCCGGCCGGCGTGGAAGGTTCGGATGCCCAGAAGGCAGAAGCCTTTGATCGTGCCCATCAGATCATCAAGCGACGCCTGCAGGCCTTCCTGGAGATTCCTGACAGCGCCTGGGACGACCGCGTGGCGCTGAAGGCCCGCCTCGACCCGATCGCGCAGATTGACTAAGCGCTTTTCCGAGACCTGCCATGACTACTGATTCCCCCCGCCTGTCCTTCCTGGACCGGTACCTTACGCTCTGGATTTTCCTGGCGATGGCCCTGGGCGTCGGCTTGGGCGCGATGTTCGAAGGCGTGCCCAGCGCGCTCCACAGCCTGTCGATCGGATCGACCAACATCCCGATCGCCATTGGCCTGATCCTGATGATGTATCCGCCGCTGGCCAAGGTGAAGTACGAAGAGCTGCCCAAGGTGTTTGCCGACAAGCGCGTACTGATGCTCTCGCTGGTGCAGAACTGGATCATCGGTCCGTTCCTGATGTTCGGCTTGGCGGTGCTGTTCCTGCGCGACTACCCCGAATACATGACCGGCCTGATCCTGATTGGCCTGGCACGCTGCATTGCCATGGTGCTGGTCTGGAACCAGCTCGCCCGCGGTGATGGAGAGTACGTGGCGGGCTTGGTGGCCTTCAACTCGATCTTCCAGATCGCGCTGTTCACTGTCTATGCCTGGTTCTTTCTGTCGTGGCTGCCGCCGGTGTTCGGGCTGCAGGGCAGCGTGATCGACGTCAGCTTCTGGACCATTGCCGAGGCGGTGTTGATCTATCTGGGCATCCCCTTCCTCGCAGGGTTCCTCACCAGCCGCTGGCTCAAGGCGCGCAAGGGCGTGCGTTGGTATGAAGATAAGTTCCTGCCGGCGATCAGTCCGATCACGCTGGCGGCGCTGCTCTTCACGATCGTTGCCATGTTCAGCCTGAAGGGGGGCGATGTGCTGCGCATCCCGATGGACGCAGTGCGCATCGCGATCCCGCTGACACTCTATTTCATCATTCAGTTCGTGCTGAGCTTCTTCATGGGCAAGTTCATTGCCAAGGACTACCCACGCACGACTGCAATCGCTTTCACGGCGGCTGGCAACAACTTCGAGCTGGCCATTGCCGTCGCCATCGCCGCCTTTGGTCTGGCTTCGCCGGTCGCCTTCGCTGCAGTCATCGGTCCGTTGGTGGAGGTGCCGGTGCTTATCCTGTTGGTCCATGTCGCCCTGCGGCTGGGCAAGCGCTACTTTCCTGCCGACGCACGGAGTCATTGAGTCATGAGCACGATCCGACACATCCTGCTGTTGATCCTCGGTTCCGGCCCGGCCGGCTGGACCGCCGCCGTCTACGCGGCGCGCGCCAACCTCAAGCCCGTCGTGATCACCGGCCTGCAGCAGGGCGGCCAGCTGATGACCACCACCGAGGCGGACAACTGGCCTGGAGATGCACACGGCCTGATGAGCCGCATGCAGGCGCATGCCGAGCGCTACCTGGATGCACTCAAAATCTCCGATCAACAGCAGCGTAAGAACGCCGCCTGAGCGCGGCGGCGCGAGGGAGCACAGATGGACAGCGTTGATGTGGTGGTAATTGGAGGTGGCCAGTCGGGTCTTTCAGCCGGCTATTTCCTGCGTCGCAGCGGGCTGTCCTATGTGATTCTCGATGCACAAGCGTCGCCCGGCGGCGCATGGCAGCATGCCTGGCAATCGCTGCATCTGTTTTCCCCGGCGGGCTGGAGCTCCATTCCCGGATGGCCCATGCCCGCCAGCCAAGGCCCCTACCCTGCGCGTGCGGAGGTGCTGGCCTACTTGGCGCAGTACGAACAGAAATATGCGCTGCCGATCATTCGCCCCATCGGCGTGCAACGAATCACCCGCGTCGGCGAACGGCTGCGGGTGGAGGCCAGCGACGGTCGGCAATGGTTGGCGCGGGCGGTGATCAGCGCCACCGGAACATGGGGAGAACCCTACACGCCTGAGTACGAGGGGCTGGACTCCTTTGCCGGGATCCAGCTGCACTCTGCCCACTACAGTGCCGCTACGCCTTTTGCCGGAATGCGGCTGGCCATCATGGGCGGTGGCAACTCCGGTGCGCAGATTCTGGCTGAAGTATCGATGGTGGCTGAAACCACCTGGATCACCCGGCACGAACCGGCTTTCCTGGCCGATGACGTCGATGGCCGCGTGCTGTTCGAACGCGCCACTGAGCGATGGAAGGCGCAGCAAGAAGGCAGGGAGCCCGAGCTGCTGCCAGGTGGTTTCGGCGACATCGTGATGGTGCCGCCGGTGCTCGACGCGCGGGCGCGAGGGGTACTCGCCGCGGTCCCACCGCCTGCCCGCTTCTCCCCCGCCGGCATGCAATGGGCCGATGGCACCGAACGGCCGTTCGATGCGGTGATCTGGTGCAACGGCTTCCGCCCGGCGTTGTCGCACCTGAAGGGTTTGGACCTTGTAACCCCGAAGGGCCGGGTGGAGGTCGACGGCAGCGGCCTGCGCGCGGTGGCGATGCCCTCAGTTTGGTTGTTGGGATACGGGGATTGGAATGGTATGGCCTCTGCCACGCTGATTGGGGTCACGCGTTACGCACGCGAGGCCGTCAGGCAGGTCACTGACTATTGCGTACCCAATGACATCTAGCGAAGACCCGTGTCGACAGTAGCCCCGGCGCTGCTTGCCCGTTTCAGCGAACAGGGGGAGCAGTTGATCCCTGCCGTGTCCCACTGATGTCTGACCGCCATCGACGCCCTAGCCATCCTTGGCCATGCGCCTGTGCTGAAATCAAGCCGATGCTTTCGCGGCAATCTTGATCGACTTGACGTTCACAAACTCCTTCAGACCTTCCGGACCGTGCTCGCGACCATAGCCCGACGCCTTCACACCACCAAACGGAAGCGCTGGCGATGCCACGTCGAAGGTGTTGATGAAGATCATGCCGGTGTCGAAGTACTTGGTGGCCAGCTCCCGGGCACGCTGCACGTCGCGGCTGAAGATGCCGCCGCCCAGGCCGTAGCGGCTGTCGTTGGCGATGCGCATCGCATCCTCATCGTTCTCGGCGCGGATGATGGCCGCAGCAGGGCCGAACAGCTCATCTTCGTAGGCCACCTGCCCCGGCGCCACATCCGCCAGCACCGTGGCCGGGTAGAACCAGCCGGTGCGGTCTGGTACTTCGCCGCCAACCACCAGACGTGCCCCCTGGGAGACACTCTTGGTCACCTGTTCGTGCAGCTTGTCGCGCTGCGCCTTGGAGACCATGGGGCCGAGCTGGGTGTCGTCGGCATTCGGATCGCCCATGCGGATCGCTTCGAACGCCTTTGCATAGCCGCTGACGAAGGCGTCGTAGTTCTTCTTTGTCACGATGAAGCGCTTGGCATTGACGCAGGTCTGCCCGTTGTTGAACAGGCGGCCTTTCACACAGGTCGCCACCGCCAGATCCAGGTCGGCATCGTCCAGCACCAGATAGGCGTCGTTGGAGCCCAGCTCAAGCACGGTCTTCTTGAGGGCCGCGCCGGCCTTGGCCGCCACGGTGCGCCCCGCCGCCTCGCTGCCGGTCAGGGTCACCGCGCGCACCAGATCGTTTTCCACGATGTCATTGGATTGGTCGTGGCTGATCAACAGCACCCCGAACAGCCCCTTGGGCAGCCCGGCGCTTTCGTAAATATCGCGGAGCAGCAGCCCACTGCCGGTGCAGCTCTCGGCATGCTTGAGCAATACGCCATTGCCGGCCATCAGGCTGGCGATGGAATAGCGGATCGCCTGGTAGGCCGGGAAGTTCCATGGCTGAATACCGTACACAACGCCGATGGGCGCGTGGGTCACGATGCCTGTGGCACCGTCCACGTCGCGCTCCTCATCGGCCAGAGCGACCGGACCCTGCTTGGCGGTGTAGTCACAGATAGCGGCACACAGCTCGATTTCGGTGCGGCTGTCTTCAATGAGCTTGCCGACCTCGTCGGTCATCAGCTGTGCAAATTCTTCCTTGCGCTCACGAAGCGCCTTGGCGATGTTCGCAATCATCTTTGCGCGCTCATCCAGGCTGCGCAGACGCCATTGCAAAAAGGCTTCATGGCTTGCCTTCACGACGGCGGCGGCTTCGGCGTCAGACATGTAGGAATAGGTGGCGAGCACTTCTTCGGTCAGCGGATTGATCGTGGTGAGTTGCTTGTTGGGCATGGAAAGAGACTCTTCACTTCAAAAGGCGGTCCGTAAAGGGTCGCTTTCGTGCAGTTCCTCTGCCGTGAATTCTTCAGCAGAGGGCATCACTGGAGGTTCACTGGACCCCATTGCTACAGTGCGCCTTCGGCTTGTCCTGACGAACTCCCTGCATGCGCTCTTGGTTGCGAACAGTCTCCATCACTCTGACGGCGACACTGGCTACCGCCGCGGTTGCCAGCCTGCTGCAGACCCAGATCAATCTGCATGCGCTGACCCAGCTCGGCCTGGAGGTCGGCTGGCAGGCCCGGGCTGACGTTACCGTGGAGGATCTGGCCCGGTTCGGGCCGGTGATGTTCGGCTTTTCACTGGCAGGCGGCGTCCTCGCGCTGGGTCTGCAAGCAGGCCTGCGGCGCCTGGGGTTGAGCGCCCTGCCCTGCGCGCTGCTCGCCGGTGTGGCCGGGCTGGCCATCGTGCTGGCGCTGCTGCGCAGTGTGATCCCGATGCCGGCGATCGCTGCGATCCGGGAGATGCCGGGCTTCGCCGCGCTCAGCTTGTGTGGGCTGGTCGGAGGATATGTGAGCCACGCGCTGGCGGCGCGTGCCGTGCGCGGGCCGCGTCTGCACCGTGTCCGTGCTTACCTGCTGCCTGCTTGCCTGGTGTTGCTGCCGCTTACATCGTTCCTGTTGATGCGCCCGACGCCGAAACAGCCGCCTGCGGCGGCGGGATACCAAGCCACCATCGTCGCTGACGGCCTGCAGTGGCCGTGGTCGTTGGCGGAACTGCCGGACGGAAGCCTGCTCGTCACCGAAATGGCTGGCCAGCTTAAGGTGATTGACCGGGCCGGCAAACGTGTGGGCGTCAACCTTTCCAGGATACCCGCGGGATATCAGCGGGAGCGTGTGATCGGCCTGATGGACATTGCCCTTTCACCGGATTTCGAGAGAGACCACCGCATCTATCTGACGCAGGGCTACCGTGATCCTCGCGGCGTTGGCGTCCGTTTGATTCGTGGCGCGCTGATGTTCGCCGACGGTGAGTGGTCCGTAGATCAGGTGGAGGTTCTATTCGAGTCCACGCCAAAACCCAGCGACGGCAATAACGGCGGGCGCTTGGCGTTTCTTGGCACGCACACCGTGCTGATGACGGTGGGCGACGGCAGTGCACGCCGGGAAGACGCCCAGAACGAAAACAACTCGCTGGGCAAAGTGATGCGCATTTCTCTCGCCCCGAATGCCAGCGGCGCGACCGTTTACACCTCAGGGCACCGCAATCCGCAAGGCATCGTGCGTGACCCCGTCACCGGCGCCATCTATGTCAGCGAACATGGGCCGCGCGGCGGCGATGAGCTCAACCGGCTTCGACCGGGTGGCAATTACGGCTGGCCTCTGGTCAGTCACGGTATCGACTACCCGTTTGCCCGGGTGAGCCCGTTTACGCAGCACCAGGGGTTCGAGGACCCGGAGGTGATCTGGTCGCCGTCCATCGCACCTTCTGGCTTGACCGTCTATCACGGCACCCTTTTCAAGGGATGGCAGGGAGATTTCCTGGTGCCTGCATTGCGTGAGCACAGTATCCGACGCCTCGTTCGCGACGGTGATCGGGTGGAACGCCAGGAGCTGTTGCTGGCTGAACTAGGTGCACGCATTCGTGACGTCAAGGTCGCCGCAGACGGTGCCATCTACGCGCTCACCGACGGCGCGGATGGGAAACTGCTGCGGCTGGTGCCGAAGGACATCCCTTGAGTGTGCCCACTAGCTGCCGTGATCGGCCAATGCATCGTGAAAGTCTAGCTCGTGGACGATGACGACCCGTGATCCTGCTTTGCGTAGCTCAATGGCCTTCTCGACCTTGCGTCCGTAGCATGCAAATGCCCAGCAAGGATTGCCTTCCGCACCGATGACCAGGTAGTGGACTTTCTTCGACGGAGATGAATGGGCTGATCCGCCCAGCTTTTCAACGGCGCGTTGGAATTCGGCGCGGGTGAAGCGCGATGACGCGCCTGTAAAGCAGAACCCCCTGTCCAGGAAGCTGATCTCTGGGTCTACCGCGCATAGGCCAACGATCTGCCGCCCCTGCAATACGGGCGGACTGGTGATTGTGCGATCGTCAAGCAAGGGCGTGAACTCCGCGAAGAAAGCCTGCAGCAACGCGTGTTCCTTCGCGTCTATCTGCTTGTCGGCGAGCACGCCTGTGATCAGGCTGCCCACCTCGTCGAAGGGCCAGAATGTCTTCAGGTGCTCGTGATCTGCCATCCACTCGGACAGGGCGCGCAGCTCTTCCACGGAGATATGCGTGTCCGCAACGATGCCCCCCATGATGGCGTGCAACCGCTGCAGGTCCGCAGTCACGTCGTCGTAGAACTCAGTCGAGCGCAGACGTTCACACAGCCACACGATGTCTGCATGCTCTTCCTCGGTCAGGACGCCGTCGGCTACCGCGGCAGTGACAACCGGCACGAGCTCGCTGAAGGGGTGCTGGTCACGCACGGCGTCGTGCTCGGCCAGCCACAGGTTGAGGTAGTCGAGCTCAAGGGCGTTGATCTGGCCGTCGATCACGATACCTTCGACGATGCCGATGAGCGCGTTGACGGACTTGTCCAGGCGGGCCTTCGAAGTGAACTTGAAGTAATTGCGGTGATCCGTGTGCATTGAGCTACGTCCCTGTTCGACGCCGTCCGGCGGCGTGTTATGGAAACTTACCGCCTGAATACGGTATCCAACCTTCCCGTGATGTGGGGCTGAAGCTGATACGCGTCACAGCCAAGACTACATCAGCTTTGAATCGGTCACGGGCGATCTGGCGCATTTGCGGCACGTCCACGTGCTATCTCTAGGCTCTTGAGGTCGCTCGCTGGCAGAAGTAATGTCGCTTTTCGCGCCATATCCCAAAAAGCATAGGTGTCGCCCAAGCGGCCAATCAGATTCAGCCCATCAAGCGTCTTGGGGCCGACCGTCACGCTTGCGACGTACTTTCCGTCCCCTTGTATGATCTTTTCCGCACGCTCAGCGCCCAACCAGCTCGAAGCTGTCGAAACATAAACAAGCATCGCTACAGCGGACGTCAGCAAGGGCGAGCTTTTTACTGAGCTGGGCACTGCCGGTGCATTCATTACTACAACTAGGCAGACAACCGTGAGCAGACCGCCCAGCAGGATGGTCCATGCGCTTGCCCACCAGATGATCGCTCCCGTCCCTATGAGTAGAGCAACTGGTGCGATCCGCGTGAGCACTCTGCGATCTGGGCTGGTGCTGACTAGCTTGCCCTCCAGCCAGCCTCCCAACAAAATGGCAACAAGCATGAGGCCGAGCACCACTCCAATACCCGCTAGGCCGGCCAGTGCAATCTCGCTCACGGCGATAAACTGGAATGGATCTACGCCGAACTGGCTCCAGTACGACTGCAGATAAAGCGCGCCCTGGACGAGCCCGAACGTTACGAGGCCAGACCCCCAGCCGGCGACGTCGGCGATCGATAGTTCCTTCTTTATCCGCTCCATCAGCTATCCCCCACCCTGAAGTTCAACTATAGCGATGTGGGCATAGTTCGGCGAATTGAATGGATCTGCGACGTTGGCAGATCGCGGGGCCACGCGGGGCGTGTTCTACGCCTTCGCGCACTCGATCATGAGGTTCAGCTCAAGCGTCTGTCCTGCCTCCAGCCGCTTCGGCGCCAACGTAAACCCATCAGGCGGCCCGGTCTGCGGCTCCACACACGTCGCGTGCGCAGCACCGTCATACACCACCCAGTGATCCGTATCCGCCCGCAGCTGCAGCCGCTGGTCTCCTGACACCAGCGTCACCTCAGCCTGGCTGATGAAGCAGTCATCCCAAGGCCCAGGCGTGGGAGCAATACAGGGCAATACAGCTATGCCCTCCCCGTCCCGTGGATACATCGCACTCGGCGAGAACAGCACCTGATCGGGCTTCCGAAACCACGGGTGCCATCCAAGCGTCGCCGGCATCGCCTGGTCGCCGGCTTGCACCGCAAGGCGCAGCTCCAGACGGTCAGCCAGCATACGGATTACCTGAGTCGCGCGCCCCCCGAAGGGCCAATACCCATCCTCAGGCAACTCGAGCGACAGGGTCGCGCTATCCGCCCCGAGACTGTCGACCTGCCACGGCCGTGAAAAGCCCACCCCGTGGATCGCGTGCCCGCCGAAGTTCGTCGGCAGCGCATATCGGTTTCCATCAAACACAAAGCGCCCGCGCCGCAGGCGCCCCGCCCACGGCACCATCGGATAGCACCCCCATCCGATCGCAGCTGCCCCACCCTCCTGCTCGCCCACCAGCCAGTCCACACCGTCGTACCGCATCTGGGCAACGCGTCCACCGGCGTCCGGTGCAAGCGCGACCTCCAGCCTGCCTGCGCGCAACCAGTACAGGCGCCCAGCAGGCAACGGCGCCTGCGCATCGTCTTTCGGTGATGCGGTTTCAAGCGCCATACGGATCGATCGTCCGGATGCTGCCGTCCGCCTCCATCTGCAGCGGCGTGCACTTGACCGAGCGCAGGTGGGTCACGCCGCCGGACAACAAGGCGTCGTGATAGAAGAGGTACCACTGCCCCCCAAACGCGCAGATGGAGTGATGCGTGGTCCAGCCCACCACGGGTTTGAGGATCACGCCGGTATAGGTGAACGGTCCATATGGGCTGTCACTGATGGCGTAGCACAGCAGGTGCGTATCGCCGGTCGAATACGAAAGGTAGTACCGCCCTTGGTATTTGTGTAGCCACGGCCCTTCGAAGAACCGGCGCGCATGGTCGTCAGCCCGCAGCGGCTGTCCGTGCTCGTCCAGGATGACGATCTCGCGCGTGGGCTCCGCCAGCCGTGTCATGCCCGCGTCCAACCGGCCGACTCGCGGGCCGAGTGACGGCGCGTCGCCGGTGAGCTCCTCATGCGCCACATCAAAGCGGTTGTCCCGGTACTTCTGCAGTTGGCCGCCCCATATGCCGCCGAAGTAGAGGTAATGGGTGCCGTCATCATCCTCGTACACGGCCGGGTCGATCGAGTACGTGCCCTCCATCGGCTCGGGCTCCGCAGTGAACGGGCCCTCTGGGTGATCTGCCACCGCGACGCCGATGCGGAACATGCCCTGCGCGTCCTTGGCCGGGAAGTACAGGTAGTAACGGCCGTCGCGATGCGCCGCATCCGGTGCCCACATCTGCTGCGCGGCCCAGGGCACGTCGCGCACATGCAGCGCCACGCCGCAATCGGTGGCCTCGCCCTCGGGGGAGTCCATCCGCAGCACGTGGTAATCCTCCATGCGGAAGTGGCCACCCTCGTCGTCGAAGGGCGCGCCGCCGTCGATATCGTGCGACGGATAGATGTACAGGCGCCCTTCGAATACATGGGCCGAGGGGTCGGCCGTGTAGATGTGGGTCACCAGCGGCGGGGAGATGGCATGCGCCTTGAGCTGATCAAGAGTGGGTCCCTGCCGACGCAGGTGCAGGTCCTGCTCGATGCGCGTCTCCATGCGCTTGTCGATCTTGTAGAAGAAGAGCAGCGCGACCGCGACCAGGAACGGCAGGGAGCAGTAGATGCTTACGGCCAGGCGGATGCCGTCCACCACGGCCTGGGGCTGTTGTTCCGCGCCGGCCTGATAGCCGTGGTGCGCAAGAATGCCGGCAACCAGCGCACCGCCGATGCTGAGCCCGATCTTCAGCCCGCACAGCATCGCGGAGAAGATGATTGCCGTGGCGCGGCGATGGTTCTTCCATTCGGAGTAATCGGCCACATCGGCGATCATCGCCCAGAGCAGCGGGATGGTGATGCCGTAGCAGAACCCGTGCAGCATGAAGGCGCCAAAGGCCACCCCCACCGCTGTAGGCGGAAACAGGTAGAACACCAGCAGGAACACGGTAGAGACCAGCAGCGCGCCACCGAACACATCACGCTTGCCGAAGCGGTCGGCCAGGCGCCGGGAGACCCCGATGCCCAGGATCATGCAGAGGATGCCGCAGGCGTTGAACAGGCTGAAGGCCGAGGTCGCCGGATCCTCCGGCCAGGTGAAGCCGGACAGGCCCCATCCGTTGAGGGTCGCGTTCAATCCGCCGATGAAGCGGTTGAAACCGGAAGTATCGAGAAAGCCCGCCAGCGCGGCCTCGCTCATGTAGTACTGGAAGTAGTAGATGTAGGTGCCGCCCTTCAGGGCCAGGTTGATGAAGACCAGCACCGTCAGGGCCAGCATCACCTTCCACGGCCGGTTGTGCAGCAGGTCGGACAGGTCCTGTAGCACGCCGCCGGTCTGTTCCTTCGCCGGCACGATGCGCTCACGGGTGGTGGCGAAGGTGATCAGGAAGAACAGCGTGCCCACCACCGCGAACACGGTCATCACCCGTTCGAACCCCTGCACGCGATCCCCGTCGCCCAGGATCAGCACCAGCGGCAACAGCAGGACCTGGACGATGAACTGCGCGATCATCACCGCCACGAAGCGGTAGGCCGAGAGGCTGTTGCGCTGGGCCATGCTGCCGGTCAGCACGCCGCTGAGCGCGGAGTACGGCAGGTTGTTGGCCGCGTACACGAACATCAGCAGGCCATAGGTCACCACTGCATAGAGGACCTTGCCCTGTGCGCCCAGGTCCGGCGTGCTGAAGGCGAGGAGTGACAGCACGCCGAACGGGATCGCCGTCCACAGGATCCAGGGCCGGAACTTTCCCCAGCGGCTGGCGGTGCGGTCGGCGGCAATGCCGATCAGCGGGGTGAACACGAAGGCACCCAGCAGGCCGATCACGAAGATGATGGTGGCCGCCGTGGCGGGCGGCAACCGGTACACATCGGTATAGAAGAACGCCAGGTAGGTGATCAGCGTCTGGAAGATCAGGTTGGCCGCGAGGTCGCCCAGGCTGTAGCCCAGCTTCTCCCGGACGGACAGCGTGTGCTCGGGGGTCTCCCCGTGGCGGGTATCAGTCACGATTCGCCTCCACGGTGAAGCGGCTCCGCACGCGGGCATCGGCGCTTGAGCCGCCTATCCGTACCTCATACGCCCCGGGCGGCACGGCATAGGTGCCGCGCGCGTCGTCGTACTCGCGCAGCGCCTGCTGCGCCTCGAGATCGAACGCCACGGTGCGCCGCTCGCCCGGCGCCAGATGAACGCGCTGGAAGCCGCGCAGCGTCTGTTGCGCATCGCCTGCGCCGGCCGCCAACCGCCGGACGTACAGCTGCACCACTTCATCGCCCGCACGCTCGCCGGTGTTGGCCACCTCCACCTGCACCTTGAGCGCGCCGTTGTCGGAGATGCGCGTCGCATCGAGGCTCAGTTTGCCGTAGTCGAAACGGGTATAGGACAGCCCGTAGCCGAAGGGATACAGCGGCGTGCCGCGGAAGTAGCGGTAGGTGCGGCCCTCCATTGCGTAATCATCAAATGCGGGCATCACCTGGTCTGCGCTGTAGAACGTTACCGGTAGCCGGCCGCCCGGGTTGACGTCGCCGAACAGCGCTTCGCCCACGGCGGTGCCGCCGCGTTGCCCGGGATACCAGCTCATCAGGATCGCGGACAGGTTCGCCTGGGCCCACTCCACCGCCAGCGCCGATCCTCCCGTCAGCACCATCACCACCGGCGTGCCCGTGGCGTGCAGCGCGTCCAGCAGGGCGCGCTGGGTGGCGGGCAGCCGCAGGTCGGTGCGGTCGCCGCCGGCGAAGCCCGGATAGTTGACCGTCATCTCTTCGCCTTCCACGTCGCCGGTCAGGCCGCCGACGAACACCACCACATCCGCGCTGCGGGCGGCATCGACGGCTTCTTCGAACGGCGGCTTCGCCCCGGGCATGCGCCAACCCAGCCGCACGCCGGCGTCGCGCTCGGCATCGTAGTACTCCAGCGTCAGTTCATAGGCACGGCCCGCCTGCAGGTCCAGGTCCACCCCGTCGCTGCGCAGGCGATCGCTGTTGGCCCAATGGTCCAGCACCCGCTTGCCATCCACGTAGAGACGGAAGCCGTCATCGGCGGCAGCCTCGATCCGGTAACGGCCCGAGACCGGCGGCAGCAGCTGGCCTCGCCAGCGGATGCTGAAGCCATCGTTGGGAATGCCCTGCCCCGGCGCCGCTTCACCGCGGGCCAGCAGGTTGTCGGTCGGCGAGCCGCGGTCCCAGCGGAAGCCGATCTGTGCATCGGTGCGGACCAGCGCCGGTGTCCCGGACAGATTGGGCGTACGGAAGTACTCGCCGCGCAGGCCGCGTTCCGGGGAGTCGGCCGAGGGTCGCAGATACGCCGCCTCGATCAGCGGCGTCGCGCTGGGATCATCGCGTCCTTCGACCAGATCCACGCCGCGTGCATAGCGCACCTCGATGCCCTTCGCCGCGTCGCGGATGCCCTGCAGGATCGTCACCGGTGCCGCCGGTGTGCCGAAGTAGTTGCCGAGCAATGCCATGGTGTCATCGGCAGTCGGGCCGACCACGGCAATGCGCTTGAGGGTGCGTGACAGCGGCAGCACGCCATCGTTCTTCAGCAGCACCAGCGATGCCTGTGCGGCCTTCAGGGCCAGCGCATCGTGCGCCGGGGCCTGGTTCACCGAGGCGGGTATCCGCGCCCAGCGCACGCGCTCGGGCGGATCGAACATGCCCAGCCGCAACCGCGCGGTGAACAGGCGCGTCACCGCATCGTCGATCTCCGCTTCGCTGATCAGGCCCTGGCGTACGGCTGCGGGCAGCGTGGCGTACTCCTGGCCGCACTCCAGCTCGGTGCCGTTCTTGACCGCCAGCGCCGCGGCGGCCTCGCGGGTCGGCACGATTTTGTGATGCTTCCAGATATCGACGATGGCCCAGCAGTCGGACACCACGTAGCCCTTGAAGCCCCAGTCCCGGCGCAGCACGTCGCGCAGCAGGAACTTGCTGGCGCTGGCGGACTCGCCGTACACCCGGTTGTAGGCGCCCATCACCGCGTCGACCTGGCCTTCCTTGACCAGTGCCTCGAAGGCCGGGAGGAAGGTGTCGTACAGGTCGCGCTTGCTGGGCCGTGCGTCGAAGTGGTGGCGATCCGCCTCGGGACCACTGTGTACCGCCAGGTGCTTTGCCGTGGCGTCGAGCTTGCGGTACACCGGGTCGTCGCCCTGCAGGCCGTGCACGAAGGCGACGCCCATGCGCGCGGTGAGGTACGGGTCTTCGCCGTAGGTTTCCTGGCCCCGGCCCCACCGCGGATCGCGGAAGATGTTGATGTTCGGCGACCAGTAGGTCAGGCCCTGGTAGCGGCCATGCGAGCCCTCGCGCACGAACTGGTGATGCTTGGCGCGTGCCTCGTCGCTGATGGTGGTGGCCACCTGCCCCATCAACGGCACATCGAACGTGGCGGCCAGCCCGATGGCCTGCGGGAACACCGTGGCCTGTCCTGCCCGCGCCACCCCGTGCAGGCCCTCGTTCCACCAGTCGTAGGCCGGAACGCCAAGGCGCTCGATGGCCGGCGCGGCGTTCTGCATCTGGGCGGCCTTTTCCTCCAGGGTCATCTGCCCCACCAGCGCGGCGGCGCGGGTTTCAAAGCTGGCCGAGGTGTCCAGCCACGGCTGGGTTTCCGCGGCATGACCGGCGGTCGCCGCTGCCATGGCAGCGCACAGCACCAGGGTGCGGAAGGTGGGGCCACGACGGCCACTGCAGAGGTAAGGCGCACGCGTCATCATTTGCTCCTCAAGGCGCGCTCGTCGCGCGCGAATGGTCCCAGCAGCGCGCCGACAAAGCCGCCTGCGCGATCCGTACTCAACACCGTTCCGTCCACGTCGTCGGCGAGCGTCTGCCAGCCCTGCCCATCATCCGTGTCGAATGCGAACGCATAGCGGCCCCCGTCACCGGCGATCTTCAGGCGCAGCGACGTGGACGCCGTCGCGGTGCGCGTGGCCAGGGTGCGGGTCACGCCGCTGCCATCGCGCCCTTCCAGGAAGATCGCCACGCGATCCCCGCCGAGGCTTCGCACGCCCAGGAAGTACCAGTAACGCTCGCTCTGGAACGCAGCAAGGCCCGCCGCCACACCCGTCGCCGGCCGTGTCATGTCGGTGCTGGCCTCGAAGCGCAGATGCTGCTGACGGCGGCCAAGGAAGGCGGGGTTGCGCAGCGTATCCAGGTTCTCCGGCAACGGATGCACGGCCAAGCTACCCGGACGCAGGCCCAAGTCTGCCCACGCCTGTTTGGGGACGCGTACCCGCAACCATCCCATGCCGAGCGTCGGTGCATCGAAGCCGTCGCGATCGACGAAGTTGCCGGTTGATGGGGCCTGCGAGGCATCGCCCTGCATCCACGACGGCGCCTTGACTACGTACGGAATGGCCTGGTTGGCCGGCAGGATCACCGGCCAGCCATCCCGCCATTGCACGGGCAGCAGATACGTCTCCCGCCCCGTGTTGTAGTGGCGCGTCTGGTAATTGCGACTGGCCAGGAACACCGCCCACCAGGCCCCGTCCGGACCTTCCACCAGATCGGCATGGCCGGCGTTGGTGATCGGCAGCGGCCGGTCGTCCGGCAGGTCGCGCTGGGTAAGAATCGGATTGCCCGCATACGGGAGGTAGGGTCCCCAGACCTCGCGGCTGCGCAGGACCACCTGGGAATGCTGCGGCCCGGTGCCACCCTCGGCATCGGAAAGGTAGTACCAGCCATCGCGCTTGAAGACATGCGGACCCTCGATCCAGATCGGGTTCTTCGCCGGCTCCACCCCGCCGTCGATGAGCACCCTGCGCGGCCCCACCGGCTTGAACGCGGCCAGATCGATCTGCTGCATCCAGATGGCGCGGTGGCCTTCGTAGCGCTGCGGACCGGGTGGCACATCGTTGTTGACCAGGTAGACGGCGCCGTCTTCGTCGAAGAACAGCGACGGGTCGATGCCCTCCACGCTGGGCAGCCAGTGCGGGTCGGACCAGGGGCCGGCAGGGTCGCGCGCGGTCGCGATGAAGTTGCCGCCACTGTCGACGGCCGTGGTGACCACATAGAACATGCCGTCGTGGTACTCGATCGCCGGCGCGAAGATGCCGCGCGATACGTTCAATCCATCGAAGTCCAGCTGCGTCGGGCGGTCGATCACGTTGCCGATCTGTTTCCAGTGCACCAGATCGATGCTCTCGAATACCGGAATGCCCGGGAAGAACGTGAAGCTCGAATTGACCAGATAGAAGCGGTCGTTGGCGCGGACGATGCTGGGATCCGCATGGAAGCCGGCCAGGATCGGGTTGCGGTAGTGACCGGCGGGCAGCGGTGCTTCAAAGGCCGCGTCGTGACCCGAATAGTCGAACCAGTCGAAATAAACCGGTGGCGCAGGCGCAGCGCCCAGTGGCGACACTGTCGCCGACAACAGCAGAACGACCGTGGCCATCAGCAGGCGCATCAGCGAACCTCCGCAGCGTTAAGGGAAAGCTCGAAGGGCCCGGCCGGCGCACCGCTGCTGTCGCGCAGCGTGCAGACCGGACCGTCCGCCCAGCAATAGCGCACACGCAACGCGCCGCTCCGGTCGTGCCGGCCGCTGGCCGGCTCCACGCAATCCATGCAATCCAACACAACCTCACGCCCCTCCAGCACCGCGTCGGCATAGCGGCAGTGCCGTGCATCGGCGTCACAGAGCTCGAATCCTATGGGGCCGTTCGCACCGGTCGTGACCAGGGTGCCGGTGACATTGTCGAACGCAATCCTTGCTTCGCCGTGCCCGCGCGACACGGTGCGAACCGTCGGGCCGGAAGGTGCCAGCGCCCGTTCGCCGTAGGCCACGTGACGTGCCACCCGGGCCAGGCGCCGGCCCAGCTCCTGTTTGTTGGGCGGGTGGATGTCGTACGCATCGCCGATGTCGATGGCCACCGCGAGCCCGGTAAGCGGGTCTTCCGCCGCGACGCGACGCTGCGCCTCGCGCACCTGCGCCCAGCCACTCTCCACCGGCGCCTGGGGCGGCTGCCCATAGCCGGCCAACTGCACCACCAGCAACGGCAACCGCGCACCGAACCGGCTGCGCCAGTCATCGCGCAGGCTGCGCAGCTGGTTGGCATAAGCGGCACCGTCCGCCGTGTTCGACTCGCCTTGGTACCAGAGCATCCCACGCAGGCCATAGCCGCCGAGCGGTGCGATCATGCCGTTGTACAGCGTCGACAGACCGGTGGCGGCATGCCAGGGCGCCAGCGGCGGTGGTTGTGTGCCGGGCGCCACCCGGTAGTGCCACGGTGCGTCCAGGACGATGCGCGTGCCGTCGTCCAGCTGCACGGCGTGAGCGTCGGCCGGTCCCGACAGCCCGCCCTCGCCGTAGGTATCCAGTACGTTGATCACCACCGTGTTCTCACCGGCGCTCAAAAGCCCGGCCGGAAGTGTGTAACGCCGCGCCTCCCCGGCACCGTACTGGCTGCCCACCGCCACGCCGTTGACCCAGGTCATGTCCGTCTCATCGACGGCGCCCAGCGCAAGCCGTGCACCCTGCGCCGCCTGCGCGGCGGTCAGCGTGACCTGGGTGCGGTACCAGACCATGCCGTTGTACGCGGCAAGGTCCGGCACGCCCCAACGCTCCCATGCCCCCAGCGCGGCGGGGGCCGTGTGCCATGCCGTGTTGTCTGCGCCTGGCTGCCAGGGAGTGTCGCCTTGCCGGGTTCCGTCGCGCGTCGACCACCACTGCTGCCATACCTCGCCCCAGCCCGCGGTTGCCGCCGCAGGGTTGCTTGCGTAGAGCGCGAGCAGGTCAAGCGCGGGGTCCATGCCGCCCTGCGTATGCAGCGCGTCGGCGCTGGTCCACGCCTCGATCCGCGAGCCGCCCCACGCCGCCTGGATCAGCCCCATCGGGACGTTGACGGTCTTCTGCAGTTCACGCGCAAAGTAGTAACAGGCGGCGGAAAAGTCGCGCACCGCGGCTGGCGACGCCGGCCTCCACGCCGTCGGTGCCGGGAACGTGCTCTGCGGCGTAACGGCTGCGGCCTTGGGCACGGTGAGCAGGCGAATCGTCGGGTGCGTGGCGGAGGCGATCTCACTGTCTGCATCAAGCGCGCGCCAGACCGGCAGTTCCATGTTCGACTGCCCGGAACACAACCAGACATCGCCCATCTGCACGTCATGCACGTTCCGGGTGGCCTGCCCTGCGCGGACGGTCATGTCGTGAGGGCCGCCAGCGGGGATGGGCTGCAGCGTTGCACGCCACTGGCCGCCGGCATCCGCGCGCGTGGTGACGGTTTGGCGTGCGAACGCCACGGAAACCGGGGTGCCCGGCGCAGCATGGCCCCAGACCGGAATCGGCTGGTCGCGCTGCAGCACGGCGTGGTCCTGGAACAGCGGATGCAGCAGCGGTGTTGCCGGTTCCTGTGCCACCGCCGGCATGGCAGCGCATGTCACGGCGGTCGCCAGTATCCAGAGGATCGCCCGTGGCCGACTCATCGCCCATCTCCCGGCGCGGAAGGAAACTGCAGATGCTGGTACCAGGTCAGCGCGTGTGGCGGCGCGGTTTCGCCCGCAGGCAAGGGCCTGCCGCTGATCGACTGGAAGTACGCCACACTGGCATCGCGCCACCACTGCGCTTCGCGCCGCTGGATGCTGAGG
This sequence comes from Stenotrophomonas sp. TWI809, assembly GCF_039673205.1. Lineage (NCBI taxonomy): Bacteria > Pseudomonadati > Pseudomonadota > Gammaproteobacteria > Lysobacterales > Lysobacteraceae > Stenotrophomonas > Stenotrophomonas sp. TWI809. The sequence continues at coordinate 69,220 of NZ_JBDJLE010000018.1, read as the reverse complement.
AAGGCGGCGACCTGCGCATGCCGCTGCGCATCCACCCTGCCCTGCAGGCCTGCCCAGGTGGCCTGCATTCCTTCCACCTGACGCACACCCAGGGAGTAACGCCCCACCAGTTCGTCCCACAACGGTCGTCCCGAGGCCATGCGGTGATTCCACGGGACATGGTGGAACCACAACAGGAGCGGCTCCGGCACCCGCGCCAGGTCGCCGTACACGGTGGCCACCTCGGGGGCGTACTGGGCCACCGCGTTGCTGCCGCTCGCGGTGCGATCGAAGCCGATGCCATCGCGGTCGGCGCGGTGGTAGTACACGGCGGTCCAGTCCGCGCGCGGACCGCCGTCCACCCAGGGGCCGGGCCCGTAATGGTGCCCGCGCGCCATCAGGTGGTGCAGACCCAGCGGCGTCATGTAGTTCACCGCGGCCTCGCGCGAGACCATCATCATCTCGACGATGGGCACGACCACCTCGGGATCCGGCGCGAACGTCATCGCGGCCCAGTCCGCCGCGATGTCGCGGGCGGACTGGGCCGGATTCCAGGCGAGACGGCCGAAGGCGTACCAGTTGGCCTGGTCGAAGTGCGACCCACTCCAGGTGCGATCGCTGCCGATGTTGGCGACGCCGGCGATCCCGGTCAGAAACTGCGCGACCGTGGCGCCCGCACCGCGTGCGTGGGTGTCGGACTGCAGCACCTCCTCGTAGAGCGGCCCCAGGTAGACCAGATGCGTGGCGAAGCCGAGATACTCCTTGGTGATCTGGACCTCCATCATCAGCGGCGTGCGTGGCATGGCCCCGAACAGGGGATGGAACGGCTCCCGCGGCTGGAAGTCGATGGGCCCGTTCTTCACCTGCACGATCACGTTCGGGCGGAAGTCACCGTCGAGCCCGGCAAATTCGGTGTAGGCCTGCGTGGCGCGGTCCTCGGGCACCTCATGCGCGTAGACGAAGGCGCGCCACATCACCACGCCGCCATGCGGTGCCAGCGCGTCCGCCAGCAGATTGGCCCCGTCCGCATGCGAACGGCCATAGTCCTGCGGTCCGGGCTGTCCTTCCGAATTGGCCTTGACCAGGAAGCCACCGAAATCCGGAATGCGCGCGTAGATCTCGTCAGCCTTGTCGCGCCACCAGCGCTGCACGTCCGGGTCGAGTGGATCGGCGTTTTTCAGCCCGCCCAGCTCGATGGGCGCGCTGAAGCGCGCGCTCAGGTATACGCGGATGCCGTACGGGCGGAACCTGTCTGCCAGCGCGGCGGCCTTGATGAGATATGCCGGCGCAAGGCTCTGCGCGCTCGCGTTTACATTGTTCAGCACGGTGCCGTTGATGCCGAGCGAGGCGTTGGCACGCGCATAGTCCGTATAGCGTGGGTCCCGCCACTCCGGCAGGGTCTGCCAGTCCCACAGCGAGCGGCCCGCATAGCCGCGCTCCACATAGCCGTCCAGGTTGTCCCAGTGGTCGAGCACGCGCAGTCGGAGGCGGGGTGATTCGCGAACCTCGAGGGCATCGAGTGACGCGCCGGTCTGCAGCAGTCGCAGCAGATGGAACACGCCATACAGGACGCCGATATCCCGGCGCGCGGCTACCAGCAACACCTCGCGCCCGCCGATGTGCGCACGCCTGAGCAGGTAGCCATCGTCGCCGAGTGAGTCAATCTCCTGGCGGAGGGGCGCGATCACGGCCGACGAATCCGGGGTGCCCAGCACCACGGTGGGGTCTGCGCTTGGCGCGATCTGCATCCGCGGCGCGCGACCCAGCAGGCCGGTGAGGCCACGCACAAGTTCCTCACGCGCGGCGCGTTGCGTCGGGGTCTGATCGGGAGCCACGACCCCGCCCAGCCGTGCCCGGGCGTCCGCCGCGAGCGCAGGTTCCAGCGGTGCGTAGCGCAGCCATAGGGCGTAACCGTCTTCTGCCCGCACGCTGCCTGCGCAGGCGAAAAGCGCCACGGCGACACCCAGCATCCAGTGACACCGCTCGACATTCCGGCGCAGCAGCAGCGTCGCCAGCAAACCTTGTAAGCTGGGGATGTGCCCGCCTCGCGGCAGCGTCACAAAGAAGAAAGGCAACACGCATTGGACAAGCCGAAGAAATCGGTCCGCCGCAAAACCAGTGGCGTGACGATCGACGAGGTGGCTGCCCTGGCCGGGGTATCGCCGATGACCGTGTCGCGCGCGATCAACCAAGGCAAGGTGCGCGATGTCACGCGCGAACGGGTGATGCGCGCGGTGCGCGAACTGGGCTACACGCCCAACCTGGCCGCGAGTTCGCTGGCCGCGGCGCAGCACACGCGGATCGCGCTGATCTACACCAATCCCAGTGGCGCCTACCTGCGGGAGCTGCTGGTGGGCCTGCTGCGTGTCGCGTCCAACGCGGCCATCCAGCTGGTCATCCATTACTGGGACAACTTCGACCCCGAGGCCGAGCGCAACGCTGCACGCGCCTTGGCCGGACGTGTGGATGGCGTCATCCTGCCGCCGCCGCTGTGCGAGTCGCAGGCGGCCGTCACCGAACTGGTCAGCGCCGGCATCCCGGTGGTCGCGATCGCATCGGGGCACCTGAGAGACGATCTTTCCTGCGTCCGCATCGACGACTTCCACGCGGGCAAGGAGATGGCCGAACACCTGATCCAGCACGGGCACCGACGGATCGGCTTCATCTGCGGCCGCAGCGACCTCAGTGCGAGCGCGCGTCGCTACGATGGGTTTGTCACCGCCCTGCAGGAGGCAGGGCTGCAGGTCGAACCCGGCCTCGTCGAACAGGGGGATTACACCTACCGTTCGGGGCTTGCCGCGACCGAGAAGCTGCTGTCCCAGCGTCGGCCGCCCACGGCCATCTTCGCCAGCAACGATGACATGGCCGCGGCGGCCATCTCCGTTGCACACCGACGCGGCCTCGAGGTGCCCCGCGATCTGTCGGTCGTGGGCTTTGATGACACCTCGGCGGCAACGACCGTCTGGCCCGAGCTCACCACCCTCCATCAACCCATCGCCGCGATGGCCGACGCCGCCATCGATATCCTGCTGCGTACCATCCGCCGCAAGGGCGACGACACGCGCGTGCTGACCGATCACGTCATGCCGCACCGGCTGGTGGTGCGCGACTCGGTCGCGCGCCCGCCCAAGCGCTGAGGGCGCAGGCCGCATCGTCACGCGCCGGGGCATGCGATGGTGGCCTCCGCTTCATTCAAGGCGCCCAGGGCAACGCGTGACACCGAGAGCGTCATCGCGCCTGCCGTCCCGATCGACCAGGGGCGATCCAACTTGCCGACCTCCGCGCCGGCCGCCGCCAGACACTTCAAGGGCACGCCCACGCGGGTCCATTGGCCCACGGGCAGCGTTGCCAGCGCCGGTCCGAGCGCGACGCGTGCCGAACAACCCGTGCCGCAGCCCACGGACAACCACGCCTCGCCCTGGGGTGCGGCGTCGACGCGCATCGTCGTCAACAGCATCAGGTCGCCGTTGCTCTCGCGCTGCAGGTCCAGCGGCGTGTGCGACTGCAGCGCGACGATCGCCTCACCCTTGCCCGACCACGCCAGACGGCGACCATCTTCCTGTGCCAGGTGATCCACGCCGGTGACCTTCAGCAGGTCGCCCTCGAGGGATTCCGGCACCTGCGTGACGGTTACCCCCTGCCCGGCGCTGCCCTCCAACCGCAGGGCCATGCCGGAGCCGGCATCCCCGCGCGCGAAGAACACCCCGGCGGCCCCTTCGTTGCCCGTCACGCCCGAGGCTTCCGGCAGCGCGGCCAGATCGCCGTTGTCGGCATAGGTCAGGCCGAAGCCGAAGGCGAACAGGGGGTTGTAGTCCTTCTGCCCGACATTGTTGGCGTACTGCGTCGCGGTGCGCGGCCAGCTGAAGCTCAGCTTGCCCTTGAAGTCGTGCTGCAAGCTGCCATCCGGCCTGCGCAGCAGCACATCGGCAATGCCGGCACCTTCCGAACCGGGCAGCCAGGCCGCCACGAAGGCATCGGCGGCGTTGATCTCACGATTCACCCAGAGCGGGCGTCCGCTGAGGAACACCGCGATCACGGGGATGCCGTCGGCCTTGAGCCGCTTGATCAACGCCAGATCCGCGTCGTCCCCCGGCTTGTAGGCAAGGGTCGCCAGATCGCCCTGGAACTCCGCATAGGGGTTCTCGCCGAACACCACCACGGCCACATCCGGTTTCGTGGTGTAAGCGCCATCCACCGCCAACTGCGCTTCGCCGCCAGCGGCCGTGGCCTGCTGCGCAATGCCCTCGTAGATCGTGTCCGCGTTCGGGAAGTCTTTGCGGGTGGTGCCGGTGCCCTGCCAGTTCAGCGTCCAGCCGCCCGCCTGCTTGCCCACGTCGTTGGCACCGTCACCGGCCACCAGGATGCGTTGCTTCGGCGACAGCGGCAGCACGCCGCCCTGGTTCTTCAGCAGCACCAGCGATTCGTGCACCGCCTGGCGTGCAACCTGACGATGCTCCGGCGCACCGACCAGTGCGAACTGCCCACCGACCGCGCGCGACGATGGCTTGCCCGCCTCGAACAGGCCCAGCCGCATCTTGACCCGCAGAATCCGGCGCACTGCGTCGTCCAGGCGTTGCTGGGGAAGGGAGCCGTCCTTCACCGCGGCCAGCGTGGTCTCGTAGAAACCCTTCCAGCTGTCCGACGCCATGGCCATGTCCAGGCCGGCATTGATCGTGGCCGGACAATCGGTGGTGGTGCAGCCCTTGACCTGCCCGTGGCCGTTCCAGTCGCCCACCACGAAACCACCGAAGTGCATGCGCCCCTTCAGCGCATCGGTCAGGTACGGCTTGTTGCCGTGCATTTTTTCGCCGTTGACGCTGTTGAAGGAGGCCATCACCGTCTGCGCGCCCGCCGCGATGGCGGGCGGATACCCGGCCGCGTGGATGCGCACCAGCTCGGCCTCGCTGATCCGGGTATCGCCCTGGTCCTTGCCGTCGGTGGTGCCGCCATCACCGAGGAAGTGCTTGACCGACGCGATGACATGGCGACCGTCAAGGAAGCCTGGCGAGCCCACCTTGCCCTGCAGGCCCTCGACCATCGCGCCGGCATAGCTGGCCACCACCTCGGGCGACTCGGCGTACCCCTCGTAGGTACGCCCCCAGCGGTCGTCCTGCGGTACTGCCACGGTCGGCGCGAACGCCCACTCCATGCCCGTCGCACGGGTTTCCAGAGCGGTGATCTCACCGATACGGCGCAGCAGCTCCGGGTTACGGGTCGCGCCCAGGCCGATGTTGTGCGGGAACAGGGTCGCGCCGATGATATTGCTCTGCCCGTGGACGGCGTCGATGCCGAACAGCACCGGAATCGCCTTGCCGCCCTGCGAGGTGTCCATCGAGGCTGCGTAGAACGCATCGGCCAGCGCCAGCCATTCGGCCGGCGAGGCATCATAGCGGCCGCCGGGATCGGAGTTGCCGCCCGCGAGGATCGAGCCGAGCCGGTAGGTGCGGAGGTCCTCCGGCGTGATGCTGGCAATGTCACCCTGCACCAGCTGACCCACCTTTTCCTCCACCGTCATGGTGTCCATCAGGTCGGTGATCCGCTTCTCCAGCGCGGCATCCTGGGGCAGTGGCCAGGCCACCTGCGGCCACGGATCCGGATCGGCCGCCGCCGGTGCAACGGCCTTGTCATCGTTCCCGCAGGCAGCCAACACCCCCATCAGCGCGGCCAGCAGCACGCCACGGCGGGCGTGGGCAAGGCGTCGATTCGTCATCGTGTTCATCCTTCCATTTGCTCCAGTTCCTTGCCCTTGGTTTCGCGCACGTACCTGAGCACGAAGAAGACCGAGATGATGGCCGAGGCCAGGTAGAGGCTGTAGGTCGCCGCGAGCCCGATAGCGGCCAACAGGATGGGGAACGTCACCGTGACCGCGAAGTTCGCGGTCCATTGCGCCGCACCCGCCACGGCCAGTGCCGAGCCGCGGATCTGGTTGGGGAACATCTCGCCCAGCATCACCCACATCACCGGCCCCCAGGAAAGATTGAAGAACACCACGTAGGCATTGGCCGCCACCAGCGCCAGCGTGCCCATGCTCCCGGGCAGCTGCAGGCGCCCATCGACCAGCGAGCCACTCGCGAAGGCGACCACCAGGAGCGCCAACGACACCGACATGCCGGCCGAGCCGATCCATAGCAGCGGCTTGCGCCCGATGCGGTCGATCAGCAGCACGGTGACGACGCAGGCACCAATGCTGAGCGCACCAGACAGCACGTTGATCAGCAGTGCGTCGTTCTCGGAAAAACCGACCGCTTGCCAGAGCACGGCGCCGTAGTAGAACACCACGTTGATGCCGACCAGTTGCTGGAAGATGGCCAGGCCGATGCCGACCCAGACAATCGGCCGCATCCTCCCGGTGACCTTGCTGCGCAGGTCCGACAGCCGCGGGCGATGGTGGTCCGTCGACAGCGAGGCGTCGATCTCGGCCAGCTTGGCCTGTGCCTCCGCACCGCCGAACAGCCGCGTCAGCACGTGCAGCGCCTCGTCCTTGCGGCGCTTCACCACGAGGTAGCGTGGGCTCTCCGGAATGGTCAACAGAAGCGCCAGGAACAACAGCGATGGCACCGCCTGCATCCAGAACATCCAGCGCCACGCCGCGTACCCGCCCCACAGCGCCTCGGTCGAGGCACCGGCGGTGGCCGCCAACAGATAGTTGGAGAGGAACGCGACGGTGAGGCCGCTGATGATGGCGATCTGCTGGACCGTCGCGAGGCGGCCACGGTAACGCGCCGGCGCAACTTCGGCGATGTACGCCGGCGAGATCACACTGGCTGCGCCGACCGCAAAGCCCCCCAACACCCGCGCGATGATGAACAGGGTCGAGGACGCCGCCGCGCCTGCCCCGATCGCCGACAGCAGGAACAACACCGCCGAGACGATCAACACGTTGCGGCGTCCCAGGCGGTCGGACAGCCGCCCGGCGCTGAACGCACCGATGGCGCAGCCCAACAGCATCGAGGCGATCTCGAACCCCTGCATCCACTCGCCTGACCGGAACGTCTGGTGCAGGCCGTCCTGGGTGCCGTTGATCACGCCGCTGTCGAAGCCGAACAGGAATCCGCCAATCGTCGCCACCACGCTGATCAATACGATCAGCCGCGTGTTCTCCCCGCCGCTCACTGCCTGGTTCATTGCCCTGCCCCTCCCCGGTTCAGTGTCATCGCTGCGAACTGCCGCGCTCAGCGCAGCAGGTACTGGTTGAGCAGGTTCTCGTAGCGTTCCTGCTTGCCGCTGGTCTGGTTGGGCTCACCGCCCTTGGCACCCAGTGCGGCCAGGTCCGTGAGGCTGAGCGCGCCTTGCGCGAACTCCTTGCCGGCACCAGTGTCGAAGCTGGCGTAGCGCGCCGTGCGCCACTGTTCCAGCGGGGAGTCGTTTAGCAGCGCGTGGGCCACTTCCAGCCCGCGTGCGAACGCGTCCATGCCGCCGATGTGGGCGATGAACAGGTCTTCCATGTCGGTGGATTCGCGACGCAGCTTGGCGTCGAAGTTCAGGCCGCCCTCCAGGCCGCCCTGCCGCAGGACGACCAGCATCGCGCCCACGGTGTCGTAGAGGTCGGTCGGGAACTGATCCGTATCCCAGCCGTTCTGCGCGTTGCCGCGGTTGGCGTCGATGCTGCCCAACAGGCCGTGGTCCGAGGCGACCTGCAGATCGTGCTCGAAGGTGTGGCCGGAGAGCGTGGCGTGGTTCGCCTCGATGTTGAGCTTGAAGTCCTTGTGCAGGCCATGCTCCTTCAGGAAGCCCGCTACGGTCGCGCTGTCGAAGTCGTACTGGTGCTTCATCGGCTCCATCGGCTTGGGTTCGATCAGGAAGTTGCCCTTCAGGCCGATGCTGCGGCCATAGTCGCGCGCCATCGTGAGGAACCGCGCGAAGTGATCGACCTCGCGCTTCATCTGCGTGTTCGCCAGCGAGGCATAGCCTTCGCGGCCGCCCCAGAACACATAGTGTTCGCCGCCCAGTTCAACCGTCGCCTCCAGGGCGGCCTTCACCTGCACGGCGGCGCGCGCCACCACGGCGAAATCCGGATTGGTGGACGCACCGTTCATGTAGCGCGGGTGCGAGAACAGGTTGGCTGTGCCCCACAGCAGTTTCATGCCGGTCGCATCCTGCCGCGCCTTGGCCAGGCCCACCATGTGCTTCAGATTCTTCTCGTACTGGCCGACGTCGTCCGCATCCGGCGCCAGGTCGATATCGTGGAAGCACCAGTACGGCACGCCGAGCTTGGTGAAAAATTCGAACGCCGCGTCCACCTTCGCCTCGGCGGTCGCCATCGGCGAGCCGGTCTCCCACGGGAAATTGCGGGTGCCCGGACCGAACGGATCATGCCCGGCGTTGCAGAACGTGTGCCAGTAGCAGGCCGCGAAACGCAGATGCTCCTGCATGGTCTTGTCACCGATGACCTTGTTCGCGTCATAGACCTTGAACGCGAGCGGGTTGTCCGAGCCGCGGCCTTCGAAGGGGATGCGGCCGATGCCGGGGAAGTATTCCTTGGCGCCGATGAAGGGTTGATTGCTCATGGTGCGTCTTCCTGTCGTTGTGCGAGGTGGTGCGTAAAGGGATCAGCCGCGATACAGCGGCGTGAGCGCGTCGAGATGTCGCAGGAAACGTGCATAGGCCGCGGCATAGGCGTGCGTACGCATCGGATCAGGGTGAGCGGACTGCAGCGGGTCGACCGCAACGTGCCGGTCCGCGATGTCGGCGATGGAGGCAGCGTCACCGCGTGCGTGACCCAGTGCCCACAGGGCCTGCAATGCCGCGCCGAACGCCGCCCCCTCGGACTGGGTCGGTACGTCCACCGGCAGGCCGAAGACATCGGCCACCATCTGCCGCCACTGCGCGCTGTTGCTGCCGCCACCGGTCAGCACGATGCGGTCGAACCGCATGCCCGCGCGGACAAAGGCGTCGTACCCATACTTCAGGCTGTACGTGGCGCCTTCCATGGCCGCGCGGTAGAGGTGCGCCGGGGTCATGTTCGTCGTGTCCAGGCCCGCCAGAACGCCCTTGCCCAGCGGCAGGTCCGGCGTGCGTTCGCCATTGAGGAACGGCAGCATCACCAGGCCGTCGGCACCGGGCGAGGTCGCCCGCAGGTGTCCATCGCCATAGCGGGTGCTGAAACCGAAGGCGTCGGCGACCTGTTCGGTCACGACGGTGCAGTTCATCGTGCAGATCAACGGCAGCCAGCCACCGGTGGACGAGCAGAACGCGGCCCAGGCGCCGTCCGGATCGACCACGGGCGTGTCCGAGTAGGCGAACAAGGTGCCCGAGGTGCCGAGGCTCATCGCCAGGCGGCCGGGCACGACGCAGCCGGTACCGATGGCGGCCATCATGTTGTCGCCCCCGCCGACCGCTACCTTCACCGTCCCGGGAAGCCCCAATACGCCCGCCGTGGCCGGATCGATAGCGAACAGCTCGTCGGGTGCGGCGATGCGCGGCAGGCACAGGGCCAGGTCGCGCGCCGGATCGGTCGCGCGCAGCAGCGCGGCCGACCAGGTCCGGGTGCGCACGTCCAGCCAGCCCGTGCCCGACGCATCGCCGTACTCGCAGAAGCGCTGGCCGGTCAGCACGAAGTTGAGGTAGTCGTGCGGCAGCAGGATCGTTGCGAGCCGGGCGTAGGCGTCGGGCCGATGCGTCTTCGTCCAGGGCAGTTTGGACGCGGTGTAACCGGTCAGGATGGGGTTGCCGGCCAGCGCAATCGTGCGCGCGGGTCCGCCGAGTGCGTCCATGATCTGCACGCACTCGGCCGAGGTGCTGGTGTCGCACCAGAGCTTGGCCGGTGCCAGGACCTCACCCGCGGCATCGACCGGTACGAAGCCGTGCTGTTGCCCTGAGACCGCCAGCGCGGAGATGCGGGAACGCACCTTGGAATCGATCGCACGGAAGCAGGCCTGAAGGGCGGCGACCCACGCGGCCGGCTGCTGCTCACGGCTGCCATCGGCGGCGGACGCCAGCTCCAGAGGTGAGCTCGCGCTGGCAATGAGATGCCGCCCGGCAGGGTCGTACACCACGACTTTCAGACTCTGCGTACCTGCATCGATTCCTGCAACCAGATCCATCTATCTCATCCCGTGGGTGTATGGAGGTAGCGCTACCATTTCTGTGCAACAGCGAGCTGCCCCGTCATGCCAGGGCTGAGACCCGTGGCCAGACGTCCCGCGCCGCCCTGCAGTAGCGTTCGATGAACGCTGCCTGCGACGGCATCGTCGCGACCGCCTGCTCCACTGGCTGGCGGATCCGCATCAACAGCGTGCGCAGGTCCGCGTCGCTGATGGCAGCGGCAAGCGGATGCGGAGGTCCCGGCTGGATCCCCTGCCCCATCAGCACGCTCGTCCAGGAGTCGACCCGGAACAGCTCGCCGGGGTCCTGCCAGGCATGCGCACGTTCGCGCCAGGCCCGCAGCCGGACCGCGAGCGATTCGGGCAGGTCCATGTCACGACAGGCCTTCCACATCGGCTCGTCGCGCTGGTTGGCGTGGTAGTGCAGGATGATGAAGTCGCGCACGTGCTCCATCTCCTGCCGGCTGACCTCGTTGTACAGGTCCACCAGCGCCGGGCTGATGCCGTCGGACGGGAACAGCTGGATCAGGCGCACCACCGCGCTGATGGTCAGGTGGATGCTGGTCGATTCCAGCGGCTCGATGAAGCCACTGGCAAGCCCCAGTGCCACCACGTTCTTGTTCCATGCCTTCAACCGGCGCCCGCTGCGGAACGGCACCAGCCAGGGGTCCCGCAGGGGCGGGCCGTCAACGTCGCGCAGCAGCTTGGCGTGCGCCTCGTCATCGGACATGTGGCGGCTGGAGAACACCAGCCCGCAGCCGACCCGGTGCTGAAGCGCGATATGCCACCGCCACCCGGCTTCGTGCGCGATGGCGCGGGTATACGGAACCGGCGGCGCGACCGATGCGGTCTGCACCGCAACGGCACGATCACTGGGCAACCATTCGTGCCAGTCCTCATAGCCGGTATGCAGGGTCTGCTCGGTCAACAGGCCGCGGAAGCCCGTGCAATCGATGAACAGGTCGCCCTCGATGACCTGCCCGTCTTCCAGCACCAGGCAGGCAATGGAGCCGTCGTGGGCATCTTGGCGGACCTCGCGGATCTTGCCTTCGACCCGTCGCAGCCCGTGGCCTTCGGCTTTGCGGCGCAGGAATTTCGCGTAGAGCCCGGCGTCGAAGTGATAGGCGTAGTTGACCTGGGGCTGGGTCTCCAGCGTAAACCGGTCATGCCACGAGGCCGCGCTTTCCAGGCAGAAATCGCCCAGGTCCGACGGCATGCCGCGGCGCAGGCTGTCCAGCCAGAAATGGTGGAACGGTGTGGCCCAGGTGCCCTGCCCGATCGTGCCGAACGGATGGATGAAACGTTCCCCGGGGCGACGCCAGTTCTCGAACGAGATCGAGAGCTTGAACGTGCCGGCGACGGCCTGCAGGAACTCCTGCTCATCGATCTGCAGAAAACGGTGAAACGTGCGGATGGGGGGCACGGTCGACTCGCCGACACCCACCGTGCCGATCTGCTCGGACTCCACCAGGGTGATGTCCAACTGATCGCGGAACTGGTGCGCCAGCGCACACCCGGCCAGCCAGCCGGCCGTGCCGCCACCGGCGATGACGACCTTGCGGATGCGCCCTTGCGTTGTGTTCGCCACGTTCAATGCGGTGCTCCCATCAGCGGTTGAGTCGAGCCAGCAGCTGGGCGCGCATGCGGCGCGCCTGCGGCTCGTCGAACGGTGCCAGGTCGCCCCGGGCGGCGTCGGGCAGGTGGTGTCCTGCACGCTCACCCGGGCCGAAGACGTAGTACTCGAAGATCGTTACCCAGGCCTGCTTCTCGCGCGCCGGCAGGTCGCGCACGGCCCACATCGCGTGGTGGAGTGCCGGTAGCGGCGAGGACAGGAAGGCCGGCGAGCTGCGCCACCAGTAGTTCACCAGCACATTGAAAGGCGCGAGGCTGCGCACGTGGTGCCACCACAGGCTGGGAATGAAGATCGCATCGCCGGGTTCCAGCTCGGCGGTCTGTGCGCTTGCCAATGCATCACGGAATCGCGGGTGGACCGAGAAGTCCGGGCGGTCGAAATCCACCACGCTCACTACCTGTCCGCCCGGGGTGGGTTCCAGCGGCCCGGGATACAGGTTGTCGATCTGCTCCGGCGGAAACAGCGTGAACCGGCGCCGACCTACGGCGCAGCACGCCAGGTTGTCGGGCGTGTCGAAATGGCAGGAGGCGGTAACGCGGTTGCCGATCCAGATGCTTGCCGAAGCGTCGATGCCCTGCCCGGCCAGGCCGGCATCGTTGTGCTGCGCGAACCCGGGCAGTGCCCGATCGATCAGCAAGGACGCGACATAGTAGGTGGGCGGCCGCGGCGCCTCGAGGGTGGCTTCAATCTCGTCCAGCACCTGCGTCAACAATCCGCGCCGGACCTCGACGTTCAACCGGGTGAAATCCTCGTTATAGAACGGGCGCCCCTCGATCTCAGGCCCGCCGTAGGAGTACGGGACCGGCACACCTGCCTCGAAGCCGCGCAGATAGCCCAGTGCCGCCTGCGTGGAGCGTAACCCGGCCTGCACCAGCGCCCAGTCGCGCGCGATGCCGCGCAGTACCACCGGCTCGCCGGCGGCCACCAGTGCCTCCAGCGGAAGCGCGCCAGGCGCCAGGCCTTCCAGTGTCCGCATGGAAATGCCGTCCAGCACCGGTCAGTTCCTGCCCGCCGCAGCGGTGGCATCCTGCAGACGCAGACGTTTCTGTTTCTCTGCGATCAGGCGACGCATGTTGTGCAGCGACGCCAGCATCAGGTACGCCCCTTCCAGGTAGCCGGCGCGATTGAGTTCGGCCAGCGCCGGACCGTCCAGCTGGGCAAGCCGGTCACGGTCGATGGCGTGCAGGCCGTTGACACCGACCCGATGCTCCTGGGCAACCTGCACGTCGAGCGTGATCGGGTGAATGAGGCCTTTAGCATCCAGCTCGGCAAACATCGCCGCCCCGAAGGCGTGTCCCTCGTGGATACCACGCAGCACGCCTGCGATGTGGTCCAGATAGGGTGTGTTGCCCCCCTGCGGCAGGAATACCGGCTCGCCCTGCATCGCCGTCACGCGTGGGTGATCCAGATCCACGTGCAGCACCGCTTCCTGGGTGAGCGTGCCATCGATCCGGTTTTCCTGGAAGCCGATCAGGAACGGCCCCTTGGCCGCCGCCCCGGGCAGGTAGGACGCATTCCAGCGGCCGTCCTGCAGGTAAAGATTCTCGTGCTGCTCAAACCCAAGCAGGACCACGGACTGCCACTCACCCGTGGCGGCGTCCCTGCGAAGGAAAATGGGGTATTCGCGCTGCAGTTCGGCGAACTCGCTCGGGTAGGCCGGCACCATGCCGACCGCATCGCCAAACGCGGACCCGAAATCGGTGGCCACGCGCAGATCGCGGTGGGCGATGTTGTTGAGCATTTCGTAACGCGGCATGGTGTTCTTCCAACCCCATCAGGACCCTTGAACGGGTGCCGCTGCCAGGGCAGCGGCACCCCCACACGTCAGAACCTGTAACGAACGCCGAGCATGTAACGCGGGCTCTGGTCAGCCAGCTTCACGATCATCTGCGAGGTGCGCGAGCGCCAACGGACGTCCTCACCGGTCAGGTTGATCGCCTCAAGACCGAACGACCAGTGATCATCCAGGGTGTAGTTCACACTGAGATCCCACTGTTCGTACGCTTCCACGTAGTACGGATTGCGACTGGTCCCCTGGTTGGCGAGGATCAGGTACTGGTCACGCCAGTTCCACGCCAAACGCACCGACCAACCATATTTTTCGTACATTAGCACGGCGTTTGCGGTGTCACTGAGGCCGGTCAACGAGAACTGGTCGATGCCCGGGTCGCCCCCGTTGTTGTAGCCGACATCGCCATCCACCAGGGTGTAGTTGGCGAGGACGCCAAAGCCGGTATCGCCGAAGAAGTACTGACCCCCGAGCTCCCAACCGTGCAGTTTTGCCTGGTTCTGGTTGATGGGACGGTTGACGCTGAACTGGTAGAGCGGATCATCGCCCTCCCCGTACAGGTCGTAGGCCGCTTCGGTGGCCAGGACCTGCGCGTCGGTACCGTTGTAGGCGCCCAGTCCGGCCGGATTGTTGCGCAGCAAGGCCAGCGCGGTGAACAGGGCCGTATCGTTGGCCGAGCAGGCCGCCGCATTGGCCGCGCCGACCTGGGTGATACAGGCGCCGCTGTTGAGGAACGCCAACGCGGCCTGCGCATCCGGGCCGGCGGTAGGATCCCTCAGCCCATACAGGTTCTCCTGCACGATGGTGTTGCCGATGAAGTTGTTGACGGACTTGTTCCAGTACGTCAACGACACGTAGCTCGCATCGGCGAAGTACCACTCCAGTGCCAGGTCGAGGTTGTCCGACTCCAGCGGCTTCAGCTGCGGGTTCTGTGCGGTGCCGCTGGCCCGCGAAGACGGATCGATCAGCACCGAGCCAAACGGTTGCTGTGCGGTCGGGCCTGCGTAGAGGTTGCCGATCGGCGCGCGCGCGATACTCTTGCCGAACGAGACGCGTGCCTTCAGATCGTCCATGAGGTCGATGCTGAAATCGAGGTTGGGCAGGATGTAGCTGTAGCTGTTCTTCTCGGTGAACGGCTGCTGCTCATCGGACAACACCACGCGGAAGTCGTTGTTGGACTGCCATTCGATGGCTTCCGGGATGGCGATGACCGACGTCGACACCACATCGGTGGTCTCATAGCGCACGCCCAGGCGGGTATTGGTGCGCAGGCCGCCCAGCTCGCCGTCCAGCTCGACCTGGAAATAGGCCGACTTGGTCTTCTCTTCCACCAGGTTGTCGGCGGCGCGCTGCGGGCTCACGCCAAGACTGGCGCCATAGTTGTCCGCGGCCCATTGCGCCAGGCGGCCCGCATCGCCGCGCCAGGCGGTGAAGCTGTTGGCATTGAAGTCGTTGAACAACCCGACGATGTTGACCGGCTGCAGCAGGTCCATCAGCCCGTTGGCCACATCCCCGTCAACGTTGGCCACGCCCCAGTCGCCCAGGGTGTTGTAATTCTCCGCGGCCTGGATCCGGTGGGTGGTCTGCTTGCTGGAGTCCACGCCAAACTGGAAGCGCCCCCGGTCGAAGCTCCATTCACCGTCGACGCGTCCCTGCTTGATCTCGCTGACCTGGGTCTGCGAATTGATGCGCAGCACCTGCGAACCAATTTCGCCCGGCACGAAGCCCGGGTTGACCACGCCGTTGGTCTTGGCGATGGCATCGGCCGTGCTCGGGTACCAGACCTGGGTGCCCACGGGCAAGCCGTTGTTGAAGTTCATCTCCTGTACCCACGACCCACCGCAATGCGGCCCGGTAGTGCAGTTGTTGGTGCCGGCGATGCTGCTGAAGATGGAGCCGCCGCCGGTGAGCGGGTCGTTCGGTCGGCTCTCGTTCTTTGAATTGTGCGCGTCGAAGGTCAGCTTGAACCGGTCGGTGACGTTCCACAGTGCATTGAAGCCGAGGGACCCCAGCTTGTACTTCTGCATGCTGCGCTGCTGCTCAAGCCCGAAATCCTTGGTGCCCGCGATTTCACGGATATAGACCGGCGTCGCAACCGCACCGCTGGTGTCGAACGTGACATCGGTGTAGTTGCTGTTCTGCAACCACATGCCCTGTTCGCCACGATTCTCGGTGATCTCGTTCGTCGAATAGGTGTAGTCCAGGGTCAGGGTCACCGCGTCGGTCGGCGCGAACTGCAGCACCGCCTGGCCATTGATGCGCTCACGCTCGAACTCGGAGAACGCATAGCGAAGGTCGTTCGGACGACCGTACAGCGCGCCCACCGCCGGTGCATTGACCACGGTCGGGTTGCCGGGCATCGTGCCGGTCCACGGCTGGATGTTCCAGTAGTTGTTGGTGGCCTGCACCGAGCCACCCTTGCGCTTCTGGTAGCTCGCACTCACGCCAACGCCGAAGGTCTTGTCCGGATTGCTGTAACTGAAGATGCCGGACAGTTCAGGCGTCAGGTCGCTGTCGAATGGCTGGCTCTGGTCGGAGACGACCTTGGCACCGGCGCTGGCGACGGTGCCGTCATGATCGAACGGGCGTCCGGTCAGGATGTTGATGGTGGCGCCGATACCGCCGCTGGGGACATTGGCCTGGCTGGTCTTGTAGACCTCGATGCCATTGATGGATTCGGCGGCCAGCTGGGCGAAGTTGAAGGCACGGGTACCCCCGTCGACGCCGCCGATGGCGACCTGCCCAGAGGCACCGAACGCATCTGCGCCCGGCATCTGCCGTCCGTTGAGCGTGACCATGTTGAACTGGGGGCCAAAGCCGCGTGCCGTGACCTGCGCGCCTTCACCATCACGACGTTCGATGGAGATGCCGGTGATGCGTTGCAGCGATTCGGCCAGGTTGGTGTCCGGAAACTTGCCGATATCCTCGGCACTGATGGCATCCACCACGCCGGCCGAGTCACGTTTGATGTCCATCGCCTGGCTGAGGCTGTTGCGGATGCCGGTGACCTGCACGGTATCCAGCTGTGTCGGGCTGGGCTGGGCCTGCGGCTGGGCGACGGGCGCGGGCGTTGGCGCGTCCTGTGCAAACGCGGGATTGATGACCAGGACGCCACCGACAAACGTAAACATGGCCCTGGAGGTGAACTTCGCCAGCGTGCGGCTCATGAACGAGCCCCCCGGCATTGGGTACGACGGAACGTAGAAGCGCTCATGACTCTCCCCTCTGACATAACGATCGAATGGATGCACCGCCCCTCCTGGGGGCACGTACGGGCGATGCCCGTCTTCCACACCGAACATCGCAGCGCGCTGTGCGCGTGCTGCGACTTACACTCGCTTTCAGGCTTGCCAGAACAGCCGCGTGGTAAAGGGGGGGGTACCCGTTGGCCCTTACCCCGGCCAAGTGGTAGCGCTACCATCACGTCACGGCCGCAGACTAATCATCCGGGGTCGCGCTTGTCATCATGCAGCGCAACAAAGGAGCGCGTGTCCTGAAAAACAGCCCGAAAGCCGTGCGTCGGAAAGCCAGCGCCATCACCATCGACGACGTCGCGGCGCACGCCGGCGTGTCCGCCATGACGGTGTCGCGCGTCATCAACGGCCATGCGGGGGTGCGTGACGGCAACCGGGAGCGTGTCATGCGCAGCGTGCTCACACTGGATTACCGCCCCAACCTTGCGGCGAGCGCACTGGCCGCGGCGCAGCACACCTGCATCGCGTTGATCTACACCAATCCGAGCTCCAGCTACCTGCGCGAACTGCTGGTGGGCGCGCTGCGTGGCTCCACCCGGGCAGCGGCACAGCTGGTGATCGCCACCTGGGATGAACTGGGCAGCCAGCAACGTCGCGAGGCAGCACGGCAATTGTCCAACAGCGTGGCGGGCGTGATTCTTCCGCCGCCCCTGTGCGAATCACAGGACATCGTCGACACCTTCGTGACCGCCGGCATTCCCGTCGTCTCCATCGCATCCAGCCATTTCAGCGACCGGCTGTCGTGCGTGCGCATTGATGACCGCCAGGCAAGCCACGACATGGTGTCGCATCTGATCGCTTACGGGCATGCCCGCATCGGCTACATCACCGGCGATCCAAATCAGACCGCCAGCGCGCACCGCTGGCAAGGCTACCGGGATGCCTTGGCTGACGCCGGCATCGGCTACGACGACACGCTCGTCCAGCCGGGATATTTCACGTACCGCTCCGGGCTGGAGGCGGCCGAACGGTTGTTGACGCTGCCCCAGCCGCCCAGCGCGATCTTCGCCAGCAACGATGACATGGCGTCGGCCGTGGTGTCCGTCGCCCATCGCCGCGGGTTGGAGGTGCCAGGGGATCTTTCGGTGGTGGGCTTCGACGACACCTCCGCGGCAACGATGGTGTGGCCGGAACTGACGACCATCCATCAGCCGGTGGCCGCGATGGCGGACACCGCCATCGATATCCTGCTACGCGCGATCCGGCATCCCGCGTCCTCGGCGCGCGCCACCGTGAACCATGTGCTGCCCTACCAGTTGATCACGCGGGCGTCTGTTTCGAGGCCTTTGCTGGCCCTTTAGCCGACGACTGCTTCACAAACGGCGGTCAAGAACCTGACCCGGCCAACCGTCTATGTTGAAGGTCGACAACCGTTCGTAACCGCACGATTCGTAGAAACGCACCAGGTCGCCACTGCCCCCGGCATAGCAATCCACGCGCACGTAAGCGACACCCGCGGCACGTGCCTGCTCGTCGGCGAACGCCATCAGCCGGCGGCCGATACCGCGCACGCGCGGATCGCGCGAAGCAATCAGCACACGCACGTAGAGCTCTGGCTCGACCGCTGCCGGCACGTAAGGCATGGCGTCTCCCAACGCCAGGAACGCACGCACCTCGCCCTGTGCGGTCTCAGCTACCCACGCACCCGGCAGCGCGCAGGCGTCGGTCACCTGGGTGATACGGCGTGGAATCGATGACCACGCTTCGCTACCCCACTGCTGTGGGTTGCCGATGGCCACGAACCAGGCAATCACCTCGTCGAACAACCGCAGTACAGCGGGCGCATCGGCCACGCTGGCGCGGCGCATCGTCAGTGTTTGTTTTGCTGCATCAGTCACGCATACCTCTCCTGCCTGGTGGCGCTACGCCACAACCAGCAGCAGTGTGCCGCCATCGGTGGTAGACACCAAGCCTCTCGCGAGATCGATGTTGGCATCGCAGAGACGGGGCGTGTAACGCCACGTGGCCTCAGCCGGCCGCTTCCAGCGCCGAGCGCGGCATGGCAAGCCGCGAGGCGCGCAGGTATCGCAGGTACTTTCCGATGAAGACGCCGGTGAACCCGCCCGACAACAACAGATAGGCGGCGCGGAAGCCGACATCGAGGTTGAGCGAAGGGGAGACGGAAAGCGCTACCTCGAAGCCGTACTTCACCACAAACGTGAGCAGCAGCAGCGGCAGCAGGCTGTAGTCCGCACTGCGCCACAACCTCCCCGTGGATATGTTGACGGTGAGCGTTGCCCGTCGCAGCAGCATCCACCCAAGGCCCATGCCCGCACCGATGCCGACCACCCATTCCCCCCACGCCTCCCAGGAACTGCCGAAACGGTGGCCGAGCGACCAGGCCCCCCAGGCGGTGAAGAGAGCCGGCACGATGGCCAGTTTCGTGAGCGAGGTTTCACCGGGTCTCATGGCAGCGATGCCGCGGCTGACCAGGAAGACCAGGAGCGCCCAGACCCACACAGGGGTGTTCGAGATGAGGTGCTGCAGCATGATCACGGGGAGTCCTTGATGTGGGCGGGTGCCGGCGATGCACGCCGCGCGGGAATGGCTCCATTCTCGCTTTGCACCGACCCATCACAAGTGACAGGTGTCAGGCATCAGTAAGTACGACCATCATTTCCCTGGCGTCGAGCCATGGCGCGTGTAGAGGGTCAGGTCCGCTGCAACTCATAGTTGGCCACCATCCTGTCCAGAAGGTCCAGTTCGTTGGGAGGAACTGGCGAGGCGGTATCACACACAATCGACGAGGCCAGATAGTACTCGGTGTCATTGCGGAGCCGGCCACGCCGCAGGAGGGCCTTGTAGTGACGAGAGCGGCGCTGCCAGAGCTGACTCATCGTCGGTGCACCAGCCCCGGCTAGAGAGGCATCTGCTGCAGCGATCTGCTGTGGCGAGAAATCCCCGAAGTCCTCCAGGATGTCATTGACCGCTTGTTTCAGGCCTGGCAGGACACGTGAAACACCCAGCTGGCGCTCGTAGACCGCAAGCACATTGATTGGATTGTGCGGGTGCTCGAGCCCCAACACCCGTTGCGGCGTGAGATGTGTCTCCCAGTGAACAAAGAAGCGCTTCAGTTCGTCGTACTCACGCTGCTTTTCTGCAGATACCGACCTGACCATATGAGGTTCAACTCCGCCGCATCAGAATCATCTTCTCCTGCGACATGTCCCGCATCGTGTACGGAATCCCGCCCGTGCCATAGCCCGATTCGCGGCGGCCGGCGAAAGGCATCCAGTCCGTGCGGAACGCAGTCGGATCATTGATCATCACGGCCGAGGCATCCAGCCGGTTGGCGGCGCGCATGGCGATGTCGATATCCTGCGCGAACACGCTGGCCTGGAAGGCGGTGGGCAGGGCGTTGGCGCGCGCGATCGCCTCGTCGAGGTCGGTGTAGCGATAAACGGCCACCACCGGGCCGAAGACTTCCTGCTTGGTCACCCGCGCGTCGCTGGCCGGATCGAGCAGCACGGTGGGCTGCAGTGTGGTCTCGGAAAGTCGCTTGCCGCCGGTGGCAAGCTGCGCACCGCCGCTCACCGCTTCGTCAATCCACTCGGCCACGCGGTCGGCCTCGCGCGGCTGGATCAGCGGGCCCACCTCGGTGTCCTTCAGGGTCGGGTCGCCGGTACGCAGCCGTTCAACCCGGGCGACGAGGGCCTGGGTGAAGGCGTCTGCAATGTCGTTGTGGACGAAGATGCGCTGTGTGGACACGCACACCTGGCCGGCATGGTAGTAGCCGCCCTTGACGATCGGCTCGATGATCCTGGCCAGGTCAGCACTGCGGTCGACGAGGGCGGGCGCAACCCCGCCGTGCTCCAGCGCCGAACGTGCGCCGTGTGCCAGCTTGGCGTGCAGCGACCACCCTACCCTCGCCGAACCGATGAAGCTCAGAAAGGCAATGCGCCTGTCGGTGGCCAGCGCCTCGGCCAGGTCGTTGCCTTCGGGGAGGAAACTCTGGCACCACGGTTCGGGCAGCCCGGCCTCATGCACCATCGCCACGAATTCCAGGCAGGACAGTGGCGTTGCCGAGGCCGGCTTGATGATGACCGGGCACCCCACGGCGATGGCCGGCGCGACCTGATGGACGATCAGGTTGAGCGGGTGATTGAACGCCGAGATGGCCGCCACGATGCCGATGGGCTCCCGGGTCGTGAATGCCCAGCGGCCTTCGGACGCTGCGGAAAGACCCATCGGGATTTCGCGGCCGGCAAAGTTGCGCAGCTCGTCGGCCGCATTGTGGACGCCATCGATCGCACGTGTGGTCTCGATGATCGCATCCGGGAGCGGTTTGCCGCCCTCGCGTGCAATCTGCAGGGCGAGGTGGTCGCGTTTGGCATCCATCAGGGCGGCAAGCTTGCGCAGGATGGCGATACGCTGGTGCGGGGCGAGCCAGCCGTCGCGGTTCTTGAAAACCCGCTCGGCGGCACTGAGCTTGCGCTCCAGCGCGGCGGCGGTATCCAGTCCGATCTCAGCGATAGGGGCGCGGTCAAAAGCCTGTACGACGGTCAACATCTTGAGCTCCTTGCGGAAGGGTCAGCGAGGGCGATCACGCGCAGCCCACGTCCGGCGTGCGGTTGCGCAGCTCGTCCACCAGCACGCGGGTGTTCTCGGCATAGTCGATCGGCACATCCAGCACGTGGACACCGCCGCCTGCGAAGGCGGCTTCGATCATGGGCACCAGGTCGCCTACTGCGGTCACCCGGCTCCCCTTGGCGCCGTAGGCCTCGGCATACTTCACGAAATCCGGATTGCCAAAGCGCATCCCGAAATCCTCGAAGCCATCCACCGCCTGTTTCCAGCGGATCATGCCGTAGGCGCTGTCGTTGAGGATCACCACCACCAGGTTGAGTCCGAGGCGCACGGCGGTTTCCATCTCCTGCGAGTTCATCATGAAGCCGCCGTCACCGCATACGGCCAGGACGCGCCGCTTCGGGTACAGCATCGCGGCCATCATGGCGGACGGCAGGCCGGCCCCCATCGTGGCCAGCGCATTGTCGACCAGCAACGTGTTGGCGACATGCGTGCGGTAGTTGCGCGCGAACCAGATCTTGTACATACCGTTGTCAAGGCAGACGATGCCGTCGTCCGGCATGGACTGGCGCACGTCATGTACCAGCCGTTGCGGCGTGACCGGGAAGCGGTCCTCCTCGGCACGGTCGTTGAGACGGGCCAGGATCTTCTGGCGCAGCGCGATCATGCCTTCGTCAGTCGCCAAGCGGCCTTCCAGCCGCCCGGCCAGGGCATCCACCGAAGCCCCGATGTCGCCCAGCACCTCGATATCGGGGTGATACACCTGCTCCACCGTGGCGGACTGGAAGCTGATATGGACGACCTTGGGGCCGCCGCCGCTCTTCATCAGGAAGGGCGGCTTTTCGACCGTGTCATGGCCAATGGCGATGATCAGATCAGCACGGGCAACGGCTTCGTGGACATAGTCGCCCTCGGAGAGCGCGGCCGTTCCCATGTACAGGTTGGAACCGCCGGTGACGGCGCCCTTGCCCATCTGCGTGTTGAAAAACGGCAGGCGGGTCCGCGTGACGAACGCGGAAAGCGCCTCGGCGAGCCACGGGCGGCTTCCCGCCGCACCGATCATCACCAGCGGCCGTTTGGCGGCCAGGATGGCCGCTTCTGCGCGGTCGAGCGCGGCAGACGGTGCGATCGGACGCTCCAGCGGATGAACCGGGATGACGGGGATATCCTCCACCTCCTCGCCGGCGACATCCTCCGGGAGCTCCAGATGCACCGGCCCTGGGCGCTCTTCCATGGCCACGCGGAAGGCATCGCGCACCGTGGCCGGAATCGCGGCCGGGCTGACGATCTGACGCGTCATTTTCGTGAGCGGCTTCATCGAGGCCACGATATCCACGATCTGGAACCGTGCCTGCTTGGCGCTCATCACCGGCTTCTGCCCCGTGATCAGAATCATCGGCCACGCGCCGAGGTGGGCATAGGCCGCGCCGGTGGAGAAATTCAGCGCGCCCGGGCCGAGCGTGGCCAGGCATACACCTGGCCTGCCGGTGAGCCGGCCGTGGGTGGCGGCCATGAACGCGGCCGCCTGCTCGTGGCGTGTGAGCACCAGCTCGATGTGCGAGGTCCGGAGCGACTCAAGGAAGTCCAGATTCTCCTCGCCCGGGACACCAAAGATGCGGTCGACGCCTTCGTTCTCCAGCGCCTTGACCAGTAGATCCGAGCCCTTCTGCATAGCTTCGATCCTTACGGTGAAGTCAGGATCACTATACCCGGGCCGATGTCAGCGCTGCGTCGGATGTCTGCGGGAGGCTGTGCGCCCCGGGTGCCGGTAGTTTTACTGACCTCACCCCGCACGTATTGCGGTTGAGCACGTGGAGCGCTGTGGCCAGACTCGAGTCACACCCGGTGCCCGCCATGCGTGGCGACGTCGTGCATGTAGATCAACACAGCACATCATGGATAAAACGTGGAGACTTCCCGATCTGGTCGCCGAGCAGCCTCCGGCGTGACGTGTGCGGGTACGTTCGTGTCACCGCAATCGATCCGCGGCAGCCTGCTCGTGGTCGGGCTGGCTGCGTCGGCGCTCTGGTGCGCATTGGCGCAGAGCGTGGACGCGGCCAGCTGTATCACGGTACCGGCAAGCGTACCCGCCCAGCAGGTCCGCGCGAACGGCACGGTCCTGACGGTCGCAAGCGGCACCTACGCGCCGACCACCGTCGGTGCACCGGCCTTCTATGCCGCCAATGCCGGCGTGATCAACGCTACCGGCGCGGTGGCGTTGATCACCAGTGCCGCCAACACGGCCACGGTCTGCTCGACCAACGCGGGCGCGGTCAACTTCCTGGCGGCCGGCTCCACCGTCAGCCGGCTGGGCGCCGGGGGGCCTGCTGCCCGCCTGGAGGCAGGCACCACGCTGACCTCCAACGGCACGCGTTTCTACACGTCCCTGGCCAACAGTGAAGGCATCCAGGTCGCAGGCGGCCGCTTCACCGGCAGCGGCGATGTCATTGCCACCGGGATATTGCTGGGGACGCAACCCGGCAATCCCGCCACCTACGGTCTGCCGGTGGACGCCAGCGGCAATCTCGTCACCGATCCCGATGCCTACGTGGGCAAGGCCGCAACGGCGGCCCACGGCATCAGTGCCATTGACGGCACCGTCCGGTTGAATGTGGACAGCGCCGGCGTTCCCACGGGTGGCACCACATCGATCCATATCCTCGGCACCGGCGCCGGTGCAACCAATGGCAGCCACGGGTTGCTCGGCGCCAGCGGCGCGCAGTTCGACGTGCATGCGGTGAACATCCTCACCCGCGGCAACAACAACAGTGGTGGACGCTTTGCCACCGGTTCGCGCCTCCAGGCATCCCAGCTTTCCATCGATACCACCGGCACCGGCGCGACCGGCCTGGTGTTCGCTGATGCGCAAGGCACCTTGTCCGGGCTGACCATCAACGCCACCGGCATCACCGCGCACGGGCTGTCGGCCACCGGCACCTCCCAGGTGCAGGTTGATGGGCTGGACATCCGCGTGGCCGGGCAGAATGCGCACGGCGCGCTGGCCGGGAGCGGCAGCACGGTCACACTGGCAGGAGCGCCGGGTGTCGTCATCGCTGCAGGACAGACCGGCAATGCGCTGCGCGCCGAAGGCGGTGGCAGCGCGCTTACGGCAAACGGGCTGCGCCTCTCAACGCTGCTCAACGGTGCCATCGCTGGCCATGCGCTGACATCAGGCACGCTCACGCTGAGCGGCAGTGCGATCTACACCTCCGGCATTGCCGGCGGCAACGCGGCGGTTGGCCTGCAGGCCGCCAGCGGCGGTACCGTGGTCAGCCAAGGCAATGCCCTGCTGACCGGCGTACAGCTCGGCACGGATCCTGCCGCCGCCAGCTATGGCCTGCCGGTGGATGCCGGCGGCAATGCCACCACGGATCCTGCCGCGTATGTGGCCACCGGCACCACCGGGGCGAACGGCGCGCAGGTGTCCTCCACGGGTGGCACGCTGCGGCTGGACGTGGCGGCCGATGGCTCAGCGTTGGGCACCACGACCCGTATCGAGACCTACGGCAACAACAGCACCGGCGTGCTGGTAGCCCAGGCGGCTTCCGCGACCTCGCGGCTGCAGGCAGCAGACACGGTGATCACCACGCACGGGATGAACGCCAACGCCGTGCTGGTCCAGGGCGCCGTCGGCGGGGTCGGACCACAGGCGGCGTTGCTGCGCCTGGACACGCGCACCACCGATCTCAATGCCAACGGCGTGTATGGCCAGGCTGGCGCGCAGGTCAGCGTCACCGACAGTATCCTGACCACCTCGGGAAGCGGGGGCGGTATCCGTGCCGATGGCGCGGCAACCCGCATCACCGCGCGCAATCTCTACATCGGCGGCGGTGGCGCGGGTGGCATCGGGCTGAGCGCCACCGGCGGCACCATCGACAGCGCTGGAACGACCATCATCAACTCAGGCCGCCCCGGGATGACGCTCAACGCCAGCGGTGGCACCGCGGGACGCCGCTGTCCCGCTCCTTCCCCCGGACCTTCCGCCCGATGATCCGCCAGTGCCCCTGCCGATGGCCTTACCGGCGCCGCAGGGTGTGTTGCCGGCCGCCGACACCCCGACCCTTGCCAGCATCACCGCGACCGGCAGCGTGCTCACCGGCGCCGCGATCACCCTGCCCGGCAGCCTCTCCAATGTGGCGCTGCATGACACGCTGTGGAACCTGACCGGCAGCTCCACGCTCACCACGCTGCTCAATGATCGCAGCCGGATCGCGTTCGCGGTGCCTGGCGGAGATCCCGTCCAAGTGGCCAGCTACAGAACCCTGACCGTGTCGCGCTACAGCGGTAATGGCACGCTCGCGCTGAACACCTGGCTGGGCGACGATGCCTCGCCCTCGGACCAGCTGGTCGTGGTGGATGGCAGCAGCAGTGGCCCGGGCGTGCTGGAGATACACAACACCGGCGGACGTGGCGACCGGACGCTGGCCGATGGCATCCGCGTGGTGCAGGCAAGCAACGCCACCAGCACGCCCGACAACTTCGCGCTGGCGGCACCGGTGGTGGCGGGTCCGTACGAGTACTTCCTGTTCCGCGGTGGCGCGGCCACGGTCTCCGGCGCGGATGTGGAGAACAGCTGGTACCTGCGCTCGGTGATCGACTGCGCCAGCCCGGGCGCGCCGGTACCGCCCTGCCCCGCCCCTCCTCTCCCGCCGCCACCGGATCCTGCTCCGCCGGATCCCGTGCCCCCTGAACCGCCCAGCCCCTCGCCGCCCCCGGCCTATCGCCAGGAGGTGTCGCTGATCGCGGCCGTACCGGCGATGGCCCAGGTGTACGGCCGCACCCTGATCGATACCCTGCACGAACGGGTCGGCGATGAGCAGCTGCTGCATCAGCGCGGCGACCTGGATACCGAACGTAGCGGATTCAATGGCGCCTGGATGCGCTATCTCGGCCACGACGGCGAACATGATGGTGGCCGGCGCGGCATCTATGGCGATCGCGGGCCCGACTTCGACTACCGTTTCGATGCATTGCAGATCGGTACCGACCTCTACCGGCGCGTGGATGCCGATGACCTGCGCCGCCGTCACGCCGGTGTCTACCTCGCGTATGGCAAAGGCAAGGGCGAGGTGCGGCACAACCTCCTGGATTACCGCTTCCATGCTGGCACTGACCGGTTCAAGGCCGGCTCAGTCGGCGGCTACTGGACAGCGTTCTCCGCCAAAGGCGCCTATATCGACGCCGTGGCCCAGTACACCTGGTATGACATGCGCCTGCAGTCCCCGCGCACGTCCGACAGTTTTGTCGATGCCGATGGGCTGGCGCTGTCGCTGGAAGGCGGCTGGCCGTTCATCCTCAACGAGGGCGACGGGTCCTCCGGCGAGGACGGGCGTTGGCGTCTGGAGCCGCAGGCGCAGGTGATCTGGCAGCAGATCGACGTCGACGACCTCGATGATCACACCGCGCAGGTGCACTTCAGCGACGGTGACTCGCTGGTCGGGCGCATCGGCGCGCGATTGAATCGCACCGGCCAGCACGAGACCGCGCAGGGTGAGGCCCGCAGCAGCAATGCCTGGCTGCGCGCCAACGTGTGGCACGAGTTCCGCGGCACGCCCCGCGCCGCGTTCGCCACCAACAGCGGCTACGTGCCGTTCGCCGTGGATATGGGCGGCTCATGGGGCGAAGTGGGCATCGGCGGAACCTGGCAGGTCACCCATACCGGCTACCTGTTTGCCGATCTCGATTACAGCTGGAGCTTCAATGGCGACGAGAACGCGTGGAACGGCAAGCTGGGCATGCGGTGGAACTGGTAGACGCTGTGATTCCAGGGGATGGTGACAGCCGATAGTGCCTGTGAAATCATGCGCGGTTGTCCGCCCGGCGAGCTTGCATGTTTCAACGATTCTTCAGGAAGAGCCGCACGACTGTGGCAGCGACCGCTGCGCTCGACGTCCGCAGTCAACGCCCTTCAGCGGGCGAGATCCGGGTTGAAGGCGCGACCGAGACGCTGTTCCTGTCTCCCTTGCCGGTGTACACCGGGCAGGTGCAATCCTCCCGTCGCCATTTTTCGGACATCAATGATGTGTTCCTGGACCTGGGAGGGAGCAACTGGGGAACCGTAGAGGGCGGCAAAATGCTTGCCGGCGGAATCGTCGGCCTGTTCGTGCTCGCGTTCATCGTGCCCGCGCTCATCATGCTCTACCTGGTGCTCGCCTACCCGGAGAACTTCCCGACGCCATGGGCGGATTTGAAGATGTTCATTCAAGTGTTTTCTGCCGGCGCGCTTCTCGGCATCCTCCCCTTGGGGGCATTCGCCTACGGGATGTTCTCGGATGAGTTCAAACGCGCAAAGCCCTATCCGGTGCGCTTCAACCGTCAGCGTCGCGAGGTGTGCTACATCGACCGCGAGAGCGGCCGTGCCCTGATCGTGCCCTGGGAGAGCATCGTTGCCTGGGTGTCCAATTCACAAGGCATCACCCCGTATGGCACAACGCGCCAGTACACCTTCGGCATGGGCCTGGAGGATGAAGAGCGCGACACCTTGCAGTTTGTCCTGCTGCCACAACCCAGTGATTCGCACTCACTGGGCCTGTGGGCGTCGATCCGGAACTACATGGAGGACGGGCAGTTGTTCAATGCACCCAACCCATGGTTCCAGGCATTGGGGTTGGTCCCGACCAAGGATCGACTGAAGCCGTATGAGGGCATGCACACCTTTGAGATCGAGCGTGAGGATGCTCGCCGAATGGGTCCATCGCCGCGGCCGTCCTTCGCTGCCGGCCGTGGTGGAAGCCTGGTCCCAGGCATTGCCGGAAGCGCAATGGGCCACCCCCAGCGGGGCGCTTGTGAACGCCAGCAAGCGCGTGAGAACGGCCATGGATAAACAAGGCGCGACGTTCGTCGATGCCTGCAAGGCAGCCGGCTTCAAGTGAAGTGACTGCTCCAGAGCATCTCGCGGGTATTGAACGGCAGCGGACGTGATCCACCACTTCAAACAGGCGATCCGTGCCTGCGGCGAGCAAGGCGATACGACACGGTGCCAGCCAGTACCGCGGCCACGGCCCCTGTCAGCGGTACCGATGCCAGCGTTGCATAGCTGATCGTGAGGCTGCCCATGGCGCCCCCGAGCGCGGTGCCCAGGTTGAAGGAGGCGATGTTCAACCCGGCCGCGACCGGGCTGTAGGCGGGAATCAAGCGCTGCGCCTGCTTGAGCAGACGCAGCGTCAGCAGCGTCACGATGCAGAAGAAACAGATGCCCAGCGTGCCGATCAGCAGCATCATCATGGCCGGCATGCTGGCGAACACGTAGAGCCCGAGCAGATTCAACGCCAACGCGCACAGTGCCAACTGAAGGCTGCGGTCCCCGTCCATCGCGTCGCCCAGCGCTCCCCCGAGCAGGTTGCCTGCGATCGCACAGACGCCGAACAACAGCATGCCCAGGCTCAGCCACTGCACGTCCACACCAGTGACCTGCTGCAGATACGGCGAGACGAAGGTGAAGAACGAAAACGTCGCGACGCTCACCAGCGCGCCGATGCCGGCCGTCGTCAGGAGCTGGGGATGGATGATGGCCTGGATGCCCTTCCATGCGCCGCCGCGGGACGGGGCCGAACCGGCAGCTCCCCTCGGCATGCACAGCGCCAGACCCAGCATGCCGACCACGCTGAGGACGCCGATGGACAGGAAGACCACGCGCCACGACCAGAGACTGCCCAGGTACGTGCCGATCGGAACGCCGAGCGCCAGCGCGAGGGTCAACCCGATCCACACGACCGACAGCGCCCGGCCGGATCGCTGCGGGTCCACGAGCCGGGTCGCCGCGTCGGAGGCGACCGCCATGAAGACGCCGTGGCCGAGGCCGACCACGAAGCGGATGGCCAGCAGTGTGACCAGATTGGGCGAGGCGCTCATCAGCAGGCTGCCCAGTCCGAGCAACGCCGTGGCCAGCAGCAGGATCTGCCGGTCCCGCCAGTGCGCGACCAGCGCGGTGATGAACGGTGCGCCGATGGCCGCGCCCAGTGCATAGGCGGCAATGGCCGTGCCGACGAGGGATATCCGCGCCCCGAGGTCATCGGCAATGGTGGTCAACAATCCCGCGACCACAAACTCGGAGAGCCCGAACGCGAACGCGCACAGGGAAAACACATAAATGGCAGCAGGCATCGCAGGTCCTATCCAGCAGAGCTGCGGAAGCCTAGTGCCTGGCCATGTGCGGGTGAAGGACGGTTTACATACTGCAGCAAGACGCCGCGCGTCTTGTCACCTCAGGGCAGAGAACGGGTCTGCAGAATCGCCTGTATCAACCGGTCGCGGATCGCTGAGGTCCGGGTCTCGTTCCACGCCATGAACAGCTCCAGCCGTGACACTTCCTCCGCCGCTTCCACCTGGAGCGGACGGAACACAACGTCCTCGCGCGTTTCCGTCGCCAGCGAAGCGGGCAGCAGCGCGATACCGAACCCCGCAGCCACCAAGGCAATCAAGGTCTGCATCTGCCGGCCGTGCTGCACGATGTCGGGCACGAACCCGGCTGTCTGGCACAGGCCGATCAGCTGGTCATGAAATCCTTTGCCGAGAGTCCGGGGCGAGGCGACGAATGCTTCGTCCCTGAGCAATGCCAGGTCGATGCCCGCCTTCGCCGCCAGCGGATGACCGGCCGGCAGCGCGACGCAGATCCGTTCGCTCAGCAGCCTTTCCATGCGCAGGTGCGGCGTCGTGGTGCCCGGTGTCCGCATGAAGCCGATATCCGCCTCTCCCTGCTCCAGGGCGTTGACCTGCTCCTGGGTGCTGGCCTCCCGCATCGTGAAGGCGATGCCCGGGTTGAGCTCGCGAAAGTGGCGCAACGCCTGCAGCAACGAGGCATAGGGGGCGATGTTGATGAAGGTCAGGGTCAGGTGGCCCTCCATGCCCTGGGCCACGCGGCGCGTCTGGGCGACGCCCTCCTCCAGCGACTGCACGGTACGGCGCGCGGTCTCAAGGAAGGCTGCCCCCGCCGGTGTCAACGCGACGCTGCGAGGGGTGCGCTCGAACAACGGGGCTCCGACGGCGCCCTCCAGCTTGCGGATGGCCTGGCTCAGCGGCGGCTGCGCCATGTGCAGCCGCTCGGCGGCGCGATTGAAGTGCAGCTCCTCGGCCACGGCAATGAACTGTTGGAGCAGACGGGTCTCTATCACTGAAACACCAGACCTCTGGAATGCCGGAATTGAGGGTGTTCAACATACCAAATCTCTACGTTGTCCAGAGCGCGCCAGCAGGCGCCTGCTGGAGGGACTGGTCATGATGCTGCTGCTCGTCAGCGATGCTCGACGAGGGGCCGGACAGCGTTACTTCGTGGCGTCGCGCGCTGTCGCGTCCGCTTCCATCAGCTCCCGGCGCTGGGCCTCGATCCAGGCGTCCCCGGCGGCACGTGCCTGGGCATCGAGTTCCTTGTTCTGCCGGTCGTTTTCCTGGTACTGCGCCCACACCTCGGGCGTGATCGTCTCCAGTCGATGATCGGGGCGCAGCTGGATCGAGGGGGACGCCCCCATGGCCACCGTGAAGTTATCGAACAGCCATTGGCGGCGCAGCTCAGGCGAGGCATACAGAAGGTCCGGCTCCGCATAGGTCCGCATCGGCAGTGCCTGCTCGGCGAGGGGCGTGTCGGACGAAATCCTCGCCAGCCTGACGACCATTCGCTCATGGTCCCGGTCTTTGTGATACAGGGCGGCGATGTCGCCATCGATCCACAGGACGTACGCGTACCCAGCGATGGGATGGACCTGGAACGGGTGTTCACGGACCAGGATGAGATCACTGCGGTCTGTGTAGAGCGCCCGCCAGCCCGGCGGTGCCGGACGGATGCCGCAGTCGACGGTCCCTGCCGTGATCTTCTCCAGCGTCGCCCTGCCG
Source organism: Stenotrophomonas sp. TWI809 (assembly GCF_039673205.1). Lineage (NCBI taxonomy): Bacteria > Pseudomonadati > Pseudomonadota > Gammaproteobacteria > Lysobacterales > Lysobacteraceae > Stenotrophomonas > Stenotrophomonas sp. TWI809. The sequence goes on along the minus strand of NZ_JBDJLE010000018.1, from coordinate 38,170 downwards.
CGGCTCGCGGAAAGCCGCGTTGTCCAGCAGCGTGAGCTGTCACGATTGTGCGATGCCATCAGAACTGCGTCTTCGTCCAGTACCACCGCATCGGTATGCACAAACGGGGCGTCTGTGGCGGCATGATCCTGCAGCAGCGTCGCGAAGTCCTTATCTGACAGCGCACTGCCATTCTCGTAAACGGCGTACGTGGTGTGGTGCTGGTACTTGCTGCTGTTGATATCCAGCCTGCTTTCCGTCACGGCCACGACCTTCAGCGTGTCTGACGAAAACACGGTCTCCCGCTGGGTGCGTGCACATCCAGTGGTGAGCAGCGCTGCACACAGCAGCAGCGCAGCAGAAAGCAGGACGGAACATGTTCTGGCGTGCATCGCGCTGCTGCCTGCGGGTCGGGATGGGATCCGTGCAAGCATATCCGCTTCGGCCACGGTTACCGGGCAGCACGGCCCCAAAGGGGCCGCACTGCCCTGCCCCGCTGGATCAGAAGCTGTAATCCAACGAAACACCCACGGTACGCGGCTGCATCATCACCGCATTCCAGCGCCGGTACTGCTGCGCGCCCGCGGCAGGAATCGTCCTGCCAGCGGCGACGTAGATGTCCTTGTTGGTGAGGTTGGTGATGAAGAAGCGCACGGTGGTGTTCTGGCTGCTCACTTCGGCAGTCAGGTCAACGGTGGTGTAGCTGGGCAGGTCGAAGGACTGCGTTGAGGCCACCGATGCCGCACGCTCGCCGTAATAGCGCAGCGCGCCACCGACGCTCCAGCCCCATTCGCCGCTCGTCGGGAACTGGTAGTCGGCCTGCAGGCTGCCGGCCCATTCGGGCACCTGCGGCAGCTGGGCGCCGGATTCGGCCTGGTTCGGGCCGCCCGGACGGGCCGGGGGAATCGGAGCCGTCAACGTGGCGTCGGTGTAGGTCAGGCTGCCGCTCAGGCGCAGGCCGTCGACGGGCATCAGCGCGCCGGTGAATTCAACGCCCTGGCTGCGTGCTTCGCCCCCATTGACACCATAGGAGATGCCCTGCGCCGTGAGCAGGTTCAAGCGGATGTCGTCCCAGTCGATCCGGAATGCCGCCACTTCCACCAGCGCACGACGATCCCAGAAGTGGCTCTTCAGGCCGGCTTCGTAGTTGATCAACGTATCCGACTTGACCTGCGCGGGCACCTCCGGGGCGGCCGGCAGGATGGGATTGGGGCTGCCGGCGCGGTAGCCGGTGGCGACCCGCACGTAGGCCATGGTGTCTTCGCCCAGGAACAAGCGCGGGCTGGCGCTCCAGGTGGTCACGCTTTCCGAGGAGTCGGTGATGCGCTGCACGCCATCGCCGCCCAACGGACCGCCGAGTGTCTGGCGGAATTCCTGGTCGTTGCGCGCATGGCGCACGCCCAGGGCCAGATCGAAGCGGTCGGTGAACTTCCAGGTGGCATTGCCGAACAGGGCCTTCTCTTTATACGTGGTCAGCACCGAGGCGGTGAACAGATCAAGCACCGGGTTGAATGCCGGGCTCAGTGCACTGCCGCGCTCGATGTAGGCGGCATCTTCATCGGTATAGAACGCGCCGAGCTGCCATTGCAGGCGACTGTCGCCCTTGGAGGTCAGGCGGAATTCCTGGGTCCACTTCTTCAGCTCGATATCCGTGTCCAGGCCGGCGTACGCCATCACCGGGCCCACGCCGGGCTTCTGCCCCAGCAAGGGGATGTACTCCACCGACTGGTCCTGCAGGCGCCATGAATTGGATTTCATCCAGCTGCTGGCGGAGGTGAAGTCGGCCCAGCCCAGATCCCAGTCCACCGTCAGGCCGTACACGTCGTACTTGATCGTGCTCGGCTGCAGGAACAGATACTCGTTTGAGTAGCCGGGCAGCTTCGGCTTGAAGGTGGCCGGGTCGAGCGCGACCGTCGCGAAATTGTCGCCCTTGTTTTCCTGGCGCATCGCGGTGAGCAGCACGTCCACCGTATCGGAGGCCTTCCACAGCAGCGAAAGGCGGCCGGCGTTCTGGTACACATCGTTGGTGTCGCGGCGATGCAGGACGCTGTTGTCGATCCAGCCCGGACTGGTCTGCTCGGCGTAGCTGGCGCGCAGGGCCAACTGACCCTTCACCAGTGGCACATTGACGGCGGCGCGCTCGGAATGGCCCACCCGGCCGCCATCGTCGACAACGCGCATCGTGGCGCCGGCGCGGCCCGAGAAGTACTCCAGGTCCGGCCGTTTGGTGACGTACTTGACCACGCCGCCCAGCGCACTGGCACCGTACAGCGTGCCCTGCGGGCCGCGCAGCACTTCCACGTTCTGCACGTCGTACGGCAGCAGGTCGAACATGCCGGAGGTCGCACCGGACAGTGAGCCATTGGCGGTGAGCGGCACGTCGTCAACGTAGATCGAGGTCGAGGCGGTATTGCCCATCGGGGTGATGCCGCGGATCGAGATCGTCGAGCGGCCCGGCGCACCGAGGCTGGTGATCTGCAGGCCGGGAACCAGCCCGGCCAGGTCATTCATGTTGTTGACCTGGAGGCGGTCGAGCTGCTCTTCGCTGATGACGCTGATGGACATCGGGATATCGGTGACCACTTCCACGCGTTTCTGCGCGGTCGCGGTCACAGTGCCCAACGTATGTACGTCGTCGCGGTTGGGGTTCTCGGCGGCGACCTGTGCCAGTGCCGTGGCGCTGCAGCCCAGGGCCAGGATGCCTGCAGTGCAGGCCAGCGACAACGCGTTCATTCGGAGCGAACAGTGACTCATGTGATGAGACCTCGGTAGCGAAGCTGGACGCCCACGGCAATGGGCACGGAATGCGGCAGTCAGGGCACCCCGTCGTGCTGGGGTGGGGGCCGGCCTGGCAGTGACGCTCCTGGGATGAATGGCTATGCGTAAGCCCATGTAGGACACAATAGTCCTGTTCAGAGAACTGTCAATCCTGCGTCGCAGCATTGACATGAATTCATGCGCCAGGCCCGCCCCGGACCTCAGCGTCCGGCGCCCCAGACCGCTTCGTCACACCAGATCGTGCCGTCGCGATAGAGCACCCCGGGCGTGCGGTCCTGCTTGAGGAAGGTGGGCCCGTCCAGGTCGACGAGATCACACAACTGCCCGACCACGAAGCCCGGCGCAGCGCCCAGGCTGCTGCAGACCATGCACCCCACCATGACGCCCAGCCCGGCCTCGCGCGCCGCGGCGGCGATCAGCAGCGCCTCGGTCAGGCCGCCGCATTTGTCGAGCTTGATGTTGAATACGTTGAAGCGACCCTTCAGGCCGTCGACATCGGCCAGGGTGAGCGCGCTTTCATCGGCGGCCAGAGGAATCGGCGACACGAATCCGTCCAGATCGGCTTCGCGCCCCCGGGCCAGCGGCTGTTCGATCAGCGCTACATCGGCGTCCACCATGGCTGCCACCAGCCGCTCGAGATCGCCGACCTGGTAACCCTGATTGGCATCGACCCCCAGCCATACCTCGGGCCGCGCCTGACGGATCGCCGCGACGCGCGCGATGTCCAGGTCGAGGTCACCGGTCAATTTGACCTTGATCGAACGCGCCTGGCGATACGCGACCGCGGCGGCCGCCATCGCCGTCGGCTCGTCGGCGCCGACCGTGAAGGTCGTGGGGAGCGGCCGCGGCGGCGGCAGCCCTGCAAGCGCCCATACGGGCTTGCCTGCCTGCTTCGATTCCAGCTCCCAGAGGGCAGCATCAACCGCGTTGCGAGCGCCACCGGCTGGCAGGATCGCGCGCAGTTCCTCGCGCGTGGGGTGTGCCTCGATGGCATCACGCACCGCTTCGAGCTGGAGGCGCATGGTCTCGATGTCTTCGCCCAGGTAATAGACGCCGGTCGCCTCACCGCGGCCGACGTGCGTGCCGTCATCCAGGGTGACAAGGCAGGCCAGCCGGCTGTCGAAGACGTGGCTGGCGATGCGGAACGGTGCGGCCAGACGCAGCGCGTCGACGGCGATGCCGAGGGTGAGGCGGGCCATCAGGCGTTCACTCCGGATGCGGCCACGTCACGCGCCACAGCGGGCGTTGCCAACAGCTTGATCGAGCACATCTGCTTTCCCTGCCTCAAGGTGAGTAATTCTCACATCGAGACATTAGTTCTCCGCGCGGAGAACTGTCAATGGGCGCCGTGTCCGGCGCCCCTCCCTCGTGCCGCGTTACGGATTACTTCGCAGCTACCGGGGCCGGGGCCGGTGCCAGTGCGGCCGCGATCTGCGACAGATACTTGTTCCAGTCGAACTTCTGCCCTTCCGGTGTCCAGCCCAGACGCACGATCACCGCATCCTGCGAGGGAATCACCGCCATGATCTGATGGTTGTGGCCCATCGCCATGAAGGCATCGGGAGGCACGTCCTGCAGCACCTTCCGACCTTCTTCTGCAGCCGCGGCCCGGTTCAACCACAGCTGCGCGCCGTATGAGGGGCGCGGTGATGCTGGCGTGGGCGTCACCGCGAACTGGAGCCATTCCGGCGACAGCAGCCGCTTGCCATCGGCCTCGCCGTGGTTCAGATGCAGCAGCCCATAGCGCGCCCAATCCCGTGCCGTTGCATACCCGTAGGAACTGCCGACCAGGACACCGGACTCGTCCGGCTCGATCAGCGCGCTGCGCATGCCGGCCGGCTCGAACAACCGGGTCTGTGCAAAGCGGGTCATGCCTTCCAGGGTGCCGCCGGTGGCCTCGAAGACGATCCGCGACAGGATGTTGGTCGTACCCGAGGAATAGCTCCAGTGCGTGCCTGGCGCATGTTCAAGCGGCATCGCGGCCGCCAGCGCGCCCATGTCACCGGCCTCGAACAGCATCTTGATCGATTCGTTACCGGGCTTGTAGCTCTCCACGAAGGCCAACCCGCTCGACATCGTCAGCAACTGGCGCAGCGAGATCGCGCCGCGCGGATCGCCTTCGCCCTTCCATTCCGGCACCGGCGCGGGGTCATCCAGCTTGAGCACGCCGTCATCCACCAGCAGGCCAACCAGCGTGCCCATGATGCTTTTGGTGGCCGACCAGCCCAACATGCGGGTGTTCTGGTTGAAGCCAGGCGCGTAACGCTCGGCAACGATCGCCCCACCCTGCACCACCACGATCGCACGGGTGTCCGGGTAACCGCCCACGTTCTGCTCATCGAAGGCCGCACTCACGGCCGCGTCCAGTGCGGCACGGTCGAGCTTCGCTTCTGCGGCGGCCTGCAGCGCCGGCACAGGCCGGTCACCCTGTGGCCAGGGGCGCGCCGCCAGTGGCGATAGTGGCGTGAGCTGGGCCGCCTGGGCCTTGAGCGCCGCGAGCGGCACGTCGCCCGTGGTCAGCGTGCAGCCGACCGCCGGGCGATGCAACGCGGTCCGGCTGGCCGTCCCAGGCGCGGAGGCGGTGACCGTCCCTGCCTTGCGATCGACCGCCAGCGCCACCGTCCTGGTGAATGGCGCCAGTGCGTGGATGTCGTCGCGCAGCACGTCGGCCTCGGCGCGGTTGGCCACGAAGATGCCGGCGCAGGCGATCTGTGCCGAGACCGCGGTGCCCAGATCCTCCGCGCTGGTGATCGGTGGTGCGGCGGCCAGTGCTGGCGCGGAGGCGGCGAGCGCCAGAGAGAGAAGACTCCAGCCGGAGGCGTGTCGGATCATGAGGTGTGTCCTGTGTTTGTTGGAGCGCGCACGTGGATCAGCGCGTGCGGCATGGGTGGCGCAGCGCCGAGCCCGCCCGGGCGCCGGTGTGTTTGCCACCCTCGAAACTCACCACACCGTTGACGATCACGGTTTCGATGCCGGTCGGCGCGCCGGCGGGCGCGTCCCAGCTCGCCACATCGTCCAGCGTGTCCAGATCGAACAGCACGATATCGGCGCGCATCCCCTCGCGGATCAGCCCGCGATCGCTCAACCCCATCCGCTGTGCGGGCCAGCTGGTCATCTTGCGGACCGCGTCTTCCAGCGTCAGCACATGACGCCGCTTCACATACTCGGCGAGGATCCGCGGGAAGGTGCCATACGCGCGCGGGTGTGGCAGGCCGATGGCGCCGTCGCTGCCGTAGTTCACCGCGGCGGCCGCGTCACTGCCAATACTCACCCAGGGCTGGCGCAGCGCGAGCTGCACATCCTCTTCGCTGATCATGAAATACAGCGCGACCGCCCGATTGGGCAACCCTTCAAGCGCGATGTCCCAGGCCGCATCCGCCGGGTCCAGATTCAGTTCGGCACCGATCTCGGCCAGCGTCTTGCCATGGAAGCGCCGGTACTTCTCACTGAAGCTGTTGGCCAGGCGCACGTTCTGGAAGCCTCCCGACGCATGCACCAGGTTGGACCAGCCCGGCATCGAACCGGCGGCGACCTCCTTTTTCATGCGCTCGCGCACCTTCGGATCGCGCACGCGCTCGATACCTTTCTCAAGCCCGTCGGCCCAGACCCAGCTCGGCGCGATGATCTCCAGCCCGGTGCCGCCGGCGGTGTAGGGATAGAGATCGGCGGCAACATCGACGCCGCGGTCCCGCGCTGCATTGATCGTCGCCAGTGCCTGGGGCATCAGCTTGCCCCACTCCGGCGCATAGGCAGCCTTCAAGTGGAAGATCTCCACCTTGACGCCGCCCTTCTCGCCGATCTCGATGGCCTCTTCAATGGCCTTGACCACGCCCTCGCTCTCGTCACGCATATGCGTGGCGTAGAAGCCGTCGCATTGCGCGGCCACCTTGGCCAGCGAGACCAGATCGGAGGTGCTCTGGAAGCTGCTGGGTGCATAGATCAAGGCGCTGGAGATACCGAACGCACCGGCCTCCATCGCAATCTTCACCTGCTCGCCCATGGCATCGAGCTGCTTCCTGGTCGGCGCACCAGCGGCATCGCCCATGACGTGCACGCGGGCCTGGGTGGAGGAGTAGTACGTGCCGAAGTTGACCGCGATACCCTGCGTTTCGAGCTGCTTGAAGTAGCCCGGCATCCCCGCCGCAGGCACCGGCGGTCCGCCCTCGCCGCCGATCAGCGTGGTCACGCCCATCCGCAACTTGTTCTCGGCCGCGCCGTCCTTGAGCAGCGCCGCGCCGGACTGATCCATCATGTCGATGAAGCCCGGCGACACATAGCGCCCCGTTGCGTCGATCTCGCGGGTGCCCTTGCCGGGGACCTGGCCGACCTGGACCACCCGCCCCTCCTTGACCGCCACATCGGCACGGACCCACGGATTGCCGGCACCGTCGAGCACGCGTCCACCGCGGATCACCAGGTCATAGTCGGCCGCGGCCGCGTTGGCGGCGAACAGCATCGATACGCCCGCCCAGAGCAGGGTGCGCTTCATCATTGCATCTCCTTGTTGGTGCGCGCCTGCGCACGCACGTCATCCACGACCTCGCGAACCGCATCCACCACGCGATCAGGCTGATCGATCTGGATGTAGTGGCCGGAATCGCTCACGATCTGTTGCTGCCCGCGGCTGGACAGGGCGGCCTGCTCGGCATGCAAGGTGCGCCATTCCTGCTTGAACCGGGCGCCCTCCTCCGCCGTCAGGCCCATCTTCTTCAGCTCGTCGGGCTTGAACGGCTTCAACGCGGTCAGCACGATCACCGGGCGGTCGCCAAACGACGTAACCGCGCGGGCATCGTCCATGGTGCTGTCGAAGCCGTCGAGTTCTGCGGTCGCGCCTGTGACCGAGGCACTGGAGAAGGCGGTGATCTCCGCGGCCTCATCCTTCGGGCGTGGACCATGATCGGCGCGCGAGAACAGGAAGCGCACCAGGCCGGTCCGTGACAGTGCCGTGGCGGTATGCATCAACAGCGACACCTTCTTCGGGTGGACATCGATGCTCACCACGCTGCCGAGCCGGGCGATCTGATCCGGGTGCGAGGGGTCGACCATCACCAGCCCGGCGACCTGATCGCCGTAGCGCCCCACATAGGTCCGGATGTACGGCCCGCCGATGGAATGGCCGACCAGCACCAGCGGATCGGTGATGCCCGCGCCTTTCAACAGGGCGTGCAGGTCATCGGCCACGGCCGACGCACGCTGCGGGGTGTCCTTCGCATCGCTGCGCATGATGCCGGCGCGGTCGTAGGCACAGGCGCGGGTGAAGCGGGCGATCCGGTCGTGCACCCGGGTCCAGTCCATCGTGCCGCCCGTGCCGAGACCGGACTCGAAGATCACGGTCGGGGTGCCACTGCCGCGACACTCGATATGCATCTGGCGTCCGCCGACATCGACCATCTGGCCGCGCAGTGGATGATCGGTCGCCGCGCTCCGGCGTGCCAAGGCCTCGTAGACCACCCCGATGAGGGTGATCAGGATCACGACCGCCAGCAGACCCAGCGCGATCCACTTCACCCACCGACGAAACCGCCGCCAACCCTTCACTGCTGTCATGTCGTGCTCTCTTGAATGGCGTGCTGAAGCCTGCGTTGCGCCGCAGGCGGTTGAGAATCCTCTGACCTGCCTGCCCGGCCAACGCAAACGACCGGGGACAGGTGTAGGCCCATATAGGATATAAGCGTCCTATTTGGAGAATTGTCAATGTGCAGTGCGGGGCGCGGGGCCAGCCCATGGGCCACTCCGGAGGCCACGCTACCCAGCGCCAGACTGCGACAAACCGTCGCAATCGAGCACGAACCGGGCATTTTCGCCGGGAATCCCGACAGACATGCCTTACCATCGGGCCGGTGCGTGCGTCCCTCCTCCACCGCTGGCTTCATGCATGGGCCTTGCTGGCGATTGCGCTGGTGATCGTGGCGCCCATGGTCAGCCGGGCATTGGCGCCGGTGAACGCGCCCGTCATGGAGGCCTCGCCGGCACCCGATCCGCATGCGGCGCATCACGCCATGACGGATGCCGACGCGCATGCGGGCCATCACGCGCATCACGATAGGGATCAGGGAAAGGCCAGCCCCGCTGCCGAAGCGCCTGCCGATCCGCATGCCAGCCATGAGATGGGCGTGGACTGCGAGTACTGCCTGATTGCGGCCCGTCTCATCAGCCTGCTCGTGGCGCTGCTCCTGCTGCTGACGCAATGGCCGGCCGTGTTTCGATCGCTGTCGGGTCTGGTCGACTGTCGCCGCGCCCCCGCACGGGGAACGCTGGGAGCTCGCGGCCCGCCGCTGCCGGCCTGCTGATCCGGTCCTGACCAGGTGCAGCGCTGCTGCCCCCTGCCCTGTCTGCTGATCCATCGTGTCCGGTGGGGCCAGGCGATGCCGGATTGGAACCGATGCCCCGCGCCATCCGGCGTCTCTGCCGGACCTTGTTCCTGCCCCGGTCGATCTGACCGTGGCGACCGATGCTGTGGACCATGACAACTTCTTTTTCGTATCGACCGTTGGCCAAGGCCATCACGGCCGTGCTTGCCGCTGCCCTTCTCCTTCCCGCCACCGTCGCCGCCCAGAACGGTACCGTGCTGACCCTGGGCACCGTGCAGGCGCGTTCGGCCGCCGAGCGCGAGCTGTCGGCCCGTTCGGTCTTCACCTCGGTGGATCTCATCGGCGGCGATGTCCTTCAACCGCAGAAGGTCGACCATAGCTGGGAGCTGCTGATGAATGCCCCGGGCGTGCAGGTCACCCAGTTCAAGATGGGCACCGACGCCGGCCGTTTTTCGTTCCGGGGTTTCAATGGCGAGGGCCGCATCAACGCGGTCAAGCTGCTGATCGACGGCATTCCGAGCAATGACAATTCGGGCGGCATGCCCTACCTGGATGCGGCGTTTCCGCTGGACATCGCCGCGCTCGAGATCGTGCGCGGCACCAACGATGCCCGCTACGGGCTGCATGCGATTGCCGGTGACGTGAATGTGTTGACCCGCCAGGGCGGCACTGACGGCCAGCTGAGCATCACCGCTGGCAGCTTTGGCACGCAGGATGTGCAGTTGGCCAAAGGGTTCGAGCGCGGCCCCTGGTCACAGAACTATTTCGTCGGCTGGCGCACGTCCGACGGCGAGCGCGACCATGCCGATGGCACCCAGCGCAGCTTCGTCGGCAAGTGGTTCTACACCGACCCTGACGGCCGGTGGCGCGCAGGGCTGACCAGCCGCTACTACAAGAACGCCGCACTGGAAGCCGGCTACCTCAGCTATCCGGAGGTGCAGGCCAATCCGACGCAATCGCCGGCCTACGCACGCGATGACCGCAGTGAGCGCGAGACGGTCCAGACCGCCATGCACATCGATGGCGCACTGGGCAGCGACTGGAGCTGGAACGCCAAGGCCTACCAGAACGACTATCGCAACCAGCGCTGGGTGACGTTCACCGCGGGAGGCGCTCAACAGGAACGTTTCAATGATGAGACCCATCGCGGCGTGATCTTGAACACCACCTGGCGCCCGGACTCGCGGCTGGCCGAGTTCGTCCTCGATGCCGGCGTGGATGGGCAGTGGCAGGACAACACGGCCCGCCGCTACAGGACCGTCGCGCGCGAGCGCCAGGCGACCCTGCGCGATTGGGACTACACCCTCGATACCCGGGGTGCCTACGTGCAGGCGGTAATCCGGCCGATGGACGCGCTGAAGATCGTACCCGCCTACCGGGTCGATCGCGTGTATGGCGACTTCCACAATGGGGCGACCGGCCTGCGCGCACCGGTCTACGACTACGGCCTGATCAAACAACCCAAGCTGAGTGTGTCCTACGATCTCAGCCCGACCACGGTCGTGTACGCCAACTGGGGGCGAACGTTCCAGATCGGCAGCGGCAATGGCGCGTATCGCACGCAGGTGAACGATCTTGCTCCCTCCCTCAACGAGGGCTGGGAGGCCGGTATGAAATGGGCGCCCGTGCAGGGGCTGCAGACCCGGATCGCGTACTGGGAGCAGCGGGCCAGCGATGAGGTCGCCACCGTCCTGGGCGTCAATGGCGTGGTCGGGGCCAATGAGGTCGGCAACGTGGGCCAGACGCTGCGCCGCGGTTGGGACGCCCAGCTGACATGGCAGGCCAGCGCCCAGTGGCGCGCCTGGGCCGCGTACTCGCGGCAGAAGGCGGTGATCGAGGTGCCCGACCCCAGTGCGCCGCAGACCCGCGGGCGGCAGATCGAGAACGTGCCGAACTGGCTGGCCAGCGCGGGGGTGGACTACGCCCCGACGGCCGACTGGGCCTTCAGCGCCTGGGGCAATGGCCAGGGCGACTACTTCGTGGAGCGAACCAACACGCTGGGACGCTACGGCGGCTATGCACTGTTGAACCTGAGCGCCACGTACCGCCTGGACGCGCGCAACAGCCTGGCCCTGCAGTTGAAGAACGCGACAGATCGTTTCTACGTGTATGCCTGGTACGACAGCGGTTCCTCGGGCTACTCACCCGGTGATGGCCGGGCGCTGTACCTGAGCTGGACCCGGGAGCTCTGACATGCCAACCCCCGCTACCCCGCGTGCATCGGATCGCTGGCGTTTCTACCGCGCGGTGTGGCGGTGGCACTTCTATGCCGGCCTGTTCGTGCTGCCCTTCATCGCCTGGCTGGCGTTGACCGGGGCCGTGTACGTCTACCAGAAGCCGATCGATCGCTGGATCCATCACGATCTGAAGGTCGTGGAGACCGCAGCGCTGCCACCCTCGCCTGCCAGCGCCCAGCTGGCGGCCGTCAATGCCGTCAGTCACGGGGAGATCTTCCGTTACACCACGCCGGACTACGCCGACGGCACCATCGAGATCGGCGTCCAGGAGGCCGACGGTCGACGGCAGGTCTACTACGTCGACCCGGGCACCGCGCAGGTGCTGGGGCACCTGCCCGACAAAGGCACGTTCTCGGGCGTGGTGCGGCAGCTCCACAGCCTCGATCTGCTCGGCGATTACGCCAGTGCCCTGATCGAGATCGCCGCTGGCTGGACCATCCTGCTGGTGGCGACCGGCGTGTACCTGTGGTGGCCGCGCGGGCAGAACGGTGGGATCACCACGGTTCGCGGGCAGCCGCGACAGCGGCTGTTCTGGCGCGATCTGCATGCGGTGACCGGCGTCTGGGTCGGCGGTGTGCTCGTGTTCCTGGCCGTGACCGGCATGCCCTGGTCGGTGGTCTGGGGCCATCAGGTCAATGCCTGGGCGAACGGTCACGACTATGGTTACCCGACCGGGGTGCGGGTGAGCGTGCCGATGTCCGCGCATCGGCTTGCCGACACCACCACGCCAGCCTGGTCGATGGCGCAGGCACAGCTACCGGTCTCAGCGGTGCCGCATGCCCAGCACGCCGCTGTCGATGACGGGCATGCCGCACATGGCGGCGGTCCACTCGGGGATCTGTCGCCGCAGCCCGGTGCGCTCGGCATCGACGCGGCCATGCGCCGGTTCAGCGCACTGGGGCTGGCACCGGGTTACAGCATCGCGCTGCCGCGTGGGCCCATGGGGGTCTACACCGCCTCGGTCTATCCGGAGGATCTGTCGCGCCAGCGGGTGGTGCATCTGGACCAGTACAGCGGCCGGGTTCTGCTGGACATGGGCTACGCCGATTACGGTGCGCTTGGGCGAGGACTGGAATGGGGCATCAATGTCCATCTCGGCAACGAGTACGGCACGGTCAACCGTGTGGTGCTGATCATCGCGTGCGCAGCGATCCTCCTGCTCTGCCTCAGCGGTGCGGTGATGTGGTGGAAGCGGCGGCCCATCGGCGGGATCGGCGTGCCGCCACTGCCGAAGCAAGGGCGAAGCGTGGCGGGTGTCTTCGTGCTGCTGTGCATCGGCGGCGTGGTGTTCCCGCTGGTGGGCCTGTCGCTGTTGGTCGTGGGGCTGCTGGACCACCTCGCCACCCGTGGCTGGCGACGGACGTGAAGACCCGCACTTCACGCGGCGCACACTACCCTCTTGCCGTCACACCCCATGGAGCTGCCCCCTCGTGAGCCGGCATTGGCCGCCAACGCGCGCATTAAAAGGACTTACCTGTCTCTCCCTGCTTTGCATGAGTGGCGCTGCCATCGCCCAGCCCGTACCGGACAGCGCTACGGTCCCCGCCTTGGATTGGCAGCAGTCCCAGCAGCGGCTGGAACAGGTGTCCGATGCCCTGGCCGCGGCGGATGCGTCGGTGCGCAACAAGCAGGACCTGCAGGACGCCACGCGCCTGCTGCGCCTGCCCGAAATCACCGGTGAAGTGCGCCGGTTGCAGTTCCAGAAGACGCTCACCCTGCCGCTGGGGTCCTTGGCGCCGGTCGCTGAGGCCTTCGGCATCGACTCGCCGTTGCAGTTCACCGAGCGCGACTGGCGCACCCGCCCGGTGGTCACTGCGGTACTGCCGTTGTACACCGGTGGCTTGATCCCGGCCGCCCAACAGGCCGCTGCCGGCGCGACCGATCAGGCCAGCGCCGAGCGCGAATCGCAGCGCCAGTCACTGAGCGTGCAACTGGTCCAGGCCTATTTCGGCCAGCGCCTCGCCGAGCAGGCGGTGGACGTGCGCCGCAAGGTGCGCGATGGGCTGCAGCGTCACCTCGATGATGCCCTGAAGCTGGAACGCGAAGGCTTTGCCACCCGCGCGCAGCGCCTGCAGGCCAATGTGGCCCGCGACAAGGCCGAGCGCGAGTACCAGAAATCGCTGAATGATCTGCAGACGCTGAAGGCCGCATTGGCCACCCTGCTGCGCAGCGGTGGCGACGTCCGCCCGCTGTCGCCCTTGTTTGTGCATCGCGCGCCGATCGGTGCGCTGCCTACCTTCGAACGCGATGCACAGGCCCGGCAACCGCAGATTGCCCGCCTGCGGGCCCTGGTGGCCCAGGCCGAGCAAGGCGTGCGCGTGCAGCAGGCCAAGCTCAAGCCCACCGTGTTCCTGTTCGGCCAGTACGATTTCCGCCGCCGCGACGAAATGTTGACCGACCCGGACTGGGCGTTCGGCATCGGCCTGAAGTACACCTTCCTGTCGCCCACCTCGCGTCCTGCCCAGATCAGCGCCGCCCGCGCGCAGCAGGATCAGGCCGAAGCCGGCCTGCGCGAAGCCGAGAACCAGGTGACGCTGGGCGTGCGCAAGGCCTGGTACGAACTGGATACCGCCCGCCAACAGTTCCTGCTGCTGGACAGCAGCATCGAACAGAACCGCGAGAACCTGCGGCTGCAGGAGCTGGCCTTCCGCGAGGGCCAGGCCACCTCGCTGGATGTGATCGATGCGCGCCTGGGGCTGGGCGGCGCACAGGTGGAACGCGCGCAGGCCGCGTATCAGTACGACGTGGCGCTGGCACAGCTGCTGGAGATCAGTGGACAGATGGACCGATATGAAGAATTCCGCCGCCGGGGCGACGAGGTGATCGCGCATGAATGACACATTGCAGGCGCCGGCCGACGCGCCGCCGCCGAAGAAACGCAAGGCCGGCATCCTCATCGCGCTGGTACTGGCGATCGTCGTCGTGGTCGGGCTGTGGCTGGCCTGGCGCACGCCGGCCGAACAGCTGCAGGGCATGGCCGATGCCGACACCGTCAACGTGGCGGCGAAGATCACCGCGCGGCTGGCCGAGCTGAAGGTGCGCGAGGGCGACCGGGTCACCGCCGGCCAGGTGCTGTTCGTGCTGGACAGCCCCGAAGTGGCAGCCAAGGAGCAGCAGGCCCAGGGCGCGCTGGAAGCGGCGCGTGCGGTGGCCGACAAGGCCGACCAAGGGGCACGCAGCGAGGACATCCGTGCTGCGCAGGCCAACTGGAAACGCGCCGAGGCGGGTGCCACCCTTGCCGATGCCACCTATCAGCGCGTGCAGAACCTGTACAACGAAGGCGTGATGACGCGGCAGAAACGTGACGAGGCCTTGGCCCAGGCGCGCAGTTCGCGCGAGCTGTCCAATGCCGCGCGGGCGCAGTACGACCAGGCGCTGGCCGGCGCGCGCGACCAGGACAAGCGCGCCGCGCAGGGCCAGGTTCGCCAGGCGCAGGGCGCCGTGGCCGAGGTGGATGCGGCCCGCGACGAGATCAACGGCCGCGCGCCCATGGCCGGTGAGATCAACAAGCGCATGTCGGATATCGGCGAGCTGGTCCCGGCCGGCTACCCGGTCTTCACCCTGGTCGACATCGACCGCATGTGGGTGTCGGTGAACCTGCGCGAATCGCAGATGCGGGGCCTGAAGGTGGGTACCCGCCTGCGCGGCAACGTACCCGCGCTGGATCGTGATGCCGAGTTCGAGGTGTATTTCATCAATCCTGCCGGTGACTACGCCACGTGGCGTGCCACCCGGCAGTCGTCCGGCTATGACGTGCGCAGCTTCGAGATCCGGCTGCGCCCGGTCGCCCCGGTGGAAGGCTTCCGCCCCGGCATGAGTGTGCTGTTCGGGTGGCCGCAGGGATGAGCCGGTCGGTGTGGGCGAGTGCCAGAGCCTCGTTCCAGCGCGAGCTTGAGCACCTGCGCCGCGATCGTGCCGATCTGCTGCTGGTCACGCTGCTGCCGGCCGTGATGCTGGGGTTGATGGCATGGCTGTTTGCCGCCTCGGTGATGCGCGATATCCCCATCGCCATGGTCGACCTCGACCGCAGCGCGGAAAGCAGACAACTGGCCCGCATGCTGGATGCCAGCCCCGGCGTGACCATTGCCAGCCAGCCGTCCACCCTGGCCGAAGCGCAATCGCAGCTGCGCCGGCTGGAGGTGTTCGCGGTGGTGCTGGTGCCGCGCGATGCCACCCGGCAGGCGCTGCGTGGTGAACAGGGCACGGTGTTCGCGTACTACAACGCCACCTACCTCACCACCGGCCAATCCGCCGTGCGCGATATCGTCGAAGCCGTCAGCGCCTGGAATGCGCGGCTGCTGGGCGAGCGCATCGGCAAGCAGGTCGGCCCGGCCACGCTGCGCGCCCCGCCGATCGCCGTGCAGTCAGACATCCTGCACAACCCGGCACGCAGCTATGAGCTGTTCCTGCTGCCACTGCTGTTCCCGGCGATCCTGTCGCTGGGGCTGGCACTGGCCGTGGCAGCCAGCCTGGGCCGTGAGGTCCGTGATGGGCACCTGCGCGATTGGCTGGGCGACACCCCGTGGTCGGCGATCGCCGGCAAGGTCGTGCCATACGTGCTGCTGTTCTCGATGTACGGTGCACTTGGGGTGCTCTACCTTGCCCTGCTCCGTGGCGATGGCATCGCCGGCAGTGCGCTGTTGCTGATGCTGGGGCAACCGGTGTTCTACCTGGCCTGTGCGGCGGTAGCCCTGCTGTTTGTCGGGCTCACCCGGGACATGGGCACATCGCTTTCCGCGATCGGCTTGAGCATCGGCACCGCGCTGGCATTTTCCGGCGCCACCTTCCCGGTGGTCGATGCGCCGCTGTTCACCCGGGTCTGGAATCTCCTGCTGCCACTGACCGCCTACGTGAAACTGCAGACCCAGCAGCAGTTCGTCGGCGCGCCTTGGAGTGTCTCGCTGTGGCCGCTGGGCACGCTGCTGCTGATGGGGGTGGTGGCCGGTGGCATCGGTGGCTGGCGGCTGATTGCTGCCGCGCGCAGCGCCGATCCAGCATTGCCGGGCGCACCGCGCGAGGCCGGTGCATGAGCCGCTTCGTCGACAGCCTGCGCCTGACCCTGCGCACGGTGCTCACCGACCGCTATGCCGTCGTGTTGATGGTCGGCGCGGTGGTGCTGTACTCGTTCTTCTACCCGGCGGCCTACCGCCATCAGGTAGCCAGCAACCTGCCCATCGTGGTGGTTGACCACGACCAGAGTGCCACCAGTCGAGAATTGCTGCGGCGGGTGGACGCGCTGCACACGGTCCGCATCGTCGATCAGCCGGCCAGCATCGACCAGGCACGCCATGTGCTGGAAACCGGCAAGGCCGAAGGCATTCTGCTGATCCCGGCCAACCTTGAACGCGACATTCTGCGCGGCAGCCACGGCTATCTGGTGTTGATGGGCAACGGTGCCTACCTCGGCCGCGCCAGTTGGGTGCTCGGCGGCGTGGCCGAGGCCCTGACCGCCTTCGCGCGCGAGGCGGCCGTGTCCCAAGCGGCGTTCATGGGGGCGCCGCAGGCACCGCCGATCACGTTGGTGCAGCGCCCGCTGTTCAATACGCAGGAAGGGTACGGCAGCGCCATCGTGCCCGGCGTGGCCGAGCTGATCGTGCATCAGACGCTGCTCATGGGCATCGGCGTACTGCTCGGCGCGCGACGGTTGGCGTTGGGCCGGCGCCTGCGCTTTGACATGCCGACACTGGCCGGCATGGCGATTGGCTTCGGTGCCATCGGCCTGCTCGGGCTGCTGTATTACGCCGGTTTCACCGCGTGGGTGCAGGACTACCCGCGTGGTGGCAATCCACTCGGGCAGTTGCTGGGCGGCACGTTGTTCATCGCCGCCACGGTGGCGTTCGGGCTGTTCATCGGCAGCTTTTTCGCGACCCGAGAACGTGCCTTCCAGGTGGTCGTCGCCTGCTCCATCCCGCTGTTCTTCCTGGCCAACCTGTCCTGGCCGGCGGTCACCTCCCCGCCCGTGCTGGTGGCCCTGGCCCACCTGCTGCCGACCACGCCCGGCATCAACCTGATGGTGCGGTTGAATCAGATGGATGCCAGCCTGGGCGAAGTCAGCCACGAGCTCTGGACCCTGCTCGCGCTGCTGGCGCTTTACGGTGGTCTGGCGATATGGCGGCTGGGCGCACGCAGGCCGAACTGACCTTGAGCCTCGCTGGTGGCCCAGCGCTGCTAGATGAGCACCTGCCGGGTGCTGCGAAGAAACTGATGGATCTCCTTCTCCACCGATTCATCCAGCATGTAGACCGGCCGCTGGCCGTTGGGGCAGCGCAGGCTGGGGGTCGTCCCGAACATGCGGCAGATCAAGGGGCGTTCTTCGTACACCTCACAGCCCTGCTTGCCGAGATAGGGACAGCTCAGGTCCGCCAGCGCGGCAGCGTGCTCGGCATCGCTCTTGACCGGCAGCCGCGCCACTTCCTCACTTGAGGCGGTGACCGGGCCACAACAGTCCGTACACCCCACGATGCAGCGGAAGGTCGGGATCTGCTCGCGCAGCCGCTGGATCGCGTCGCGGGTGGTGTATGGCATTGCGATGGGCCCTGGAACGGCGTCGGCGGTGTGCCATTTTAACGCGTTGGCGCAGTGTTCACGCCGACAGGGTCGGTGGGCCGGCTTGCGGCCACCTGAACGCCGCGGACGCGCCGCTTGAATCTGTGGCGGACAGACGCATTGATCCAGAGCGCCCGCGGTTGGGCGCTCTCAGGAGAAATGCATGCCGCACCATGAAAAGGTCGCCCTCGCCGGCGTCATCGAACACGTGTTCGCGCACCGCTTCACCCTGATCTGCAACGATCAGGCGTATCTGGCAGACCTCGGCCCCAAAGGGGCAGAGGCGTTTGCGCTCAAGGAAGGCGTTGCCGTCAGGCTGGAAGGGGAACAGCGTCCGTCGGAAATCAAAGTGGCCCGTATCGCCAGGAAGGGCGGCAGCTTTGTAGAGGTGGAGCACAAGAAGCCGCATCACGGCCCCAAGCATCGTCACCCGGAGGGGCCGGCGGACCCTCGTGTCGCCGTGGCCGCAGTGAAGAAGGATGGCTGGACGCCAACCGGCGAACCCGCGCGCAAGCCCAAGCACTTCGAAGTACTCGCACGCCGTAAGGGTGGCGAGTGGACCGAGCTCCATGTGGACTTCTCGGGTGTGATCTACAAAGAGAAGCACGCCGACCCGGAGAAGTGGGGGCTGTAAAACCCGGTCGGTCTGAAGCACATGGTACCCAGAGCCCTGGAGATTCCGGGGCTCTTCTGCGTGTGGCGCCACACGACCATCACAGGCGGACGCGCATAACATGCGCGCCCCACCGGCATCGGGGCTGACCCAGCGAGCATCGAGCCAACGCACGTGAACCCACCTCCCCCTGCCCCCTTGCCCGTGCGCGCGGCTGATCGCGCGCTCGACGCCGTGAACTTTTTCCTGGCCGATGTCCGCGATGGATTGGGGCCGTATCTTGCGATCTACCTGTTGGCCGTGCACAAATGGGACCCAGCCAGCATCGGCCTGGTGATGACGGTGGCGGGACTCGCTGCCCTGCTGGCGCAGACGCCGGCAGGCGCGCTGATGGATCGGGTCAACGCCAAGCGGGCCACGGTCGTCATCGCTGCCCTTCTGGTCACCGGCAGTTGCGTCGTGCTGCCGTGGATCACCTCGTTCACGCTCGTGGCCGCGACCCAGGCTGTCAGCGCCGTCGCGGGTACCGTCTTTGCCCCGGCGATCGCGGCCATCTCGCTGGGCATCGTCGGGCCACGGGCGTTCGCGCGGCGCATGGGTCGCAATGAGACGTTCAATCACGCAGGGAACGCCGTTGCGGCGGTCCTGGCCGGGGGGCTGGCGTACATCGGAGGCCCGGTCGTGGTGTTCTACCTGATGGCCGCACTCACCCTGGCCAGCGTGGCCGCGGTGCTGATGGTGCCGGCCAAAGCCATTGACCATGCGCAGGCGCGCGGATCGCCGGCCGCACCGGAGCGACAGCCGGGGCCATCCTCCTTTGGCATGCTCCTGCGCGACCGTACCCTGCTCATGCTGGCAGCGTGCTGTGCGCTGTTCCACCTGGCCAACGCGGCGATGCTGCCCCTGGTCGGTCAGAAACTCTCCCATACCAACCCTGCGTTGGCCACCACCTTGACGGCGGCGTGCATCGTCGCGGCACAACTGGTCATGGTGCCGGCCGCGATGCTGGTCGGAACACGGGCCGATGTGTGGGGACGCAAGCCACTGCTGTTGGCCGGCTTTCTGATCCTGCCGATCCGTGGCGTGCTTTACCCACTGTCCGATGCGCCGGCATGGCTGCTGGGCGTGCAACTGCTGGATGGCATCGGTGCGGGTATCTTCGGGGCGCTGCTCCCCGTCATGGTCAGTGATCTGACCCAGGGAACCGGCCGATTCAACGTCACGCTCGGTGCAGTCTCGACGGTCTTCGGGCTGGGTGCTGCGCTCAGTCCGGGCTTGGCCGGGGTGATCGTGCAGTTCGCTGGGTATGATGTCGCGTTCCTGACCCTGGCGGCGATTGCAGCCCTGGCCTTCGTGCTGGCAATGGCCATGCCGGAGACCCGACCTCACACAGGCCGCGCTTCCACGGTGGCAGCACCGACGGACGCGACCTGACGCCAGCCACTGCGTTATTCCTGAGCCATGCATGCACGTCCCCACAACCTCCCTGATCATCTGGATGGTGACCGCCGTTGCCACCAGCGGTGTCATCTTTCGTCCTTGGCGGATCCCCGAGTATGTCTGGGCACTGGGCGCTGCCGTGGTGCTGGTGGCGACAGGTCTGGTGCCCATCCCCACTGCCATCGGGGCGGTGGCCGAAGGCGGCGACGTCTACCTGTTCCTGATCGGCATGATGGTGCTGGCCGAGCTGGCGCGTCACGAAGGCCTGTTCGACTGGCTGGCCATGTATGCCGTCCAGCACGCCAAGGGATCCGGGCGGCGCCTGTTTGATCTGGTCTTCCTGGTTGGCACGCTGGTGACCATTTTCCTGTCCAACGACGCCACCGCCGTGGTGCTGACACCGGCGGTTTACGCGGCCTGCAAAGCGGCCCGTGCCAATCCCCTGCCCTACCTGTTCGTCTGCGCGTTCATTGCCAACGCAGCCAGCTTCGTGCTGCCGATCTCCAACCCCGCCAACCTGGTCGTGTTCGGCAGCCACATGCCCTCGCTGCCGGAGTGGCTGCGGCAGTTCAGCCTGCCGTCGCTGGCGGCGATCACCATGACGTATCTGGTGCTGCGCCTGGCTCAGCGCCGTGAGATCGCGCACCCGCTGGCGGAGCGGATCGAGCACCGCGCCCTGTCCGAGGGCGGTCGCCTGTGTGCCATCGGTGTCGGGCTCACCGGCATCGTGCTGCTGGTGACCTCGGCGATGAACGGCCCGCTCGGCGTGACGACCTTCTGCGCAGGTGCGCTCACCTTGGCGGCGGTTCGCCTGCGCCAGCGTCGCAGCCCGCTGCCGATACTGCGTCACGTCGCCTGGGGGGTGCTGCCCCTGGTGGCTGGCCTGTTCGTGCTGGTCGAAGCCGTTGCCCAGACCGGGGTGATCCGCACGGCGGCGCACGCATTGGATGCGCTGGCACGGACCTCGCCTTCGGAAGCCAGCTGGGTGGCAGGGATCGCGGCAGCGGTGGCGAGCAATCTGGCCAACAACCTGCCCATCGGGCTGGTGGCCGGCTCGCTGGGGCAGATGGCGGAGCTGCCGGCGCAGAGCCGCGCGGCGCTGCTCATCGGTGTCGATCTGGGTCCGAACCTGTCGGTGACGGGATCGCTGGCGACGATGCTGTGGCTGGTCGCGCTCCGTCGGGAGGGCGAGAACGTCAGCGCCCTGCAGTTCTTCAAGCTGGGACTACTGGTGATGCCGCCAGCGCTCATCGCGGCGTTGCTGCTGCTGTAGCGATGCGATGGCGTCGTGGCGCTGCCATGACGCCCCAACCCGGGTCAGGCGGCGTTCGGGGTCCACTGGCGCAGCGTGGCGGCTTTCAGTGACTGCTGGCCGCAGCCGGTCGGGCAACGCAGTACCCGCGCGGCCGAGGTACTGACAAAGCCAGCGCCTTCCTGCGCCTTGAAGATCACCTCACATGACAGGCAGCGCGCCACCATCGAATACAGGTGGACGATGCGGCCGCTGCAGGGGTCCTGCAGCGCGCTCACATCCAGCAGGTCGAAGTGGCAGCTGTCGGGCATCGCGCGACGGGGGAACGGAAGGGAAACGGTCGTCTGCAGGTTCACGCGTGCCAGCCTCGATGAAGTGGCACCCACTTTAGTGAGCCCGCTGTGGAGCGTGCGTGCACTGGACGACCGTGCCGTGATCACAGG
The DNA here is from genome assembly GCF_039673205.1 of Stenotrophomonas sp. TWI809. Lineage (NCBI taxonomy): Bacteria > Pseudomonadati > Pseudomonadota > Gammaproteobacteria > Lysobacterales > Lysobacteraceae > Stenotrophomonas > Stenotrophomonas sp. TWI809. The sequence goes on along the minus strand of NZ_JBDJLE010000018.1, from coordinate 16,571 downwards.
GTGGCCTGCGCCTGCAGCGTGAACACCCAGCTGTCCGGGCGGCTCTCATACGCCCCGGGACGGGCTACATACTGCACCGCAGGCCGCAGGATCAGCCACGGAGTGACCTGCACACCGTAATTGAGCTCCACGAACTGCTCGTTGCTCTGCACGTCCTTGCCGGTGATGCGCTGGTACTGGGCAAGGCGGTCGGAGATGTCCAGCCGGGTCCACGCCAGGCTCAGCACATCATCCTCGCGGGATGCCACCACACCGCGCCAGCTCAGGCCGGCTTCCCACGAGTACCGCATGAGGCCGGTCCTGGCATCCGCACGCGTGGCCACGCCGAATACCGACAGACCCCGCACGGTGTCGCCTTCGGGCTTCAGCACTCGCTGCGCCAGCTGGATGTACGAACCGCTGCGATGCGACGCGCGCGGTGCGGCCGGATTGCCGATGTCGTCCGCGTTGGACGTGTCAAGGTAATAGCCGACCTTGTAGGTGCCACCGTAATGCTCGCCGGTGTTGCCGTGGCTGTAGCCCACTTCCACGGGCAGGAACAGGCCGGTCTTGCCACGGTCGGACACGCGGAAGCCACTGCCCTCCTGCTTGCGCATCGGCACGACATCGTAAATGCCGGTCTGTGCGTACCAGCCCGAGGGATCAGCCCACTTCACCCGCAGGCCCCACTGGCCGGTCGGATTGTCCAGCCAACCGGAGCTGTAGATCGGGCCCAGCGGATGACCACACTGGCCGTTGTTGTTGAAATTGCAGGTGTACGGCAAGCCGCCGAAGTCGTTGCCCATCGAGTAGAAGCCGCCCTTCAGGCTCAACCGCTTGTCCAGCAGCCAGCGCTCGTAGGAGAGCTCGTTGAAGCGCAGGTTCTGCCCTTGGCCATAGAACGCCTGGTTCTGCACGTAGGAACCGGTCGAGCGGTCATTGACCGCATTGCCGAAGCGGTCGGAGAACACCACCCGCATCGTGCCGTCGAAACCGAAGGCCTTGCCGGTATCGATCATGGCACCGAAATCAACGTGCTCGGCCGTGGACCAGCCGGTACCCTTGTAGCCATCGCTGTTGACGCCCGTGGCGATCACGATGCGGGCGCTCGGGGTCACGCCACGGTCCTGCAGCCAGATGCGGGCCGCCCAGTCCGCACTGAGCGGTGTCTGGGCAATGGTGTCCACGGCCTTGGGTTTGGGGACCTCTGGTTCAGCTGCCCATGCCGGCAAGACGGCCGCGGAGGCCATCAGCCCGAGGCTTACAACGAAGGAGGGGCGCTTCATGCCGAAGCCCTCCGCTGCTTGCGCCTGGTCCACGCGCGTCGCACCAGCAGGATCACCACCACGAAAGCCGCAAGCCCCAGGATGAGCAACGGTAGCCACAGGCGCGCGATCTTGGCCAGCAGCGGCTTCTCACCGCCGTCGCGGATCAACGCGACCTGCGCTTCGGTGACCTGGTCACCCGGGCCGAAGGTGGTCCGCACGTACGTGGCGACGGCCGCGATGTCCGCGTCACTCAGCGCCTGCACGTACGAGCCCTCGGAGAAATGCGGCATCAGTACATGTTCGCCATCCACTTCGCGGTCGATGCCGCCGATGATGGTGGCGACCAGATTCTGTGGCCGGACCATGCCCACGGTGCTGTTGTGCACCAGCGACGGGTAGTAGCCGTCGTTGCTGCCCTCGCCACGCGAGCCATGGCAGCTGGCGCAGAGGCCGGAATACAGCACCGCACCCGAGGCGATGGGCGCGTCCGTGCCGCGAATCGCGGGCTCGCCCGGCGCCGTGGCGGCATCGCCCCAGGCAAAGGCCGCGCGGGTGGCGTCCTTGTCGGCCACCGCCGGCACCGTCCGCAGATAGGTCACGATCGCGCTGATGTCTTCGTCGCGCAGTTTGGAAAGGCTGTTCGTCACCGCCTCGGCCATGCCGCCACCGGCCTGCCCCTTGCCTTCAGCTCGGCCGGTCTTCAGGTACTGGGCCAGTTCGTCATCGGTCCACCCGCCGATCCCGCTGATCGGATGCGAGGTGATGTTGGGCGCGTACCAATCGCCCAGCGAACCACCGGCAAAGGCCTTGCCGCCCACTTCCTGCATCATCAGGCCGCGTGGACTGTGGCAGCTGGAGCAGTGCGCCAACCCTTCCACCAGGTAGGCACCCCGATTCCACTGGGCACTCTGCGCCGGATCAGGTTTGAAGGGGGTCTTGTCGAGGAACAGCAGATTCCACACCGCCATGGACGAGCGCACGCTGAAGGGGAATGGCAGTTCGGTGGTACGTGCCTCCTCATCGACCGGGGCGACCGCCTGCATGAAGTAGACGTACAGCGCGTGGATGTCCTCGTCGGTCAGCTTGGCGTACGAGGTGTACGGCATCGCCGGATACAGACGGGCACCATCCTTGCGCACGCCCTCGCGGACCGCCTTGGCGAAATCGGCCTCCGTGTAGTTGCCAATGCCGTGGGACGCGGACGGGGTGATGTTGCTCGCCCAGATCTCACCCAGCGGCGAGGCGATCGCGTAGCCGCCGGCGTAGGGCTTGCCCTGCTTCGGGCTGGTGTGGCACGCCACGCAGTCCGCCGCCACGGACAGGTAGCGCCCACGTTCGACGGCGTCGTCGGCGCGCGCGGTGTGGCTGACGCCGGCCAGCAGGCCCAATGCGATGAGCAGGAAGGTCTTCATGCCGCACGCTCGATGGCATCGGCCGCGCGCAGGGCCAGCGCGGCCATGGTCAAGGTGCTGTTGACGACGCTGGCCGAGACCATCGCGCTGCCACCTGGGAGCCAGAGGTTCGGGTGATCATGCGCGCGGCAATCGCCATCCACCACGGAATCGCGCGGGTCCGCGCCCATGATGGTCGAGCCCATGATGTGGTTGTTGGCATTGAGCGCCGTGGTGATCACGAATTCTTCGGCGTTGAACAGCTTGCCGATGTGCCGCAGCTGCTCGCAGGATTTGTCGTAGCCCTTGCGCGCGTAGTCGCCCAGCGAGTAATGGATGTCCGGGCACGCCAGGCCGTGGCCATCGACGCGGGTCGTGGACAGCGTCAGGCGGTTGGTCGGGTCGGGCAGCGGCTCCAGGCTGATCGACAGGTCCACGCCGTAGATCGCGCGCCGTCGGATTTCCGCGTCCAGCGCCTCACCGGCCAGCCCCATCTTCAACGCCTGGTCGGTGGCGATCGCCACCCGGCTGATGTTGTTGAGGATGATCTTGGTCGCCGAATACTCCGACCGGAACGCGCCATCGCGTGGCCCGACCATGCAGCTGGACTGCGCCGGGCCACGCCCCAGCCAGATCGGGCGGTCCGCAATGAAGGAGCAGTGGAAGCCGGAGTGGTCCAGCATGTTGCGCCCGACCTGGTCGGACGAATTGGCGATGCCGTTCGGGTTCTGTTCGTTGGCAGCGAGCAGCAGCAGGCGTGGCGTTTCCAGCGCGTTGCAGGCGATCACGAAACTGCGGCCGGTAGCCTTGTGGCTGACCTTGTCGCTGTCATACCAGTGGATGGCGGTGACCCGGTTCTGCGCATCGGTGTCGATTTTGTACGCCACCGCTTCGGCCAGCACCTTGGCGCCCAGCGCTTCGGCGGCCTGCACGGTGTGGACGCCGTTGTACATGGCCCCGATCGGGCAGATCGGCTGGCAGTTGTTGTTGCCACAGCACGCGGGGCGATCATTCCAGGGCTTGATCATGCGCCCCTGCGGAATCGGCACCAGGTTGTAGCCGTGCGGATTGACTACCTCGGCAAACACCTTGTCGCCGTTGCCCCACGGAATCATGTCGGCCAGGTACGGCCTGGAGCGCTCCGAGGGGCTCTGCTGCGCGGGGTCGTTCGGCCCGGAGACGCCCATGGCCTCTTCAGCGCGGCAGTAGTACGGCTCGATGTCCTCGTAGCTGATCGGCCAATCGCGGCCGACCCCGTAGGCGGACTGCATCTTGAAATCGACCGGCAGATGGCGCCAGCAGGAGGCAGCCCAATGCCAGGTGGTGCCACCGACCGCCTTGATGAAGCCCTGATGGAAGCTGCTGGCATCGGGGCCGGTCAGGCCGACGTAGTCGTTGGCGGGGAAGTACAGTGGCGCCGTGGCGAATTTCGATTGCGGGAACGGCCCTTGGAAATCGCTGCCGATGCGCCGTTCGAAGCTGACGTTGCGCCAGTTCTCGACCACGTCGGAACGGTTCAGACGGGGGCCGGCCTCAAGGACCAGGACCGATTTGCCGGCGCGCACCAATTGGTGGGCGATCAATGCACCGACAACGCCCGAACCGACGATCACGACGTCGGCATCGGCGTCGCCATCACGGAAAACCGGAGCTTTCATGGGAGGGGTTCCAGATCGATAACAGGGAAAAAAGGACCGCGCAGGCTCAGGCGTGGGCGCGAATCGGGGCCGGCGGCTCAGCGGTCCACCAGGCGGGGCCACCTTGGGCGTAGGTCGGCGGTGAAAGACCGTCATCCACGCAGCGCTGCATCAGCGCATCGCGGTAGGACACGGTCACGGCATGCACGCCTTTGCCAACGGTGCCCGTGTACCACGCGGTGATGATGGCCAAGGCCGCGGGCTTGGCATCGCCAGCGGCCGCGATCAGCGCCTGCGCGCCACTGACCTGTCCTGCCAGGGTGACCAAGGCGGGGAACTGCGCATGCAGCGCTGGCTGAAGGGTGGCAAACGCCTGTTCGATCCGGTCGGCCGTGGCCGGGTCCAGATCGGTCTTGCCGGTCAGGGCATGAGAGAGGTCGAGGAAGGCGGTGTCGGTCTTTGCCGCAGGCAATGTGGCAGCCGGCGCTGCCACCGCAGGCGCTTTGTCACGGCAGGCCGCGAGCAGCGACACCGAACCGACCGCAAGAAGGAAGCCTCGTCGTGTGAGGCCCTGCCCCCGACGATGCCCGTCCAATCCCTCGGGAATACTCATGATGTGAACTCTGCTCCGTAACACGCCGGCTCCCCGCCCGTAGACCACGGAACGGCTAAGCATCTACGGCGGCAAGGGTACTCCATGCGGTTGTCGTCAAAGAGTGATCAACGGGGTGATCACGCATCGCCAACGGCGTCGGCGCTACAAACCGGATTCGTCATCACTGCAGGAGAATCGCCATGCGAATCGTGTTGTTGAGTGCCCTCGCGACCCTCGCGCTGTCGGCCTGCAGCCAGGATGAGCGTAACGAGCAAGGCCAGCATGCCGATGCGATCGAGCAGCCTGCCGCCGCGACGGCGCCTGCGGGTGGTGAGGCCGCGCGTAACGTGCCCGGGGGTGGCAGTGGCACGGCGGCCTCCGAGGAGCAGGACTCCGGCCATGGCACCGAGAGCTCCGCGGAGCCGAAACACGCAGCGCCGCCGAAGCCGTAGCACGTCATGACGCCACTCGATAAACCACTGCGCCGGGAAGTCCAGATCGGCGACGAGACCTATACGCTGACCATCGATCCAGACGGGATGAAGCTGGTGTCCAAGGGCAAACGGAACGGCCTCACGTTGAAGTGGACCGAGCTGGTGAATGGTGACGCGGCGCTGGCGACGGCGCTGCAGGCTTCGCTCCAGGTGCGCTGAAGCCCCCAGGCCGGAGGCAACCAGCTGCAATGACCCCCACGGCCATCTGCACATCAGGCTGCATGGGTGCCGCCTGATCAGCACCAAATCCCAGGATCAGGGACAATAGCCTCCCACCGTATGCCCCGGGCTGCTGGCGGATGCCCCCTCAGGGGCCGTCGCGCGGCGCCCCATGCCCGTCATCCTGCCGCTTTTCCCGGATCTGAATTGAATACCACCGCCCTGCCCCTTGCCGACGACGACCTGCCCCTGACCGACCGCCTGCGCACCGCGCTGGACCTGCTGGAGGCCATCGAAGCCGACCGCAGCGTGCTCGATACGCTGCCCGAGGCTGATCGCGTCCGCCTGCACCAGGTGGTGGCCAAGGTGTATCACCCCGAGCCCAAGGCCCGCCGGGCCAAGCTGAAGCAGCAGGCCAAGGCGCGGCATCAGGAAAAGGTGGCCAAATCCGAGGCGCTGCTGGCGCAGACCGGTATCCGCGCCCTGCGCCGCAAGCCGGTATTCAGCACCCCGAACTACTTCCCGCCGCACGCGGCCGGTCTGCATGACGCCTCCAACGGCGAGAATGCGGCAGCCACGCCGGAACCGGTGCATTCCCCGGAACTGCGCCACTGCTACGTGTGCAAGCAGAAGTTTACCCAGCTGCACCACTTCTATGACCAGATGTGCCCGGCCTGCGCCGAGCTGAACTTCGTCAAGCGCACCGAGACGGCGGACCTGACCGGTCGCGTCGCGTTGCTGACCGGCGGCCGGGTCAAGATCGGCTACCAGGCAGGCCTGAAGCTGCTGCGGGCCGGTGCCGAACTGATCGTGACCACGCGCTTCCCGCGGGATTCGGCCGCGCGTTACGCCGAAGAGCCGGACTTCGGCGTGTGGGGCCACCGCCTGCAGGTGTACGGCCTGGACCTGCGCCATACCCCGAGCGTGGAGGCCTTCTGCAACGAGCTGCTGGCCACCCGTTCGCGCCTGGATTTCATCATCAACAACGCCTGCCAGACCGTGCGCCGACCGCCGCAGTTCTATGCGCACATGATGGCCGGCGAAACCGCCGCGCTGCATGAGGTACCCGAGACGCTGCGCAAGCTGATCGGCGATTACGAGGGGCTGCGCAGTGCCGAACTGCTCGGCACCACCGCCTCGGCCGCGCTGCCGGTGGTCCAGGGGCGCGATTTCAACGCCGCCAATGGCCTGACCCGTGCCGCCGAGCTGTCGCAGGTGCCGCTGCTGGAGGACGAGCTGGTCGCCCAGCAGCACCTGTTCCCGGATGGCCGGCTGGATCAGGACCTGCAGCAGGTGGATCTGCGCGGTCGCAACTCCTGGCGCATGCTGATGGCCGAAGTGCCGTCGGTCGAGCTGCTGGAAACCCAGCTGGTCAACGCCATCGCGCCGTTCATCATCAATGCGCGCCTGAAGCCGCTGATGCTGCGCACGCCCGAGCGTGACAAGCACATCGTGAACGTCTCGGCGATGGAGGGGCAGTTCTACCGCAACTTCAAGACCACCCGCCACCCGCATACCAACATGGCCAAGGCCGCGCTGAACATGATGACGCGCACCTCGGCGGCCGATTACCAGAACGACGGCATCCACATGAACAGCGTCGACACCGGTTGGGTGACCGACGAGGATCCGGCGGACATCGCGGCCAAGAAGGTGAAGGAAGAACGCTTCCACCCGCCGCTGGATATCGTCGACGGCGCCGCGCGCATCGTCGATCCGATCATCCACGGGTTCAACACCGGCGAACACGTCTGGGGCCAGTTCCTGAAGGACTACGCGCCCACGGACTGGTAACTGCATCCGGAACCGCGTTCGGTGCGTATAGAGTGGACAGCGGGCCGCTTGCGCCCGGCCCCCAGTCGATACGAAATGAGCCCCCCACCCTCCCCCCTGGATGAAAGACGCGCGGTGCTTTGCGCCATGCAGGTCGACGGCGTGGCGTCGTTGCCCGCGCTGGACCGGATCACCGCGCTTGCCGGCTACACGTTCAACGCGCCGGTGGCCTTCGTCTCGGTCCTGGGGGATGTAAAGCAGCGCTTCATTTCCCGGATCGGTCTGCCCATGGCGCAGACCGACATCCGCTCGTCGATCTGCGCCCACGCCGTCACCTCCGGCGGCGTCCTGGTCGTCCCGGACCTCGAGCAGGATCCGCGTTTCCGCGACAACCCGCTGGTGACGCACAGTCCCCACCTGCGTTTCTATGCGGGCGCGCCGCTGGTGGCCAAAAATGGCGTGGCCATCGGTGCGCTGTGCGTCATGGACACCCGCCCGCGCACCTTTGACGAGCGGGATCAGGAGCAGTTGGCCACTCTGGGCGAGCTGGTGATCGCGCAACTGGAACTACGCAACCTCTCCGGCAACCTCGACCCGGTCAGTGGCCTGCCCAGCCGGCACCAGTTTCATACGGATCTGCCAGGCGTTCTTTCGCGCTGCGCGGAAGGAACGGCTTACGCCGTCGCGGTGGACGTGCTGGATATTCCGCGTGCCAGCCAGGTCGGCCAGGTGTTGGGCCTGCGCCCGTTGGAAGCACTGATCCGGCGTGCCGGCGTCCGGCTGCGCACCGCGCTGGAGGACGTGGCGACCGTGTACCACGTCGGAGTGACCCGGTTTGCCTTCGTGGTCGAGATGCCGACGGCAGGCCACGTCGAGAGCCTGGTCCTGGAGCTGAGGACGCGCATGTTGCGTCCGTTGATGGCCGCCGCCGTCCCGATGTCCCCCCGCTTCCATGCGGGTATCTGTGCGGTCGATACGGATGAGCAGGACAGCCATGACCTGCTGCGGCGGCTGCTGGTGAGCATGCAGGGCGCGTTCGATGCGCGGCAGCCATTCTGCTGGTATTCCGCACAGCGCGACGAGAAGATGCACCGCGCCTACCGTCTGGCCTCGGATGCCGAACGCGGCCTGCAGAACGGCGACTTCCATCTGGACTACCAGCCGCGCTTCACCCTTGACGGTCGGCGCCCGGTCTCGGCCGAAGCGTTGATCCGGTGGAACCACCCCACCCTGGGGCCGATCAGCCCGGGCGAGTTCATTCCGGTTTTCGAGCGGACCGCACTGATGGATGAGGTGACCAACTGGGTACTGGGCACGGCGCTGGATCAGGTCCGGGCGTGGCGCGCCCAAGGGCAGGACATTCCGGTCTCGATCAACCTGTCCAGCAGCTATCTGTCCAATGCCTCGGCCTGGCAGGACATCCGCAGCAAGCTTGAGCACAGGGCGCTGCCGTTTTCGATGATCGAACTGGAGATCACCGAAGGCGAATGGCTGCGTCCGGGGTCGCCGGCCATCGGCCACATCGCGGCGATGGCACAGGCCGGCATCACGGTGGCGATCGATGACTTCGGCAGTGGCTACAGCAATTTCAGCTACCTGTCCGACCTTCCCATCCACACCGTCAAGCTGGACAAGTCACTGGTCGATGGCATCGCCAGCAGCTCGCGCGCCCGCGCCAAAGTTTCGGCCATCCATCATCTTGCGCACGAGCTGGGCTATCTGACCGTGGCCGAAGGAGTTGAGCAGGAGGCGCAGATGGACGTGCTGGCAAACATGGGGATCGACGAAGTTCAGGGCTACCTGCTTGCCCGGCCCATGGCGCCGGCCGCGGTGATGCAGGTGTTCGAACAGGCCGCGATCACACCGCGCCCCGTCAGAGTTTGAACACCTGCTGCAGCTTGCGCGCGAACCACCCGCTGAAGACCAGCGGCGCATCCAGCGCTGACACACAGATGCACGCCACACCGGGGGTGGTCACGGGCTGATGCTCGACGTCGCTGTCCAGATCGGCCACATCGCCGGGGGCGAAATGCCCCAGGGAATCGTCATAGGCGCCGCGGAGAATCTGGGTCAGCTCGCTGTTGCCATGGCTGTGCATGGGCAGGCATTTGCCGGGGGCGATCTTGAGCATGATCAACGAGGGGTGCGCCGGTGCACGGATGCAGTGGACACCCGGGGCCATCCACCGCCATTTCAGCGAGCGGTAGGACGTCCCGAAATGCGGTGCCAGCGCGGCCGGCAGTTGATCCGGATCGTAACCAGCGGCGCTGCGGGCCACCGTTTGGTCCTGCACGCCACCCGCAGGCGCGGCAGTATCCAGGCGCTCCAGCATGGTCTGCCGCAGTGCGGCCTGGCGATCCTCTGCCGAAGGCGGCGACAACTGCTGCTCCAGCAGCAGTCCGCCCACCCGTTCGGCCGAGCGCAGGTGCTGCCGGCAGTGGGCGCAGGCTTCCAGGTGCGCGGCGGCGACCACGGACATTTCCGGCGCCAAGGTGCCGGTGGCAAAGCCCAGGACGGTGGTCGGGTCCAGATGGTGACGAGGGTTCACTGCCGCTCTCCCATCAAGGACTGCAGCTGAAGAAACGCGCGTCGGATATGGGATTTCACAGTGCCCAGTGGCATATGCAGCTCGTTGGCGATCTCGGCGTGGGTTTTTGCTTCGAAGTAGGACATCCGGATCAATCGGGCCTGCGTTGCGGAGAGTTCGTCCAGCCGCTGCTTGAGCCTGACGTGCTCGGTATGCCGTTCGGCCAGAGAGCCACCGCCATCCTCTTCCTCCGCCGCCTGCTCGACCACCTCATGGGCATGCACCCAGATATGTTCGCGACGTACCCGGTCGATATGCAGATTGCGCGCCACCCGGTAGAGCCACGTGCCCAGGCTGCTGCGCGCCGGATCATAGAGCTCGGCCCGGTTCCACAGTTTCAGCAGCACTTCCTGGGCCAGATCCTCGGCCACGCCATCGGGCGCCCCCAGCCCACTCAGGTAGCGGCACAGGCGCGGCATGAAATGATCGTAGATGCGCATGAAGCACTCCCGATCGCGCGACGTGGCGACGCCGGCCATGTCGGCCGCCCAGGTTTTCAGCTCCGGGCCGGGTTGAGCGGGAACGGCAATCATCCGGGCTGCCTCGAAGGGCGTCATCCTGGCGGTGGACGGGTCAGTGTCCATCGTAGGCGAGTTCCGGCAGATCGGGGACATGGGCTTCATGGACGTGTGTACGGACGGCCGCGCGGTTTGGATGCAGCCGCTACCGGACCCGGCACCGCGGCCGGGCCAGAGGCGCCACTGTCGATACACCGGCTGCTGATATAGTCAGCCGAGCATGGCGGGCACGGTGCCCGTCCACGAATCGCAGGGAGTGGGTCATGGGTCTTCGTCAGGCAGTGGCAGGGGCAGTCGGTGGCGTTCTGGCCGACCAGTGGAAGGATTTCTACACCGTGCCGACGGGCCTGCCCTCCACGGCAGCGCTGTTTGCGGCGGTGCCGCGCGGCACCAATGCCGGTCGTGGCTCCAACACCAGCGCCTCCTCCAACATCATCACCAACGGCTCGAAGATCGTCGTGCCCGAAGGGTACGGCCTGCTGCTGTTCCAGGACGGCGCCATCACCGGCTTTGTCGCCGAACCGGGTGGCTATGAATGGCGCTCGGATGACCTGAACTCGCAGTCGATCTTCGCCGGCGACGGTTTCGTCAGCCCGCTGATCAAGCAGAGCTGGGAACGCTTCAAGTTTGGTGGCCAGCCGGGGTCGCAGCAGGCGGCGTTCTTCGTCTCGCTGAAGGAACTGCCGGACAACCGCTTCGGCACGCAGTCCGAAATCTACTGGGACGATGGTTTCCTCGGCACGCAGGTCGGCGCGGTCACGCGCGGCTCGTACACCCTGAAGATCGTCGATCCGATCCTGTTCGTGAAGAATTTCGTACCCGCCAGCTACCTGCAGCCGGGCCAGGTGTTCGACTTCACCGATCTGGACAACGCGGCCGCCAGCCAGCTGTTCAATGAAGTGGTGGGCTCGCTCGCGCCAGCCTTCAGCCTGTATACGAACGACCCGGGCAAGGGCAACCGCATCACCAAGCTGCAGCAGGATTCGCTCGGCTTTGCACAGAGCCTGTCCGCTGCCGTCGAGCAGGGCTACCAGTGGAAGTCCGACCGTGGCCTGGCCATCGTCAAGACCGCCATTGTCTCGATCGAGTACGACGCCAACACCCGCGAGCTGCTCAAGACCGTGCAGCGCGCCGATGCGCTGGCCGGCTCGCGTGGCAATTCCAACCTGCAGGCCAGTGTTGCCCAGGGCATCCAGTCGGCGGGCGAGAACGGCGGTGCTGCCGGCCTGGTCGGCGTGGGCATGGCCTCGGGCATGCTCGGGGTCGGCGGCATGCAGCAGCCGGTTGCTCCGGCGGCGGATGATCCGGTCGCCAAGCTGAAGAAGGCCAAGGAGATGCTCGACCTCGGCCTGATCACCCAGGACGACTACGACAAGCTCAAGGCCAAGGCGCTGGGGCTGTAAGACACCGAGCGCATCGACACCATGTCCGACCCCAAGATGCCACCGCCGATCCCGGCGGCTCCGCCACCGTTGCCGCCCTCTCCGGCGGCGCCGGTCTCCGGCCCGGGCTCGCCCCGGGAGGTCCCGCCGTTGCCGGGCAGTTTCCCGGTGGATCCGGCCACCCTGCCCCAGCCCATCCGCGATGAGGTGCAGGCCCCGGATCCGGTCGCGCTGGACACCGCCGCGGCCGAACTCAAGGACGGCCTCAACCGCTGCCCGAAGTGCGGCTCCAGCGATATCCGGCTCAAGCTGGGCACCGATGTGCTGGTCTGCCAGTTCTGCCGTCACGAATGGCACGGCGAGCGCGTTGAGGAGGCCTTCGGCTTTGGTGAAGGCATCGACCAGCTGCGCGGCACCGTCATCGCCTCGGGCGCGCGTGACATCGCCGCCGATACCGCCAGCCTGATGAGCTTCAAGTGCACCGGTTGCGGCGCCGAAGTCACGATCAATACCGAAAGCACGATGACCGCCCGCTGCCACTGGTGCCGGCATGTGTTCGGGGTCAACGAGCAGATCTCCAACGGCGCGGTGCCCGATGCGGTACTGCCGTTCCATATCAGCAAGGACGATGCGGTCGCGCGGATCCGCCAGTTCGTGGACAAGCGCCGCCTGTTCGCGCTCAAGGCGTTCAAGGATCAGTTCACGCCCGAGAATGTCTCCGGCGTCTACCTGCCCTACATGGTGGTGGACAGCAATGTCAGCGCCAGCGTCTCCGGCAAGGGCGAGATCCAGACGCGGCAGTACACCCGCGGCACCGAGAAGAACAAGAAGACGTATTACGACGCCGACGTGTACCAGGTGGATCGCCAGGTGGATTTCACCGTGGACGATCTCACCCTGGAATCCTCGGCCGAGCGTGGCAACCTCGATACGCAGACCAACACCAACAACATCATCAACGCGATCCTGCCGTTCGATACCAAGAACGCCCTGAAGTGGAACGCCTCCTATCTGGCCGGCTTCACCTCGGAAAAGCGCAACCTCGACGTGGAAAAGCTGCGCCCACGGCTGGAAGACCAGCTGCTGTCGATCGCCCGCGCCCAGGTGGAGGGCTCGGTACGCCGCTACGATCGTGGCGTGCGCTGGGAACGCGAGCGCGTGGATGTGCACGGGACGCGCTGGGTATCGATGTACCTGCCCGTCTGGCTGTACTCGTACCACCAGCCGGGCCGCAATGGCGGCATGCTGCACTACATCGCGGTGAATGGCCGCACCGGTGAAACCATGGGCAGCGTGCCGGTGCAGCAGTGGAAGCTGCTGCTGGCCGCGCTCACCACCGGCACGATCATTGAAGCCCTCGTTCTCTTCTTCCTGGTAGCTGCCTCATGAGCGATGACAGTGGACTCTGGCTGCTTGCCGCCGGCCCCGCCGGCGCGACGGCGTTGTACTGGGCGTTGTACCGGTACTACCGCAATACCGACAAATCGCATGCGTTCGAGCGTGATACCGCGATCGAGGCCAAGCCCGTCACCGGTTCAGACCGCAAGGTCGATACGGTGACGGGCACGCAGGAACGGCGTATCCGCGGTGACAATGTGGCGGCGTACCGAACGCGGGTGCAGCGCAATGGATGACACCTCCATCGGCATCGACTGCAGATGGCATCAAGGCGTTCGGTTGAATCCCCGCTGCACGATGACGAAGAACAGCGGGACGAAGAACACACCCAGCAGCGTGCCCACGATCATGCCGCCGAGTACGCCAGTCCCAATCGCCCGCTGAGCGCCGGAACCGGCACCCGAGGCGAGCGCCAGCGGCAGCACGCCCAGGCCGAAGGCCAGCGAGGTCATGATGATCGGGCGCAGACGGTCGCGCACGGCATGCATCGTCGCTTCGATCAGGCCGGCGCCCTTCTCCAGGTTTTCCTTGGCGAACTCCACGATCAGGATCGCGTTCTTGCTAGTCAGGCCCACCGTGGTCAGCATCGCCACCTGGAAGTAGATGTCGCGCTCCATGCCACGGAAGGTGTTGGCCAGCACCGCGCCGAGGATGCCCAGCGGCGCCACCAGCAACACCGAGGTCGGCACGGTCCAGCTTTCGTACAGGGCGGCCAGGCACAGGAACACGATCAGCAGCGACAGCGTATACAGCAGCGGAGTCTGCAACGTCGCACCGTTTTCCTGCAGTGCCGTACCGGTCCATTCGATGCCGAAGCCCGGTGGTAGCTGCTGGGCAAGACGTTCGATCTCGGCGATCGCGCGTCCGGAGCCTGTCCCTGGGGCCGCTGCCCCCAGAATCTCTCTGGCGGGCATCCCGTTGATGCGCTCCAGTCTCGGTGAGGAATGCCTCCATTCGATCGAAGCAAACGAGCTGAAGGGCACCATCTCCCCCGCAGCATTCCTCACTGACCAGAGTGCGAAGTCATCCGGGCTCGTCCTGAACGACGCATCGGCTTGGAGGTATACGCGCTTGAGCCGACCGCGGTCGTTGAAGTCGTCTACATAACGGCTCCCCCAAGCGGTGGCCAGGGTGCTGTTGACCTCATCGATCGACAACCCCAGCGCCGCAACCCGTTCGGCATCCACGTTCACCTGCAGCGAAGGCATGTCGCTCAACCCATTGGCGCGCATGCCAGCAAGAGTCGGACTTGCCTGCGCCAGTGCCAGCAGCCTGTCCTGCGCCTCCAACAGCGCGGCATGGCCCTGGCCAATGCCATCCCTCAGGAAGAAGCTGAATCCCGCGGCCGTTCCCAACGCAGGGATGGCGGCAGGCGTCAGGACATGGAAGGTTGCCCCCGGGTATGAGGCAAGCGCAGACCTTGCCCGCTCCGCCACCTTGTCCGCCTCATCATCGCCCCCTCTCATGGACCAGTCCTTCAAGCGTATGAAAGCCTGCCCGTTGTTCTGCCCCATCCCCGAGTAGCTGTAGCCGACCACGGTGAGAAGGGCCTCGGCCACCGGATCATCCTCCAGGAAGTGCTTTTCCACCGCTTTCAACGCTGCCACGGTATGGGTAAGTGTCGAACCGGCCGGGCCCTGCACAAGTACCACCAGCCTTCCCTGGTCTTCGGTCGGCAGAAACGAAGAGGGAAGCCGCATGAAAAGCACGATCATCCCGCCGGACAACAGTGCGAACAACGCCATGCTCCGCCACGGGCGGGCCAATAGACCGGCGACCCCGCGCTGATAGGTGGCGCTGGTGCGTTCAAAGCCCCTGTTGAACCTGCCGAATGCGCGGGCCAGCGCGCCTGCCGGTGGTGAACAATGCCCACCTTTCCTGATCGGCTTGAGCAGCGTTGCGCAGAGCGCTGGGGTGATCACGATCGCGACCAGCACCGACAGCGCCATGGCCGAGACGATCGTGACCGAGAACTGGCGGTAGATGACGCCGGTGGCGCCACTCATGAAGGCCATCGGCACGAACACCGCCGACAGCACCAGCCCGATACCGACCAGCGCGCCGGTGATCTGGCTCATCGATTTGCGCGTGGCTTCCAGCGGCGAGAGGCCTTCCTCGGACATGATCCGCTCGACATTCTCCACCACCACGATCGCGTCATCGACCAGCAGGCCGATCGCCAGCACCATCGCGAACATGGTCAGCATGTTCACCGAGAAGCCCAGCGCGGCCAGGATGCCGAACGTGCCCAGCAGCACCACCGGCACCGCGATCGTCGGGATCAGGGTCGCGCGGAAGTTCTGAAGGAACAGGTAGATCACCAGGAACACCAGCACGATCGCCTCCAGCAACGTGGAGATGACGCTGCGGATGGAGGCGTTGACGAAGGGCACGGAGTCATAAGGCACCACGACGCTCAGCCCGGCTGGCATGTCCGGGGCCATGCTTTCCAGCGCCTTGTCTACCGCCTTGCGTGTGCGCAGTGCGTTGGCCCCCGGAGCCAGGTAGATTCCGATGGCTGCAGCAGGCCGAGCATTGAGTCGGTTGCCGAAATCGTAACTTTCCGCGCCGAGCTCAACACGGGCCACATCACCGAGCCGCAACTGGCTTCCATCGGGATTCCCCCTCAGGATGACCGCCCGGAATTGCGCAGCACTGGACAAACGCGATCCCGCATCAACGAATGCCGTCATCGCCTGCGCCTCCACGCCGGGCGCGCCGCCCATCTCGCCCAGCGCAATCTGCGCGTTGTGCGCGCGAATGGATTGCGCTATCTCGTCGATCGTCAAACGATAGGCGTGGAGGCGATCGGGATCCAGCCAGATCCGCATCGCATACTTGCTGCCATACTCGTGCACAAAGCCAACGCCCTCCACCCGGCTGATCACATCCACCACGGAGGAGCCTACGTAATCGGCCACATCGACTGCCTCCATGCTGCCATCTTCGGACACGAAGCCCAGAATCTGCAGCACGTCCCCCCCGGACTTGGAGACGTTGACACCGCGTCTCTGCACCTGCTCGGGCAGCGATGGCATCGCTCGCTGTACGCGATTCTGAACGTGTGGCTGGATCGCCTCGAGGTCCGTGCCGGGCTCGAATACGATGCTGATGGTGGCGTAGCCCCCGTAGGAGTAGCTCTGGGACGAAAAGTACAACATCCCCTCCAGGCCGGTCAGGTGCTGCTCGATAACCTTGGTGACCGTTTCCTCGATGACCGTGGCTGACGCGCCCGGGTAGATCGCCGTGATCGTCAGCGTGGGCGGTGCCACTTCCGGGTACATCGACACCGGCAGCTTGAGCACCGCCAGGCCACCGGCGAGCATGATGATGATCGCAATCACCCACGCGAAGATGGGGCGATCAATGAAGAAACGTGCCATGGAATTC
>NZ_JBDJLE010000017.1:0-95853 GCF_039673205.1 Stenotrophomonas sp. TWI809 | reverse complement strand
GTCGGCTCTACGGGTGATCGGGCGCTGCGTCAGCCGACCAACGGTCGGCTCTACGGGTGATCGGGCGCTGCGTCAGCCGACCAACGGTCGGCTCTACGGGTGATCGGGCGCTGCGTCAGCCGACCAACGGTCGGCTCTACGGGTGATCGGGCGCCGCGCCAGCCGACCGACGGTCGGCTCTACCGGTCTGCGCGCAGTGCTTCGATCACGACCTTCATCGCGCTCGAGGATTGCCGGCGGCTGGGGTAGTAGGCGTAGTACCCGTCGAACGGATCGCACCAGTCTTCCATGACACGCCGCAGTGCGCCGGCGGCGATGTCATCGCGCACCATGTCCTCGGGCAGATAGGCCAGGCCCGCACCGGCCAGCGCCGCGCGATGGATCGCACTGCTGCCGTTGAAGGTCCATTGACCATCCACGCGCACGTTTACTTCTTCGCCGTTCTTTTCCAGGTCCCACACCATCAGCCCGCCATGGGTTGGCAGGCGCAGGCCGATGCAGTTGTGCGCGGCCAGGTCGGCCGGCAGCTGCGGCGCGGCATGCGTGGCGAAGTAGGCGGGGCTGGCCACGATGGCCATGCGCAGCGGCGGGCTGATCGGCACCGCGATCATGTCCCTGGCCACGCGGCCGCCGAGACGGATGCCGATGTCGTAGCGCTGGGCGACGATGTCGGCCAGGCCATAGTCGATGGTCAGTTCCACATGCAGATCGGGGTAGGCGGGCAGCACGGCGGACAGCCGGGGCCAGACGATCGTGTTGGCGGCATGCTCGGCCGTGGTGATGCGGATCGTGCCAGCGGGCCGGTCACGGTACTCGCTGATCGCGGCGACCTCGGCCTCGATCTCCTGCATGCGCGGGGCGACGGTCTCGTACAGCCGCTCGCCGGCCTCGGTCATCGAGACGCTGCGCGTGGTGCGGGTCAGCAGGCGCACGCCGAGGCGCTCTTCCAGCCCGCGCACCGTGTGGCTGAGTGCGGATTGTGAGACACCCAACTGCGCGGCCGCACGGGTAAAGCTGCGCTCGCGCGCGACGGTGACGAACACGTGCAGGTCGTTGAAATTCTCGCGGGCCATGGGCAGGGCCAAGGGCGCATGGCAGTCATGCGCGTCCATGATGCGCGCTGCCGACTGATGAGCTCAAGGAGCTTCGCTTTGCGATTGATGAGCTGCGGTCATGGCTGCATGCCGATCGCGATGGCTAGTACCCACGTGGGTGCGCGCCTACAGTGACCCTCCCGGCGGTGCGAACCGCTGCTCCCCACAGGAGATCGCTTCATGGACCTGTTCACCGCAGCACTGTCGCTTTCCATGGTGGCCACCGTACCCGCCGAGACCGCGCCCATCCGCATCACCACTGCCGGTACTGCCCCTTCGGCCGCCGGCCCGGCCGAGTACTTCACCGGGCGGGTGCGCATCGATGCACCGTTCCAGACCGATGCGCCGGCGCGCGTCAGTGGGGCCACGGTCACCTTCGAGCCCGGCGCACGCACCGCCTGGCACACCCATCCGCTGGGCCAGACGCTGATCGTCACCGCAGGCATCGGCAGCGTGCAGGAATGGGGCAAACCCGCGCGTGAGATCCGTCCGGGCGACATCGTCTGGATTCCGCCGGGCGTCAAACATTGGCATGGTGCGAAAGCTGCCACCGCAATGACCCATATCGCGATCGCCGAAGCGGTCGATGGCTCACCGGTGACGTGGCTGGAGCAGGTCAGCGACGCGCAGTACAGCGGCAACTGAACCACGCCCCGCGATGGGGACGGCCGTGTCACATCCACCTGCGTACCCTCACAGACCGATTGAAACAGGAGAACCGTCTTGAGTACCGTTTTCATCGTCGGCGCGGCCGGCAAGGTCGGCCGTCACCTGGTCAAGCAGTTGGCCGACAAGCAACATCGCGTGCTGGCGCTGCATCGCCGCGCCGAGCAGGGCACTGAACTGAGCGACCTGGGCGCAACGCCGGTCACCGGCGATCTCACCGCCACCGACGTGAACACGCTGGCCGGCCAGATGCGCGGCAGTGACGCGGTTGTTTTCACCGCCGGTGCGGGTGGTGCCGGTATCGAGGTCACCAACGCCATCGATGGCCGCGGCTTGGAGCTTGCGGTGGATGCGGCGCGGCAGGCGGGCGTGCGCCGCTTCCTGCTGGTCTCGGCATTCCCGGAAGCCGGCCGCAACAAAGGCATGGGCGAGGGCTTCGAGAATTACATGACGGTCAAGAAGCGCGCCGATGTGTATCTGGCCGCGACTGATCTGGATTGGGTGATCCTGCGCCCCGGCACCTTGAGCGATGCGCCGGGCACCGGCCGCGTCACGGCGGGCCCGGCGATTGCCTATGGTGATATCCCGCGCGCCGATGTGGCCGCCACGCTGGTGGCGCTGGTGGAGCATCCGCAGGTGCGGCGCACGATCATCGAGTTGACTGAAGGTGACCGGCCTGCCGATGAGGCGATCGCGCAGCTTGCCCGGGCGTAACTCGGGCCGCCGTGTGCGGCGATGGTAAAATCACGTTTCCACCCGCAGCACAGACGAGCACGCCATGACCAACGCCCCCTTCTATCCCATCGGCACCCCCGGCCAGCCCTGGGGCGCAGCGGAGAAGGCGCAGTGGCGCGCTCGTCAGGTGCCGCAGCGCCGCTATGCCGATGACGTGTTGCCGGCCGTCGAGGCGCTGCGCGGCAGCTTCGACGTGACCCGGTACGGCACGCTCGAGTACGCCCCGGACCAATACCCGCTGTTTGCCGTGCGCAGCCGCGACTGGAACCCCGCACTGCCGACGATGCTGGTCACCGGCGGCATCCACGGTTACGAAACCAGCGGCGTGCAGGGCGCGTTGCAGTTCCTGCAGACCCGCGCGGCCGAATACGCCGGGCGCGCCAATCTGCTGGTCGTGCCCTGCGTCAGCCCGTGGGGCTACGAGCGCATCCAGCGCTGGAACGCCGAGGCGATCGATCCGAACCGTTCGTTCATGGCCAACAGCCCGGCGGCCGAATCGGCTGCGCTGATCGCACTGGTCGCGCCCCTGCGCGGCAGCATCGTGATGCATATCGACCTGCACGAAACCACGGACACCGATGAAACCGAGTTCCGCCCGGCGTTGGCCGCGCGCGACGGCAAGCCATTCGAGCCCGGCCTGATCCCGGATGGTTTCTACCTGGTCGATGACACCGAAAACCCGCAGCCGGCCTTCCAGACCGCGGTCAATGCCGCCGTCGAGCGGGTGACCCATATCGCCCCGGCCGACGACAAGGGCGAGATCATCGGTTCCCCGGTGGTCGCCCCGGGGGTGATCGAGTACCCGCTGGAAAAACTGGGCCTGTGCGCCAGCGTCAGCGGCGCCAGATACACGACCACCACCGAGGTGTACCCGGACAGCCCGCGTGCCACACCGCAGCAGTGCAATGACGCCCAGGTGGCGGCAATCTGCGCGGCGATCGATTACGCGTTGGCCGCCCCCAGGAACTGATCCAGCAACCACAGCGCCGCTGGCCCCAGCGGCGCGCCTTTGTGCCATACCGCATCGGTGGAGACCAGCCGCGGCCAGCCGGGCAGGGGCAGCTCCACCAGCATGCCCCGGCCATAGCGCGCCACCAGTGCGCGCGGCAACGCTGCCCAGCCGAAGCCATCCTCGGCCATCTCCAGCACCATCAGATAGTCCGAGGCCGACCACGTGCGCCCGCGTGCGTGGCCCTCGCGCGCCGCATCGCCACTCAGGCAGATCTGCCGGTGGCTGGCCAGGTGGGATTCGTCCGGCGCGTGCAGCGCGGCCAGCGGATGACCGGCGGCAACAAACACCGCCATCTCTGCGCGCAGGGGCAGGGCGCGCACCGCCAGTTCGGACGGGTAGGCCGGCTGATGCGGCATAAGCCCGAGATGGGCACGCCCACGCTGCACCACGTCCAGCACGTCACTGCCTTCGGCATCCAGCCACTCCAGTTCGATATCCGGAAAACGCTGCTCGAACCGGCGCAGCAGGTGCTGGTCCGGGTTGAGCTGGTAAATGTCCGAGAACACCAGGCTCAGGCGCGGCTCGACCTCATCCGCCAAGCGGATGCTGAGCTGCTCCAGACGGTCGGCGGCCGCGAGGATTTCCTGTGCATGGCCGAGCACCTTGCGGCCGTCCTCGGTCAGGACCGGGTAGCGGCCGCTGCGGTCGAACAGCGTGAGGCCCAGGTCGGCCTCGAGCGTGGCGATCGCGGTGCTGATGGTCGACTGGGTCTTTTTCAGGCGGCGCGCGGCGGCGGAGAACGAGCCTAGCGCAGCCGCTTCCACGAAGGCGTGCAGGGATTCGGGGCCGTAGCGCATTGATGTATCGCCTTTATCGATGGATTCCATCTTTGGTCTGATGGAAATGGCGATGATAATGGGCGCGTCGCACGGGTGTCATCCCGCGGCCGCAATCAAGGAGCTTTCCATGCACACACAGGTGCATTCGCAACCCCGTGCCCGTGGCGGTCTGATCGCCTGGGCCTGCCTGACCGTGGCGATCGTCGCCGAAGTGGTCGGCACCTCGTTCATGGCCGATGCCGCCCGTCATGGGGGCTATCTGGGCTATGTGGTAATGGCCGTGGCGCTGGCCATTTCGTACTACTTCCTGGCGCTGTCCGTGCGCGGCATCGCGGTGGGCGTGGCCTACGCCGTGTGGGAAGGCCTGGGCCTGACCTTGCTGACGCTGGTCGGCATGTTCGTGTTCAAGGACAGCCTGTCCGTGCAGCAGATGATCGGGCTGGTGATGGCGGCGGTCGGCATCGTCTGCGTCACCCTCGGCGAGGCGCACACGCCATGAACCTCACTGCCTTCCTTTTCGTGCTGTGCTCGGCACTGATCGATATCGCCGCCAACATGATGGTGGCCAAATCCGACGGCTTCCGTAAGCCGGCCTGGGGTTTCGCCGCGATCGTGCTGGTCTGGATCGCCTTCGCGCTGCTCGGTCAGGCGGTCAAAACCATGGATCTGGCCACGGCCTATGCGATGTGGGGTGCCATCGGCGTGATCGGCACGGCCCTCTGCGGGCGCGTGCTGTTCGGCAACCGGCTGCGCCCGATCGGCTGGGTCGGGATCGCGCTGGTCACCGGTGCGGTGGTGGTGCTGTCGAGCCATTGATCCCCGATCAGCGGAACAACTGATTCAACACCGCCCCGGAGGCCGCATCGGCGAAGCCGTCGAAGTGGCCTTCGTCCATCAGTAGCTGCGAGGCCCGCATCATCCCGCCCCAGGCGGTGCGCGCCATCGCACCACCCACGCTGACCCGGCGCACGCCCATGCCGGCGATGTCCTGCAGGGTGAACGGCAGCGCGCTGCCAACCAGCAGGTTGACCGGTCGCGGCGCCACCGCGGCCACCACCGCTTCGATCTGCTCGCGGTTGGTGATGCCCGGCGCATACACGCAATCCGCACCGGCTTCTGCATAGGCACGCAGGCGGGTGATCGCATCGTCCAGGTCGGGCCGGCCGACGAAGAAATTCTCCGCGCGGCCGATCAGCAGCACGTCCTCGCCGGACGCGTCGATCGCGCGGCGGGCGGCACGTACCCGTGCCACCGCATCGTCCAGCGTGCGCAGCGGATGCGCGGGATCCGGGCTGGCATCCTCGATGGAGATGCCGGCCACGCCGGTGGCGATGGCAAGGGTGACGTTGCGGCCGACTGCTTCCAGCGAGCCGAAGCCATCGCCGAAATCGGCATTCAACGGCAACGGGGTCGCCGCGGCCAGGCTGCGCAGATGTGCGAGGGTCTCCTCCAGCGTCAGCGTGCCGTCGGCCTGGGCCTGGCTCCACGCATAACCCGAACTGGTCGAGGCCAACGCCTGGAAGCCGAGACTGTGCAGGTAGCGTGCGCTGCCTGCATCCCACGGGTTGGGCAGCACGAAGCAGCCTTCCTCGTGCAGCGCACGGAAGGCCGCGCGGCGCGGCCGGGGATCGAAGGAAAGGTCTGTCATGGTGCGCATCCGGTCAGCAGTCACCCGATGGTAACGCCAGCGGCCGCCACGCCCTTGTTGAGGGAGCGGCGTGCGGGAAGGGGGTGCATGCGTACGGCGGTCCTGAGCGGGCAGGGGCAGGTTGCGCGTGTGCTGCGAGGCTGAGCGGGGTTGCCCGGGGCCTTGCCGCGTGCAACGCTGGCGCAGCGCCGGTGGCCCGGGCGCCCAAGGAGACAGGGATGCTCGAGGTGATCGATCTGCTGTTGGCGCCGCTGTTCAGGATCAGCCCCATCCGTTTTCTGCGTGACCCGGCCTACCGCCAGCGCCTGCGCCGCGAACAGGGCAAGGCCGCGCGCTATCGCATGGTCTTCCTGCTGGTGCTGGTACTGAGCGCCATCGCGCTGCTGGCGCTGGTGATCCTCGCGCGCTACGGGCGCTAGCGTCTGAGCGGCCTGGGCGGCCTCAGGCGCGCACCCACCGCGCGCACAGCCCGACCAGTACCAGCGTCACTGCCACCGCGCTGAACGCGAACACCAGGCTGCTGGCCTGCGCGACGAAGCCGATCAGCGCCGGGCCGGCCAACACACCGGCATAGCCGAGCGTGGTGATTGCCGGGATGGCCAGGCTCTCCGGCATGACCTTCTGGTTGCCGGCCATCGAGAACAGCGCCGGAACGATGTTCGCGCAGCCCAGGCCGACCAGCGCATACCCGCACAGTGCCAGTGGCATCCAGGTGGCGAACGTTGCCAGGGCGAAGCCGGATGCCGCCACCAGGCTGCCGATCAGGATCGAACGATGGCGGCCGAGCTTGGCCACCACGCCATCGCCGACGAGCCGGGTGATGGTCATCGCGATGGCAAAGGCCAGATAGCCGAGGCCGGCGCGGGAGGGATCAACGTGCTGCACTTCATGCAGGAACACCGCGCTCCAGTCCAGCACCGAGCCTTCGGCCAGGAACGCCACGAAACACAGCACGCCGATCGCCAGCACCACCCCATGCGGCACCGCGAACATCGGCGCATCGCTGGGTGCCTTGTCGGTCCGCCAGTACGGCAGCGAGAGTGCCAGCAGGGCGGCCATCACCGCCGAGGCCAGCAGGCACACCAGCCACGGCGGCAGGTGGAACGCCAGCAGAGCGGTCATCGCACCGGCACCGACCGCGCCGCCGATGCTGTAGAAGGCATGGAAGCCGGACATCATCGGCCGGCCGCTGTCGCGCTCGACCATGATCGCCTGCATGTTCATCACGCAGTCGCAGGCACCCACGCCGGCGCCGAACACGAACAACACCAGGCCCAGGGTCAGCGGCGAAGGGGCAACGGCGAGCAGGGGCAGGGTGGCGATCACCATCAACAGCGTGGCGATCATGACCGCGCGGCAGCCGTGGCGCGCAGCGAGCATGCCTGCGATCGGCATCGCCAGCAGCGAACCGGCACCCAGGCACAGCAGCACCAGGCCGAGCGACCCTTCATCCAGGGCGGTGCGGTTCTTGGCGAACGGGACCAGCGGCGCCCAGGCTGCGGTGGCGAAGCCGGGCAGGAAGAAGGCTGCGCGGGTGGCGTGCTGCTGGCTGCGGGCAAGCAGGGACGAAGGAGCGGAAAGCGTCGACATGGAATTCGGGCCTCAGTGCTGCGCAGCGCGCTGGAGGGTGACACCGCGACGCTCGAACGCCACCACCTGGGCGGGCGGGGCATCGGCTTCGACAACCAGCAGATCGATCTGGTCCACATCGCCGATGCGGTGTGAGGCTTGTGCACCGAGCTTGTCATTGGTGGCGACCACCACGCAGCGGCTGCTGGCGGCAAGCAGGGCGCGCTTGAGCGTTGCTTCCTCGCCATCCACTGCCCAGATGCCAGCCTCGGCATCCACCGCGCAGGTGCCGACGAAGCACACGTCCACGCGCAGCGCACGGATCGCTTCCAGTGTCTGCGCCCCCACCGTCGCGCCGATGCGCGGGTCCATGCGGCCGCCGACCAGGCTGACCTCGATGCCCGGACGCGCCATCAAGGCCAACGCGATATCCGGCGCGTTGGTGACCACCCGCAGGCCCTGGTGCTCGGGCAGGCAGCTGGCGATCACGGTATTGGTCGAGCCGGCGTCCAGGAAGACCAGCTCCCCGGGCAGGACCTGGGCCGCCGCGATCCGTGCCAACGCGCGCTTGCGGTCATGGTCCTTTTCGTGGCGCTCGGCCAACGCCGGGAACGCCGGGGCCGTCGGCAGTGCGCCGCCATGCACCTTGCGGCACAGACCCTGCGCAGCCAGCTCGCGCAGGTCGCGGCGGATCGAGTCTTCTGAGACCTGCAGCTCGATGGCCAGCTGCGCGGACATGACGCGGCCGTGGTCGCGCAGCAGGCGCAGGATGGTCTGTTGGCGTTCGCCCGGCAGGGCGTCCTGGGTGGTCATGGGTAACCTCGGTCAGGCCGGGTAGCACCATGCCGACATGCCTGATCATGCGCATTCGTGCGTGGTACTGCTTGTAGTGGCCCGATACTTTACCAGAATCGTCGCGATTGTGCGCGGTAATCTGCATGAGTGTGCGTCAATGTGCGCCTTTTCGCCGCGCCCGCGCTGTTGCGTCACAGGGCAGGGAGCAGTTCCGGCCGGATCACCGCTGCCGCCCAGTCCATGAAGGCGGCGACGCGACGCGGCAGGTGGCGGCGCTGGGCATAGAGCAGCGTCACCGGCATCGGCTCAGCCTGCAGCCCGGAAAGGATCTCCACCAGCGTTCCTGCGGTCAGCGCCGGGCGCGCGCCGAGCAGCGGCACCTGGATGATGCCCAGCCCGGCCAGCGCCGCAGCGGTATACCCATCCCCGCTGTTGACGGTCACCGCCCCGCCCATCGGCAGGCTGCGATAGGCCTCGCCGTCGTGATACTCAAACCCCGGTGAGCGCTGGCCCAGCGTGCCGACATAGTGGACCAGGGCGTGGCTGGCGAGATCGTCCAGCGTGGCGGGCGTACCGCGGGCCGCCAGATACGCGGGACTGGCGCAGTTGATGATCCGTAGCTGCCCGAGCGGGCGGGCGACCAGGGTGTTGTCATCCAGCGGCCCGACCCGCAGCACGCAGTCGAAGCCCTCGCGGATCAGATCCACCCGGCGGTCGGTACCGCTCAGTTCGATTTCCACCCCGGGGTGCTGGGCCAGGAAGTCCGGCAACTGCGGGATCACCAGCTGGCGGGCCAGTCCGCTGGACATATCCACCCGCAGGCGGCCCTTCAACTGACTGGTGTCCACCCGGAACATGCCCTGCAGGTCGTCCATGTCGTGCAGCAGATCGTGCGCGCGGGTCTGGAACTGGGCGCCATCGGCGGTCAGCTGCACACGGCGCGTGGTGCGGTGGAGCAACTGCACACCCACCTCTGCTTCCAGGCGCTGAACGGCGAGGGAGACACTGGCCTTGGGCAAACCGAGGCTGTCGGCCGCCCCGGTGAACGAACCCAGTTCGGCGACGCGCAGGAAGCAGCGCAGGTGATCGAGGCGATCCATGGATTGTTCGCAATGTCTGGACAGTCAAATCAGCATCCACTGATTTATGCCGCACGGCAATATCAATACGCTGGCCCCACTCCCCAAGCAGGTGCACTGACATGAGCCACGCAACCCGAGTCGTCCTGATCACCGGCGGCAGCCGTGGCCTCGGCCGCAACGCCGCCCTCGCGTTGGCCGCCGATGGCGCCGACATCGTCCTCACCTACCGCAGCCAGGCCGATGCCGCGCAGGACGTGGTCGCCAAGATCGAAGCACTGGGCCGCCACGCCGCCGCGATTCCGTTGGACATGGCCGATAGCGCCGGCTTCCCCGCATTCGCCAGCCAGGTCCGCCGCGTGCTGGAGGGATGGGGGGAAACCCAGCTGCAGGGCCTGCTCAACAACGCCGGCGAAGGCCTGCACGCAATGATCGCCGACACCACGGTCGAGCAGTTCGACGCGCTGGTCGCCGTGCACCTCAAGGGCCCGTACTTCCTGACCCAGGCGTTGTTGCCGCTGATCGCCGATGGCGGCCGCATTCTCAACGTGTCCAGCGGGCTGGCGCGTTTCTCGCTGCCGGGCAGCTCGGCCTACGCGATGATGAAGGGCGGCATCGAGGTATTCACCCGCTACCTGGCCAAGGAACTGGGCGCACGTGGCATCAGTGCCAACACACTCGCCCCGGGCGCGATCGAAACCGACTTCGGTGGTGGGCGCGTGCGCGACGATGCGCAGGTCAATGCGATGGTGTCCTCGGTCACCGCGATGGGCCGCCCCGGCAAACCCGATGACATCGGCCCGGTGGCGGTGGCGCTGCTGTCGCCGCAGACCGCGTGGATCACTGCGCAGCGCGTGGAAGCCTCGGGCGGCATGTTCGTCTGAGGGGGTCGTCACGGCCATGACCCCCATGGCCGGGCGGCAGCTGTTTATGAACGGATTCATTAAAAAAGTGTGATGAATAGCCGGTGGGTTGATGGGAGTGGCCTGTTTTCCACGGTTATTTGGCAAGGGACACTTTTTGATCACTCCAGGGGGAACCACCATGAAGCAGCTGCTCATCTACGAACGTCCGATCCAGCTCAACCGCGTTGCCCATCGCAACCATCGGGTGGTGGCGACCCCGGGCGATTTTGCCTTCGCCGCCGCGCTCAATTCCGTCCCGCTGGCCTGCGTGGAATTCGCGCCGGTCGCCCGCGAGTACCCGATCCTGTTCGCCGGCAGCAGCGCCGACGCGGTGGTGCCGGCCGCACTGCTGGGCCTGCGCGCCGGCCAGAACCTGATGGTCGATGAGCAGGGCAGCTGGGCCGAAGGGGCCTATGTCCCGGCGTTTCTGCGCCGCTATCCCTTCGTGCTTGCCGAACGCGATGAGAAGGGCAGCGACTTCACCGTGTGCTTGGATGAGGCATATGCGGGCATCCGCGAAGGTGGCGAGGAAGGTGCGCCGCTGTTCGATGACGAGGGCAAGGACAGCCCGCTGCTGAGCAACGCACTGCAGTTCCTGCAGGAATACCAGGTGCATCTGGCGCGTACGCGTGCCTTCAGTGCGGCGCTGGCCAGCCATGGGCTGCTGGTGCCGCGGCAGGTGAACGTGCAGACCGCGCTGGGCGAGGGCTTCTCGCTGGATGGCTTCTTTGTGGTCGATGAGCAGAAGCTGCGCGAATTGAAGGGCAAGGCGCTCCAGGATCTGGCGCGTTCGGGCGACCTCGGGTTGATCTACGCCCATCTGCTTTCGCTGGGCAATGTCGAGCTGCTCAGCCGCGCGCTGGACAGCCGTCCAGCCGCTGCCGCAACGCACTGATCCCTTTCCAGTAACGCCACCGAGCGGCAAGGCACGCCTGCCTTGCCGCGACCCTTGCTGGCCCGCGGTTGCCCCGCCTGCCACTGCCCGGAGCCTGCCATGAACCATCGCGACCCTTCGTCCTGCCCGTCCTCCAGCGTGCGTCATGTGCCCCCGGCGCAACGCCGCCTGCGTCCTGCGGGCCTGGCCGTGGCCATCGGCTCCGTGCTGGGGCTGGCGTTGCCAGGCAGCGTGATTGCCGGCGATGACGGCAGTGCGATGGTCACCGACGGTCGCACCGATACCCGCGTGACCCGCCAGGGCAACGATCTGCACTGGAAGGTGACCACCGGTACAGTGAAGGGGGCCGCCGGCAACCAGGTCGCCTTCAACGCCTTCCGCGAATTCGGGGTGGACGTCGGCCAGACCGTTGATCTTGTGCTGCCCGCCCAGGGTCAGCAACAGGTGCACAACCTGGTCAACCTGGTCACCGACGCGCGTGCCTACATCAACGGCAACCTCAACAGCGTGCTGGAGTCGACCAATGCGGTGGGCGGCAAGGTGTTCTTCGTCGCCCCGGATGGCCTGTTGGTCGGCAACGGTGGCGTGCTCAATGTCGGCTCGCTGTCGGTGGCCACGGCCAACCGCGCCACGGCCGACGACATCCTCAACGCCGGAAAGGGCCTGGATGCCCTGATGTACGGCACGCTGACGCCGGGTCAACTCACCGACAAGACGGTGGCGCTGCACGGGACGGTGAATGCAAGCAACGGCATCCGCGTACAGGCCAGGGCCATTGATGTCACCGGCACGCTGTTCGTACAGGCCGGCCCGCGCGATGCCAATGGCGATCTGCAGGGCATCGAGGCGGCCGTCAATACCGGCGCCTCGCAGCCGCTGGTACTGGTCAACGAGGGCGGCCGGATCCAACTTCGCGCGGCGGCGATCTCCGATACCGGGTTGGGTGTGCGCAGTGCCGAGGCAACGGTAACGGTGGGCGGCAACGCACGTCTGGCGGCGGACGATATCGAGTTGACCGCGCTTGCGGTCATCGATTCCGGCTACGACAAGGACGGTGCGGTATTCGACGAGCTCAAGGCCGATCTCGTCAACAGCGTCACCGACTCCAGCACCCTCACGGACCTCGGCGATGCGTTGGTGAACCTGGGGGCGGGCAAGCTGCTGGGTGAGCAGATTTCGTTCCTGCATGGCGCCACCACGGCGCGGGTAGAGGTGAAGGACAACGCAGTACTGGACGCGCGCGACGACATTACGCTGCATGCCAGCACCCGCCAGGCCATCGACAACTCGGCGGCCGGCAAGGCGTACGAGAAAGGTGATGTCGTCACCGATGCCAACGGCGATCCCGTGAAGGATGCCAATGGCAACAGCATTCCGAAGAAGCACATGCTCAGCCTCGGTGCGGCGTACGCGCAGATCAACGCCACCACGGAAGCCATCGTGCGTTCGGGCGCAACCCTTGCGGCTGGCGGCGACGTGGCGGTGAAGGCCGATGCCGATACGACGCTGAAGCTTGCGGCCGAATCGTTCGCGGTGAACAACACGGCCGCTGCGTTCACGGCGGCGATCAGCAATGTCAACGTTGACACCCGCGCGGTGATTGAAGCGGGTGGGCCACTGCAGGCCGGCAGTGTCAACGTTTCGGCGGTCAACGCGGTCTCTCTGGACACCTCCGCCACGGCGCGCGCCGACAAGAATGGCGCGGTCGGCCTGGCTGGCGCGATCAGTCTGCAGGATATCGCGGCCGAAGCGCGCCTGGACCGCGACACCCGCACCACGGCAGGCGACGTCACCGTGCAGGCGGCCAGCATCAACCGCCTCAACAAGACCAGCACGCTGATCACCGGCCCGAAGAGCGAGCCGCTGCCCGGCCAGGAGCAGGTGGAAGCGATCAGCAGCGGCAGCGATGGCCTGATGAGCGTGGCGCAGTCGCTGGCCGGCGCCGGCGTGGGTGGCGCCATCGCCAAACTGACCGGCAGCCAGGACGGCGGCAGCACGCCGCCGGCCACTACACCGACCACGGCGTCGCCCTTCCGCCTCGGCGGGGCGATCAGCGTTGTCGACGGCGACCATGCGGCCACCGCCAGTATCGGCGCCGGTACGACCATCGACAGCGCCGGCGCGATCGTGGTCGACAGCCAGGTAACCGATGCACAGATCGGCAACCATGCGATGAGCAATGTGCTGGCCAAGGGCAAGAGCGCGGATGGTTCGGCGTTCGCGTTGTCCGGGGCGGTCAACATCGCCAACCTCACCCATGAGGCACGGACCCTGGTGGGCAGTTCGGCTGAGCTCTCGGCGCAACGCATCGGGTTGTCGTCGGATGTGCGCCTGCCTCGGGATTTCAGTGCGCTCACCGGGGCCGTCCCGGACTTCAGCAGCTTCGACGCGTTCAAGACGTCGATCTCCGCCGCCAAGGACCTGATCACCGACCCATCGGAGTTGTTCGCCTCGTACGCGGCGGCGCGCGGCTCGGCCGAGGAAGTGGCCATCGGGGGCGCGGTGAGTTGGTTCAAGGCGACCAACAGCGCACGTACCGATGTCGCCGCCGGTGCTTCGCTGACCACCCGCGACACCAGCACCGCAGCGTGGAGCGCCGCACTGGAAGGTGAGGACCATGCCGGCGCTGCGCGCGGCCGGACGTTTGACGCCACCGCCACCGTGCGTGCCAACACCGATGTCACCGGTCTGCACGCGGCGGGTGATCTTGCCCTGAAGAACCTCAAGGACAGCAACGTCGGCAACGGCGGAACTGCCTTGGGCGGCAGCGTCGGCTATATCGACTACCAGAACACGGCGGCAGCGATCCTCCATGATGGCGTCCGCGTCGACGCCGGTGCAGGCAGCCTGGCAGTGCAGGCCGACAACAAGGAAACCGTGGTGGCGCTGGCGCTGCAGTCAGGCCAGGGCGGCAGCATCGGTGTCAGCGGAACCGCCACCGCGCTGGACCTGGACAGCACCACGCTGGCGGGGATCAGCAACCGTGCCGACATCCGCGCCGCAACGGTCGGCGTACGTGCCGACGAAGATCTGTTCGTGTGGTCCGTGGCCGGCGCGGTTGCGATGAGCGACAGTGTGTCGGTGGGGGCCAGCGTCGCCTACCAGCAGCTGGATACCGATACCCGCGCCTTCATCGGTGCGGTGCCTGCAGCCTTCGCGACCGGCAGCAGCACGGCGCCGGTCGGCGCGATCACCACGGGTGAGCTGGCGGTCAACGCCACCAGCGGTGGCCTGGCCGGTGCGGTGGCCGCCGCCGGCGCAGTTGCCAAGAGCTCGTCCGAACAGCTGCAGAAGGCTCAGGACGAGCTGGCGGCAAAGCAGAACGCGGAGAATCCCGGCTTCCTGGATTCACTCAAGACCCGTGCGCTCGGCAAGGTGACCGCGCTGGAAGGCATGGCCAACAAGGCCGACAGCAACGGCAGCGCCGGGCTGACCGCGTACTTCGACAAGGCCAAGGGCCTGCTGGGTAGTGGGAATGCAGCACCGGGGCAGGGCCAGGGCGCGCAGACGCCGCAACCCAAGTTCGGCATCGCCCTGTCCGGTAGTGCGACGGTGAATCGTGCCCGGCAGAACACCAAGGCAGACATCAGCTCGGCCGTGATCAAGGACAACAGCGGCAACGGCCTGAAGCTGGATCTTGACGCGACCAACCAGACGCTGCTGGTCAGCGTCAGCGGCGCGTTGTCGGTGGCCGCGGCCGGCTCGGACAACACCCAGGGCAGCGCTTCGCTGGCCGGTGGCGTGGCCTACGGTGACATCCAGAACACGACGACCGCGCAGTTGCGTGACAGTACCGTGGAGGATGCCGGCAATGTCACGGTGACCGCACGCAACGAAAGCGAACAGGTCAACGTCGGGCTGAGCGTGGGCGTGAATGCCTCCTCCAACCAGAGCTCGGCCGGTGCCGGCGCGATCTCGGCGACCGTGGCGATGTCCCACAACGACACGGCCGCCAGCATCGTCGGGGGCAGCCTCCGCGGCATGGGCGGCGCGGCCGCAGATGTCGATGTCAAGGCCGTGAACGCCTCGAAGATCGCCAACGGGGGGGGCGCACTGTATGCGGGTGGCAAGGCCGGCCTGGGGGCGGCAGTGACGTATGCCGAAGTGGGCGACAGCACCCGCGCGTCAGTCAGTGGCGCCGACATCGAAGGCGTACAGGACGTGCGCGTGCGTGCGGCCGATGCATCCCGGATCGTGGCGGCGGCCGCCAGTGGAGGGGCGTCCACGCGCAGCGACGGCGTGGCGATCGCCGGTTCGGTGCTGGTCAACCAGATCGCCAGCCAGACCGCCGCCAGCATTGACGGCGGCAGCCGCATCACTGCCAGTGGTGACATTGAAGCCTTCGCCGGGACGGCGACGATCGACGACGTGCGTGGCACCGGTGACGGCTGCGGCTCGGGCTTTGCGGTCGATTACTGTGGCACCGGGATCGGCAGCATCGAGGTGGATGCCAATGCCGATACCGCGAGCACTGACGATACGCGGGTGGATGCGGCGGGTCGCAACAATGGCCGCAGCTCGATCATCGCTGTTGCCGGCATGGTCCAGGTGGGTGGCAACAATGCCGGCGTGGCCTTCGCCTACAACACCATCAACAACACACATACCGTCTCGGTCAACGATGCCACGCTCACCGCCGGGCGCATTGCGCTCACGGCCAGTGACCAGTCCGACATCCTGGCAGTGAGTGCCGGCATCGGCGGCAGCACCGGCAACTTCACCGGGGTGGGCAGTGCGTCCTACAACGCCATCGGCAACACCACCTCGGTGCTGGTCGGTCGTGGCCTGGCGGACGCGCAGGGCCAGGTGCCCCGGGATGGCGCACAGCTCAACGCGGGCAGCATCCACCTGCAGGCACGCGATGAATCCTTCATCGGCGCGCTGGCGGGGGCGGCAACGCTGGGCTCCAAGGTCGCCGTGGGTGCGGCGTTGACCATCAATGACATCGGCAATACCACGCTGGCGCTGGTCGATGATGCGCAGCTGACCGCTGGCGCCGGCCGGGTCGACCTCGAGGCCGCCAACGCCGCCAGGATCCTGTCCGGTGCGGTTGCCGCAGGCGCAGCCAACAATGTCGCCATTCAAGGCTCGGTGGGCTGGAGCATGATCGACAATCATGCCGAGGCCGCATTGCGGGAAGGCAGCGTGCAGGCAGGCATCGTGCAGGTGGCCGGCAGCAACGAATCGCGTATCCACACACTGGCCGGTGCGGTTGCCGGCAGCGGCACCGCCGCCATCGGCGCGGCGATCAACGTGGCCACCATCGGCGATACCACGCTGGGCGAGGTGGACGGCACCGCGCTGGAGGTGAGTACTGCGCTGGATGTCAGTGCGACGTCGGCCGCCACCACCAAGACACTGGCCATTGCCGGTGCGCTGGGGGGCACCGCGTCCATTGCCGGCAGCAACACCACCAACCTGATCGACACCCTCACCGAGGCCCGCCTGCGGGGTGTCACGGGGCAGGGGAGTGGCATCACCGGTGCGGTGTCCGTCAGCGCCGACACCTCGGGTGCGGCCTATTCGTTGGGGGGCGCGCTGTCGGCCGGTGGGACGGCAGGCATCGGCGCAGCCAGCAGCGTCAACGACATCGGCGGCCGTACCCGTGCCGTGGTGGAGAATGCCACGCTGGGCGGCGCCAGCGCGCTGAGCATCGATGCGGCCAACCGCAGCCTGGTGCGCACGGCAGCCGTTTCCGTGGCGGGGGCGGGCACGGCAGCGGTGGCCGGCAGTGTCACCACCAACCTGATCCATTCCGATACGCAGGCCAGCCTCAGTGACACCAGCCTGCACAACACGCTGGCCGATGTGAAGGTGAGCGCCCGTGACGAGCGCAGCATCGATTCGCTGGCGGGTGGCGCAGCGGTCGGCGGCAGCGTGGGCGTGGGCGCGGCAGTGGCCTACAACGATATCGGCGGCACTACCTCAGCGGTGGTTGCCGGCAGTGCGCTGGACCTGGATGTCCGCAATCTGCTGGTGCAGGCCGATGCCTCTGGACAGGCCGGCGGTCAGGGCAACCGCATCCGCACCGTGGCTGCTGGCCTGGGCGGCGGCGGCGCGGTCGGTGGCGCAGCGTCGGTGGCGGTGAACCGGATGAAGGGCGCCGTCTCGGCACGGATTGAAGCAGGCGCCAATGTCCTGGCACAGGACAACGTCGGCGTGCTCGCCGCCCAGGCGCAGCAGATTGACGTGTACGCCGGCAGCATCGGCGGGGGCGTCAACGCGGGCATCGGCCTGGGTACCGTCGTCAACCTGGTGGATGGCAGCACCGAGGCGGCGATCACCGGTGCCGGAACTGCCGTGACCGCGCTGGGCCTGGGCGATGCGCTGGCAGGCGTGGACAGTGGCCGGCGCACGGCGGGCAATACCCACAGCACCCGTACCGACGCCGCCGGCATGGCCTTCGATACCGTGGACCTGGGCACCGGCCATATCGACGTGCATGGCATCGCGGTCAATGCGGCCACGCGCCAGCAGGTCAGGACCATCGGCGTCAGTGGCGCGCTGGGTACCACCCCGATCGCCAGTGGTGCGGTAGCGGTAATGGCGGCCGTCAACGACATCGCCGGCAGTACCACCGCGATCATCAAGGACGCACGGATCAACCAGCATGGGCTGGGCACCAGCAGCGACCCCGACCAGGACAGCGCAGGGCTCGCCGCAGCGGAGCAGAGCGTGGATGTGCGCGCCAGCCATCACGTGGCCTCGGCCAATTATGTGGCCGGCATCGCCGCCAGCGCGGGCGTCTTCTCGGGCGCAGGGGCGCTGTCGACCAACCTGTTCGACAGCCATGCCAGCGCCAGCATCGAGGGCGCCACCGTGTCGGCCGCCGACGCGGTGACCGTGGAGGCCAATGCCAGCCAGAACGCGCTGGCGATCGTGGTCGGCGCGGCCGCGGGCCTGACCGGCGGCGCTGCCACCGGCGTGGTCAACAATTTCACCACCGATACCCGTGCAAGCGTGCTGGGCGGCACCCTGCGGGCGGGCTCCCTGGCGGTCAACGCCAACAGCGATAACGCCGCCTCGCTGGTCGGCGGCGCAGGCGCGGTCGGGGGGGGCGCGGCGGTGGCCGGCACCGCGCTGGTCAACATGGGCACTGCAACCACGCTGGCGCAGGTGGGCGAACGTGCGCGCGTGACCCACATTTCCGTGTCACGCGACCTCGACGTGAACGCGCACAGCCGTTCGGATTTCAACGGCGTGGCGGTGAGTGGCGCGGGTGCCGGCGCCGCCGGCATCGCCGGCATGGCACAGGTGCACCTGCTGCAGAACGACACCCGTGCGCTGGTCACCCAGGCCTCGGTGGATGCCACCGATATGGCGGTGGTGGCCGAGGATATCCTGCGGCTGTCCGCGTACTCCGGTGCGGTGGGCGTGGGCATCGCCGGCAGCGGTGTAGGTGCCGGCGCTTCGGTGGCCATTCTTGGCAGCACCGTCAAGGCCACCGTGGAAGACAGCACGCTGTCGACCACGGGCAGCGTTGATGTGAATGCCGTCTCCGATCGTGCGGTGGACATGGTCACCGTGACGGCTGGCGTGGGCGCCACCACCGGCATCGGCGGCGCTGCCGGGCTGCTGCTGGCCGGCATTGGCGACCGCGGTGACAGTGATACGGAACTGGGTGGCACCTTTGCCAGCCTGAAGCAGCTGGGCACTGGCCAGAAGATCGACGCCGCCGCGCTGGACGGCACCCTGGGGGCGCAGGGCGCCGGCGCGCTGAACAGCCGCGCCCAGGTGGACATCGGCAGTCTGCAGGGACGTGGCGATCTGGTGAGCGCCAGCATCCGCGGTGGCACCGTGCAGGCACGCGCGCTTGAGGTGAGCGCGCAGACCCTGATGAGCAGCAGCAACACCGTCGGTGGGATCGGCGCTGGTGGCGTGGGCGTGGGCGGCGCATTCGGCATGACCGGCCTGTATGGCAGCACCGAGGCGGTACTGGCGGCGAACAGCACGCGGGCCGGCTCCATCGCGGTGCTCGCCAACGCCGGCGACGGCAGCGCAGGCAAGGCCGCTGGTCTGGACGTCTATGCCGGCGGTGCCGGCCTGGTGGGCGTCGGCGCGGCCATCGGCTTGGCGCGCCTGGAACAGACGGTCACGGCCACGGTGGCCGGTGACCTGCAGGCAGGCAGCCAGGGCGAGGGTCTTGCGGTCCGTGCCAGCGATGCCAGCACGCTGGATGTGACAGCCACCGGCATGGCGGCCGGTGCACTCGCGGCCGGTGCGGTCGTCGCAACCGCTGCTCGCAACGCCAACGTCCAGGCGTGGTTGCAGAACGACAGTACCTTGGCCGGCTTTGGCAACGTGACCTTCGCCGCCAGCTCGCTGGGCGGCGCGCATGCGGGCGCGTGGGGTGCGGCCGGTGGCGTGTTGGCCGGCGTCAGCGCCGCCGTCGCACTGGCCGACGATGGCTCCGACGTGCGCGCCTGGCTGGGCGAGCGGACACGCGTATCGGGGGTGGGTGGCGGCATTGAGGTGCATGCCGAGGCCACCCCGCAGGTGTCCGCCGAAGCCTTCGGTGCTGCACTGGCCGGCGGCCTGGCGGTCGGTGCGGCGGTCGCTGATGCCACCTCCCGTGCCAAAGTGGACGCCCATGTAGGCAATGGTGCGGTGCTGTCCAACCGCGGTGGGCTGGACATCCTGGCCAGCGTCCACGGCGGGAGCGTGGATGCACGCGCGGTCGCCGGTTCCGGTGGTCTGTATCTGGCCGGCGCCGGCGCCTTCGCCACCGCTGCCAGCACCAACGCGGTGCAGGCAGCGCTTGGATCCGACGTGGTGGTGCAGGGTGAGGCCTATTCCATCAACAACATCATCGACTACGCGCGCGGCGGCACTATCGCGATGCGCGCAGTCAACAACAGCAACCAGCGTGCCGATGCCACCGGCCTGAGCGTGGCGGGCCTGCTGGCCGCCGGCATCGTCGACGCCAACGCCCGGTCCTCGGCGACCACCGGCGTCACCGTGGGGGCAGGGAGCCTGCTGTACGCAGGCAACACCACGCTCGCCGCCAGCGGCAAGGACGAGAATCGCGCCAACGCCACGGCGGGCACCGGCGGGCTCATTGCGGGCAACGCGGCGCTGGCAGCGACGCACACCGACAGCACCACGCAATTGTCCATTGGCCGCAACGCGGTGCTGGATGTCAGTCGCCTTGATGCCCGTGCGCTGCACGACAGCAACTACGCGGGCAGCGCGAACAGCACCAGCGCCGGCGTACTCAACGCCAGTGGCGCCGACGTGAAGAACCGTGCGGACGCGACCGTCGGCCTGCTGGTGGACGAGGATGCCCAGATTGTCTCGGCCGGATCGCTGGTGCTGCGCACCGACAACAACTACACCGGCACACTGGGCAGCGAGCTTGCCGCCAGCGCGGCCGGCGGCGGTGTCCTCAGTGGCAGTGCCGCACAGGTGGTCACCCGGCTGGATGGCAGCAGCACCATCGATATCGGCAAGGGCGCCCTGCTGCGCGCCGGCGTCGCACCGACGCCGGGCGATGGCGGCGCGCTGGACATCGTGGCAAACACCCGTGCGAACACCGATGACCGGGCGGGGCTGACCACCGGCGGGGCGATCAATGCCGCCGCGGTCAAGGCGCGCACCGATGCGGTGCTCGGCAACCGCGTGAACATCGGCGATGATGCGCGCCTGCAGAGCAGCTACATGCTCAACGTCGGCACCTACGCCGCGACCGACATCGGTGCCACCGCCCTGGTGAACACCTGGGGTGTGCTGGCCGCGGTCGGCATCTCCGACGCGGACGTGGCGCTGGCGATGGACCAGCAGGTCAATGTCGGCCGCGGCGCGAAGCTGGAATCGCTGCACAACGCCTTCGTCTCCGCCGGCCAGGATGGCATGAATGGCTGGACCTCACGGCTGGCCGCCAATGCGGTCTCGCAGGGGTACAGCCGCGGGCTGATCGCGGTGCCGGATTCCTCGGCGTCCTCCACGGTGGACAGCAACGCGAGCACCGCTCTGGCGGCGGGTAGTGAGCTGCTCAGCGGCGCATTCGTGTCGCTCGGTGCCTACGGTGAGAATGTCTTCCGCAACGCCGATGGCGCCGCCACCGGCTACCAGTTGGGGTTCATTCCGGTCACCGTGCGCGACAGCCGCAGTGGTGGCAGCACCCGCGGTGATGTGCTGATCGATGGCCGCGTCGTTGCCGGGCGCTACAACGTGCTGGACATCCTGATCGATGCCAATGGCAAGCTGACCAGCAGCGGCGCGGGCGGCGATGTGCTGCCGTTCGATACCCAGCGCGAGCTCAGCAGCGCGCTGAAGGCGCGACTGAACGCGTCGGGCATCCACGATTTCGATGCGATCGCCGGCAATGCGCTCTATACCCACACCATCGGCGACCTGTATGCGGCCGGCGGCGATGTGATCCTGTATGGCCGCAACATCCGCGGTGGCGGGTCCGTCACCGCCAAGGGCGCGCCGAAGATCACCATCACCAACCGTAGTACCGACAACCTCCTGCTGGCGGGCGACATCCTGGTGCCGGAGTACAGCGGCGGCAATGTGCTGTTCACCGGCAACAGCAACCAGGCCGTGGGCATCGGCGTCAGCCAGAACCCGGGGCAGAGCAATGCGCTGGTGAGCATCCGCAACGAGGCGGCCACGGGCACCGGCGCGATCGGTGCGGGCGGGCTGATTTCGGTCACGGGTGGCGACCTGGACATGTACAACGCGCTCGGCAACATCCAGAGCTGGGGCGAGCAGCTCGCCGAAAGCGTGACGATCAATGCGCCCAACGGTGAGGTCGGCTACAACCTGGGCTCGGCAAACTGGTACGGCAATGTCGTGAGCGCGCTGTGGGCACGCCACAGCGTGGCATCGGGCATCACCAATGCCGATGACGCCGCGGCATACATCGCCAACGCCAAGTACGGCGCAGCGGCCGCCGCCGCCGGCATGAGCTTGACCGACTATCTGTTGTATGGGACCGGTAACGACGTCAACAACCCCAGCATCCTGGTGTTTGGGGCATGCCGCTATCGCATCGGCGACAAGGACTGCACCGCTTCAGCGCTGGGTGGGCAGTATTACGACGGTGGCGTGGTATCGCGGTACAGCCACAAGGACACCAATTACCTGCCAAAGGTGAATGCCCGGAATCTGCGCACCGTGCTCAACACGCAGCCCGACGACGTCAGCAACGCCAGCCTTGGCCAGGTGCCCAGCACGGGCAGCGGTGTGAACGCCGGCAGTGGCATCAAGATCACGGCCAACTACATCGACGTCAACGTCGCGCTGAAGGCGGGCCGGCCGGTGGATTACTCGGCAATCCTGGTCGAAAGCAGCGCGTTGCGCGCCTGGATCGACGGCAAGGACAACCAGGCCAGCAAGGGCATCTTCGATGTGCCTGCCATGTTCGTGGCGAAGTCCGGCGCAGATTCTTCCCGCATCGCCCTGAAGTACGATTCGCTCAACCGCCAGTTCATCGTGCCGGACATTTCGGCCAACGGGGGCGGTTCGATCTACCTCGATGGCCGCATCGTCAGCACGTCCACCGCCGGCTCGCTCAATGTGGTCAGTGGCAAGGGCTCGGTGGTCATCAACAATGGCCTGGCCGATGTGGGCCTGCAGCTTGGCAACATCCTGGTCGGCAACGGGGCGCCCGGGCAGATCACCATCCGCGACCGTGAGCTCAATACCGCGTCGTGGTATCTGCGCGACGGCAACGGCAACGTGAAGGGCTATCAGGGCGGAGTCAATGCCCTGAGCTGGGATGCCCCGGGGGTATCGGCCATCAGCAACACGACCGGCTATGACCCGCGCGCCGGCATGTTTGCGCGTTGGACACAGACGGCCCGCATCGCGCGCAACATCCAGTCCGATAACGGCGTGCTTACTGCTGAGAACTGGCGCTGGGTGGACAGGAACAACAACACCGTCTTCAACGGCCAGCAGTGGGAAACCTCAGGCGTCACGTACGGCAACAAGGCCGGCGGCGTGGCGGTGTTCGAGTCGCAGCTGACCGGCGACTTCGGCAGCAACCTCAATTCACGCGTCAACTACCGCTGCGAAAAGAAGAACGAAAGTGGCTGCCGCTACAACTACGGCTTCCCCGGCAGCAATCAATTCGATGACGGCGGCACGTGGCGCACGAGCTGGTACCAGCGCGCCCCGCGCACTGGCACGCTGGTCGTCACCAACACGGCCAAGGCCGACAACCGGATCGGCATCAACTTCAGCGCCAACGATGCAGGCCTGCTCGACGTCGACTCCGGCCAGACCATCCGCATCAATGGGGTGCTGAAGAACACCGATGGCCGGACCTTCCTGACCAGCGAGAACGGCAGCATCGTCAGCGCATCGCGTGACGCCAGGATCATCACGAACCAGCTCACCCTCGACGCGGCCGGCAGCATCGGCAGCATTGTCGGCGCCCAGGCCGGCGAGGCCGCCAACCCGCTGGATGTCCAGATGGTGTCCTACACCAACGCCAACGGCGCCACCGTGGCCGCCGGCAACCTGGTGGCCCGTGCGGGCGGTGACATCGCGCTGGATATCGATTCGGCAGCCAAGGTGCTGATCAGCGCCGGCAGTGGCACCGGCCGTGGCGATGTGTGGCTGCGCGCCAAGTACGACATTGAAGGTGCCGCCACCGGCAATGCTGCTTCGATCATCGGTGCCGACATCACCCTGGACAGCGTCTACGGTGCCATCGGCTCGCTCGCCCGGCCCCTGGTGGTCGATGCCGGCGAGCGTACCCGCAGCGACGGCGTGCTGGAGGGTGGGCTCATCTCGGCTCGGGCGACCGGCGACATCGCGCTGCGTGACCTCGGCGGCGACTTCTGGGTACAGCGCATCGAGTCGCTGGCCGGTGACGTGCTGATCGAGGCACCCTCGGGCTCGATATACAGCGGTGCCCAGCGCGCCTCGTCCAGCTTCCTCAGCGAAGCGCAGCTGGCCAGCCTGCGCGACAACCTCAAGCTGTTCCAGGGCGGCGGCCAGCAGTCGATCGTCAGCTACCAGAGCCAGGTCGACGCCAGCTACGCCGAGTACTTCCAGCTCCGCGCGCTGGGCAGTGTCGTCGATGGGCGCTACCTGGCCGGTGGCACTGCCATCAACCTGTTCCGCTCCATGGCGGAAGCCGCGCGGGGCGGCAGCCTGGATGATGCAGGGGTAAGTGACTACCTCGCAGAGCGCTTCAACCGTCTGGGGACGGTGTTCACCGATGCCTTCGGCACCGGCTGGCAGCAGGAGGCGATCTTCGCGTCCTTCAACGCGGGATACCGCTATGAGCTGGCCGCCAGCAGTGGCGACAGCGCGAGTGTCGCGGCACGCAAGGCCACACTTCTTGATGGCATGACGGCTGACTCACAGTGGAGCCAGGGCCAGCTGCGCTACGTGTTCAACGCCAATGCGCTGGAACCCTCCACCGGTTCCGCCCTGAATGCCGAACCGGTGATCATCGGGCGCAATGTCAGCCTGCGTGCCCGCGATGACCTGGGCCGCCTGGACAAGGAATACACGGTCAGCCTGGCCGACGTGAACAGCGGCAACCTCAGTGCCGAGGCGATGCTGGCCATGCGGCTTGCGACCACGCCGGGCGATGTGCAGATGCTTGACGCGGCCGGCGATGTGCTCACGCCCGAGCAGGTGCGCGGCGGTGCGGTGGTGGTCTCGCTGCGCATTCGCAGCACGGCTCCGGTGGTACTGGCAGCCACGGGCGGGATCGATGCCGATGTGGGCGGCGATGCCTACCTGCACGGCAACACGTCGCTGGCGCTGAACAGCTTCGCTGCCGGTGGCGATGCACGCATCGGCAGTGACGGCGATATCACCGATGCCGGGGGCAGTGCGGGCGGTGCGATCCTGAGGGTCGGCAGGGACCTCAGCCTGAGCGCCCTGCGCAGCATCATGGGCCACGATGGTCAGCCGCTGCGCGTGCAGATCAACGGTCGCCTGCTGCTGGCCAACGCCGGTGAA
The DNA here is from genome assembly GCF_039673205.1 of Stenotrophomonas sp. TWI809. Lineage (NCBI taxonomy): Bacteria > Pseudomonadati > Pseudomonadota > Gammaproteobacteria > Lysobacterales > Lysobacteraceae > Stenotrophomonas > Stenotrophomonas sp. TWI809. The sequence goes on along the minus strand of NZ_JBDJLE010000017.1, from coordinate 70,744 downwards.
CACGTGCGCGTGGCGCAGCAGAACGGGAACCTGCGTATCGGCCTGGTGAGGGCGAACCAGGACGTCGTACTGGACGTCGGCGGCGGCAGCCTGCTGTCGTACCTGAAGGGCGTGAGCACGCTGACCGGGCGCGACATCCAGCTCGCCGTGCGCGACGACATCCGCGACGAGGACGGCGGTTCGCTGGCCTTGCGGATCGTTGCCGGCGGTCGGCTGGATGGCGCGGCAGGGGGCGAGGTGCGTGTTTCCAGCGACGTGGACATGCCGATCGGCACGCTTACCGCGGGGGGCGACCTGCAGCTGATGAGCACAGCGGGCAAGCTGAGCGCAGTGCGTTTGCAGGCCGGTGGCGATCTGGGCGCCACCGGGTACAACGGTGCCGACCTGGCTTCGGTGCAGGCCGCGGGCGAAGCGATTGTCAGCGCCCCGATGGGGGACATCCGCATCGGCAACCTGCGCGCAGCATCTGCCAATGTCGCCGCCGGTGGCGGCCTGCAGTTGGGGGATGCGGCCATTGACCAGGTCCTTCAGCTGCTATCGCTGCAGGCCACATCGCTGGCGGCAGGCGCGCAGGTCAACGCCGGCGACAGCGTGCAGATCGACGCCGGCGGCGTCGCGATGGGCGCCGGAAGCCAGTTGAGTGCTGGCCGGGTGGTCGCGGTGCGTTCCAGTGCGGATATCAGCGTGGGCCAGCTGGCCGTGACCGGCAACTCGGCCACCGGCAACGTGATGCTCGAGGCGGACGGTCGTATCCACTCCAATGGGGATGCCGCGGTCAATGTCGGTGGCGGCAGCCACGTGCTGGCCAGCCTGCAGGCGGGCGAGGCAATCGGGAGTGACGCGCAGGCCCTCACGATCGATGTCGGCCGGCTTGTCCTGGCACGCAGCGATCGCGGCGACATCCACCTGCGGCTCCCCAACGGGGGTGTTGTGGGCGACGTGGTTGCCGCATCGGGAGCGCTGTCGCTGCACAGTGACGCGCACCTGCAGGTAGATCTGCTGGATGCGGCAACCGATGTCCGGCTGGGGACGGCCTCTGCCGAAATCGGCCACGGGGTCGCCGGTCACTCGGTGGCGATGCAGGCGCAAGGAGCGCTGGACATCGGCCGTCTGGAGGCGGGCGCGGAGGCCGTGGTGACCAGCGCCGGCACCCTTGCCCTGGGCCAAGGAAGGATCGGTGGCGATGCGCAGCTTCGCAGTACCGGGGCCATGCGCATTGGCGAACTGCAGGCGCAGGGCGCAATGAACGCGGCCAGCGGTGCCGCGCTGGTGGCGCAGACACTGTCTTCCGGTGCGGCGATGCAGCTGGAGGCGTCCGATGCGTTGGATGTGCAGCAGCTGGGCAGCGGGGGCGATCTGGCCGCCACGGCAGGTGGGCTGCTCGCCATCGTCGATACGGTGGCCGGGGGTAATGCGCGCCTCGAAGGTGACGCCGATGTGCGCCTGGGCCAGGCGGTGATCGGTCAGTCGCTGGACGTTGCCGCGGCCGGCACGCTGGAGATGCGTACCGCCACGGTCGGCGGCGATGCGCAGCTTCGCAGCGGCGGGGCGATGGGCATTGGCGAACTGCAGGCGCAGGGCGCAATGAACGCGGCCAGCGGTGCCGCGCTGGTGGCGCAGACACTGTCTTCCGGGGCGGCGATGCAGCTGGAGGCGTCTGGTGCGCTGCAGATTCAGCAGCTGACCAGCAAGGGCGACCTCATCGCGGACGCTGGCGGTCTGCTGGCCATCGACGATGCCGCAGTGGGCGCGCAGGCACGCCTGGATGGCGGCACGGATGTGCAGCTTGGCAGTGCAACGGTCGCGCAGTCACTGGGGCTGAACGCTGGCGGTAACGTGGATGTTGGCAGGGCAGGCATCGGCGGCAACGCCCAGGTCGGCAGCGGTGGCGATACCCGCCTCCAGCATTTCGATGGCCGCGGTGACCTGGTGGCGGATGCCGGCGGCGCTATCACCCTCGTCAGCGCGGCGGTCGACGGTTCGATGATGCTGCGCGCCGGCCAGTCCATTGATGTAGGCACGGCGGTGATCGGTGTGGATGGTGACTGGATCGCAGGCACCGACCTCTCCGCCGATGAGGTGACCGTGGGCTGCAACTTCCGCGGCGATGCCGGTGTCGCGTTGGTCATCGGTACGCTCAACGTGGGCTGCAATCTTGGGCTGTCCTCCAGCGAAGCGCTGCGGTTCGACGGCCTGCAGGCGGCCGGCGGTATCGCCCTGGCATCGCGCGGCTCGGATGTCCAGGGCCGGCAGGTGGATGCAGGGAAGGCGCTGCGGGTGCAGGCCGCGGGCGATATCCGGATCGAAGCTGCCCGCGCCGGCAGCGACCTGGTGGCCACCAGCGGCGGCAGCCAGCAATGGGATCTCTACCAGGCCGGTGGCGATGCAGCGCTGCAGGCGGGTGGCGATATCCATTTCGATGACGGTCGCAGCGGTGCCGCACAGTCCATCCTTGCGGGCGGCAGCATCGGCTTCGGGCGGGCCAGCGCCGGTACCACGGCCTACATGGACGCCCGGGCCGGTTCGCTGGCCGGCGGGCAGTTGCAGGCGGCGTCTGCACAGCTGGCCGCGCGCGACACCTTGTCGTTGGCACAGGCGATGGTCGATACCCGCCTGAACCTGGCCGCCGATGAGGTGCAGGCGCAGGTAAGCCAGTCCGATGCTGGCCCAGGCCTGCTGACGACGACCCTGACCGGCTACCGCAACGGTGTCGCCAGCCGGATCGTGGTGGATGTTCAGCCGCGTGATGCCTGGCTGATCGATGCGCTGCAGGCCATGGAGGCAGAGCTGACGTCCTCCTCGGCGCGCGTTGCCATCGCCGATGGCCAGGTGGAACGCACGATGAGGCTGACCACCCCGGCACTGCAGGTGCTGATGGACAACACCAGCCCGTTGCTGCGCCCGGCGGACGCGCAGCTGTTGCAGTTGAACCGTCGCTTCCACCTGGCAGCCGATGGCCGCCTGCTGGATACCGACGCCTATGTGGTGCGGTTCAACGATGGGGTCCGGGTGAACAGCCCGAACTACAACCGCGACCACCTCGAGGCCGGGCCGGCCTACCTGGGCGAAAGCGCGGTGCGCTACATGGGCCGCATGCTCAATCTCCGGTCGCCGGAGATGGCGGTACCCGCCCGTGCGCCCGCGGAAGGTGATGAAGCAAACGCCCGCGACGTGGTGGCTCCGGCCCTGGGCGGCGCGGTCAACCTCGGGGCGCCCAACTGATGAACGACGGAAAACACACCATGTACCGAGGGATGTTCCTGATCGGCAGCGCGCTGCTGCCCTGGCTTGCACATGCACAGAACAGTAGTGGCACCGCGGGGAAGGACACCGCACAGCGCATTGACGGCTACTACGAGCAGCGCCAGCCGTTGCAGCCGGAGCGCCCGGTGGTGGACCCGGTGCAGCCGGCGACTCCGCCGGCGGGGCAAAGCGGGCTGGCCGACGTCCGCGGCAGCTTCGTGCTCCGCGAGGTGCGTTTCAGTCCATCGGCGCTGCTGCCGAAGGCCACGCTCGATGCGATCGCCGCCCGCTACCAGGGGCGCGAGGTCCACCTGGCCGAGCTGGAAACACTGGTGGCCGACGTCAATGCGGCTTACGAGGCCGCCGGGATCAGTACGGCACGCGCGCTTCTGCGCGAGCAGTCGATCAACGAAGGGCGCGTTGACGTCACCCTGCTGGAAGGCACGCTGGGTACGCTGGAGGTGACCGGGGAGGGCAAGGTGCCGGTGCGCTTTGTGGAACGGCGGGTGCGGCAGCCGGTAGGCGAAGTGGTGCGCAGCGATCGCCTGCGCGATGAACTGATCTACCTCAACCGCACCACCGATCTGCAGGTGCGCGCACTGATGCGGCCCGGCCAGGCCGCCGGCCAGACCGATATCGTGCTGCTGGCGGAGGTGCCGGACCGAAGCAACTGGGGCGTGTTCGTCGATAATTCCGGCGTAGAGACCACGGGCCGCGAGCGCTACGGTGCGCATGGCCAGTTCTGGGGCCTGGCGGGTATCAGTGACCTGCTGGCCGGCTCGGTGGCGTGGTCGCGCGGTGGCCTGGAAGGGCGCATCGGCTACTCCGGCATCGTCAACACGCGCAACGGCCGTGTCGGCGCCAGCGTGTCGCGCAGCCAGATCAACATCATCGACGGCGCATACCGGGCCCTGGACATCACTGGCGAGTCGACCAGCTATGGTCTGGACTTCACCCAGCCATGGGTGGCCACGCCGAACTGGCTGCTGTCCACCATCGCCAACGTCTCGCGCAGCAACGCCGTGTCCGATATCGGTGATGTGCGGGTGTCGGAGGTCGATTCGACCACGGTGACGCTGGGTGTCAGCACCGGCTACCGCAATGACGGCTACGACTGGACGTTCTATCAGGGCGTGTCGCGCATCCGTACCGATGAGACGCTGGCCGAGGGGCGTGCCTTCACGACCGCCAACGGATCCACCAGCTGGACACAGCGCATCGGCAGCAGCGGCCTGCTGTACCGGGCACAGTTGGGATGGCAGTTCACCAACGGCGATTTCCTGCCCTCAAGCAACCTGTTCCAGGTGGGCGGCATCGGCAGCGTGCGTGGCTATGTTCGCGGCACCCTCTCCGGGGTGAAAGGCTATTTCGGTAGCGTCGAACTGCACCGGCCGTACCGGCAGGCGCATGATGTCTATGTGTTCTTCGATCATGGCGAGGTGCGCGGCGACTATCCCACCTCGGCCAGCATCAGCAGCGTCGGCGTCGGCCTGAATGGACAGCTCGCCAAGCGCTACAGCTACAGCCTTGACCTTGGCCACCCATTGGACAAAGTGCTGCAGGACGATGACAGCCTGCGCGCCGACTTCCGGATCAGTGCACGCTGGTGAACGGCAGGGCCGGCGCTGCATGCTGAGAATGATTCGCATCAAAACCGTTCGCTGGCTATGATGCGGGTCCTTTCCGTTACGACCCCGAGCCCATCTTGAAGCGTGCCTTGCCAATCAGCCCCATGGGCCGCGTGTTCGCCACGGTCGCCTTCGTCGAAGCCCTGACGTGGGCCGGCCTGTTGATCGGCATGTACTTCAAGTACCAGGCGGCCGATCCGACCCCGGTCGGGGTCAAGATCTTCGGCCCGGTGCACGGTGTGGCCTTCATGGTCTACGTGGTTGTGTCGGTGCTCGCCGCGATCCGGCTGCGTTGGCCGTGGTGGGCCGCGCTGCTGGCGCTGGCCGCGGCGGTGCCACCGCTGGTGACGCTGCCGTTGGAGTGGTGGTTCAAGCGTCGTGGGTTGTTGTCCAGGCCGGTGCGGTGACGCACGTCCGCTAGCCAATTGCGTCGCGGTTGTGGCTCGGCGAGTGCGCCAGACATCCGCGATGGGCGTGCGGCGACGCAGCACCTGCAATCGACACGTCTGACCCACGTCCCACTCGCAATGGGTGATGCGTCACGTGTGTCGATCAACAGCCTGACGAATTCCAGACCGCCATCACAGCATCGCACCTATCAATCGAACCAAAGCACGCAGAGGAGTCAGACAGGACTACGTTCATGCCCCCTTAACCAGCTTCTGCTGGATATCTATGGAGGCGACTCAATGCAACGTACGTCCACTGCCCCTGATCGTGTTGTTCGCAGGAAAGGCCTGCGCATGCTGGTGCTCGCATCTTCGCTACTCAGTGGGCAGGCATTCGCACAGAGCACGGTAGGCGATATCAACGGTCTGGCCCCTGAGTTCACCGGTGGCGAGGTGCGTGTCCGAAATCTGGACTCAGGCATTACGCGTGAGAGTACGATCAGCGCGGACGGTCGGTTTCGTGTCGGTGCACTGGGCGCAGGCCGCTATGAAGTGGAGGCGTCCGGCGCCAACGGCGACACGCGCACCATCGTAGTCACGGTCATTGCCGGCCAGACCACGAGTGCCGACATGAGCCGCGCAGCAACATTGGATACGGTCAATGTCCGCGCCCAACTGGGTGCCACCATCGACCTGGGCAGCGTCGAGTCGCGCACCACCTTCACCGCGGAACAGTTGAACGCCTTGCCGGTGGGGCGGGACATCACCAGTGTCTCCCTTCTGACCCCCGGTACTGTCGCCAGCAGCGGGTATTTCGGACCGGCATCCTTCGGTGGCGCGTCGGCCGCCGAGAACAGCTACTACGTCAACGGTTTCAACGTCACCAATCTATTCGACAGCCTCAGCTTTTCCGAGGTCCCGTTCCAGGCGATCGATCAGCTGGACGTCCAGACCGGTGGCTACGGAGCACGTTACGGCTTCTCCACGGGTGGCGTAACAAGCGTCAACGTGAAACGCGGCACCAACGAATGGAAAGGCGGTTTCAGCTGGACCACGGCCCCGAACGCGTGGCGGAGTACCGAACCAGACACGCTTCGTACTGATGGCACCTTGCTCCGCTCGTACGACAACAACAGCAGCAGTAGTGATGTTGCCTCGGCCTGGATCGGTGGCCCGCTGATCAAGGACAAACTGTTCATGTTCGCGCTGGGCAGCATGAGTCGCGCTGAGCGAGAAACCTATTACGGTCGAACTGCGGACGCCTCCCGCTCACCTCAGGATCCCGCCAACCCAAAGCCACCGACGTCACTCTCGACAACGGCGGAGCAGTATGCCTCCAAGGATCCTTACTGGCTGGTCAAACTGGATTGGTACCTCAACGACAACAATCACCTCGAGTACACGGGTTTCGGCAATCGCCGCCGCTATCACTACGACAACTACACGGCCGCCTACGACAGCGACAGGCCTGATGCCGAGGCAAGCAAGAAAGACTATCTCGGCCGCCTGTATCGTGAGCGCGACGGCGCCACGCATGTCCTGCAATGGACGAGCTACCTCAGTGATGCGCTGACGGCCAGCGTCCGCTACGGCCAGATGCGCAACAAGAACTCGGATTACACGATCAGCCCGGATGGGAAGCGCTCGGATTACGACGGCAACATTCTGAGCCCTGACGGCGACTGTCCTTACGTTTTCGATGCCGTTCTCGGCAAGCGGGTAGGGTGCGCCGTCACCAGCCAGATCGATGTCAAGGATGGCAGCAACGAACGCACCAGTGCGATGGTCGATTTCACCTGGCAGCTGGCCGCGCATCAGCTTGGCTTTGGCTACAGCAATGACGAATGGACATCGCGTCAGGGCACCGCGTACTCGAGCGGCGCCTACTGGCGTCTCCACGAGAACTATGCGCGCAGGATCAACTTCCGCACCGGCGGCACCATCGGGATCAAGCAACGCTCCTGGTATCTCGAAGATCATTGGCAGGTCAACGATGCCTTCATGCTGTATGCCGGCCTGCGCAATGATTCCTTTGACAACCGGAACAGCGATGGGGTGTCGTTCGTCAAGCAGGACAACATCTGGCAGCCGCGCGGTGGCTTTGCCTGGGATGTGATGGGCGATGGAAGCAGCAAGCTGTTCGGCTCGCTTGGCCGCTACTCACTTCCGATTGCCGCCAATGTGTCGCTGCGCGCGGCGTCGGCGTCGTATTACACCAATGAGTACTTCACCTACGACGGCTATGATCCGGTTACCGGCAAGCCGAACATCACCGGCTCCTACCGCGGCGGAAGTGCGGACAGCGTTTACAACGGTGCGGATGGGTCAGCACCCGATCCCAAGGCCGTGGCATCCAAAGGCCTGAAGCCCTACACCCAGGACGAAGCGATCCTGGGGTATGAACACCGTCTTCAGTCCTCGAATGCCTGGGTTGACGGCTGGACGCTGGGTGCGAAAGTGACCTATCGCCGCATCAACAACGTCATCGATGACACCTGCGATGCCCGCTCGCTGTACAACGCGGCAAAGAAGGCGGGCTATGACCTGTCCAACTGGGACAGTCCCTGGGAGGTGCCGTCCGGCATCCCGGGGTGCTGGATATACAACCCGGGTGAGGACCTGAGGCTGAGCATCGATGTGGATGGCGATGGCAAGCCGGATGAGATCACGGTGCCGGGCGACGAACTCGGCCCGAAGGCCACGCGCAGCTATCGTGCCCTGTCACTCTCTGCTGATCGTCAGGGTGAGCGTTGGTATGCAAGCCTGAACTATACCTGGGCCAAGCTGCACGGGAACTACGAGGGGCTGGTGAAGAGCACCAACGGCCAGGACGATACCGGCACCACCTCGGACTTCGACTTCAAGGAACTGATGTACGGTGCGGATGGCTATCTCTTCAACGATCGCCGCCACAGCTTCAAGCTGTATGGGTCGTACGACCTGACGGACCAGTGGCAGGTGGGCGCCAATCTTCTGATCCAGTCTGGCACGCCCATCACCTGCCTGGGCGGCGGCTACGGCACGTTCGGTACCGAGTACGGCTACGCCGGCGTCTTCCATACCTGTAATGCCGATATGGAGGATGTGGTCGGCCTGGGCAGCAGCGGCCGTACCCCGTGGGTTGCCAGTCTGGATCCCACCGTGATCTACCGGCCCGCTGCCGTGAAGGGGCTGAGCGTTCAGTTCTCTGTCCTCAACCTCTTCAATTCGATCAAGCCGTTGCAGGTGTACGAGACCAAGTACAGCGTCGACTCGACCGGTACCATCACCGACTTCTTCAACCACGAGAAAGCCAAGTACTACACCAATCCCCGCTATGCGCGGCTGCAGGTGCAGTACGACTGGTAATCCCGCTCCGCTCGACCCTGCCTCCGCGCTGGGTCGAGCCGGGACTGGGTTATAACGCAGCGCCCAACACTGCCAGAATCTGCTTCGGCGACTGGAACCCCGCCAGCCGCGCCGTTTCGTGACCGTCGCGCACCACCAGCAGCGTCGGCGTCTGCCGCAAGCCCAGTTCGCGGAACAATCCCTCGCCGACTGTTTCCAGCTTGACCTTCAACAGCGTCATCCCTGCATCCGCGATGGCGCCAGCGACACTGGCCAACGACATCTCCAGCATCCGGCACCCTGGGCAGTCGTCCTTGTGGAAATCCACCAGCAGGGCGGGGTGTTCGCGCACGGCGGCGTGGTAGTCCTCGGCGGTCTGGGCGTGCAGGGTCAGCATGTCGTAGGGCTCTCGGTACGGGCCAACACGCTGTCGGCCCAGTGGTGGATGGTGTGGGTGTCTTCGGCGCCGTGCGGCATCTGCTCGATCTCCAGCACCGGGTACGGGGAGCCGAAGAACCGCGCCAGCCGGTGGGCGGCGCCGCAGTAGTACTCCTCGCCCCATTGGGTCTCGCCGGTACCGAATACCGCCACCGGGAACGGCAGTGGCAGGCCGAAGCGATCACGCAGCGCGGCCACGCAGTCCTTCATTTCCGCCGGGGTACGCCCGGCGTTGTCCGTCCAGGAACCGACCAGACACAGGGCGGGCGGCTCTCCCGCCAGCGCCACGGCCACGTCAACGGCATCCACGTCGACCCAGTCCACACGGTGCCCCAGTGCCTCGCAGCGCGCCCGGATCAGCGCAGCCACCTCACGGGTGTTGCCGCTCAGCGAGGCAAAGGCCAGCAGGATGTGCATCGCCATGCCTCCTTACAGGTCGTCGAAGCCGTTGTCCGAGTTGGTCTTCTTGTAGCTGGCGTTGCGCATTTCGAAGAAGTCGGTCTTGGTTTCGGTGAAGTTGTCGGCGTAGGCCTTGATCCACGGCATCACGTTGACGTTGGTCTCGCTGTACAGCTTCTCGATGCCGAGCATGCCGGCCATCTTGTTGGCGCGGTACTTCACGTAGCGGATCATCTCGTCCACATCGATGCCGTCGATGCCGTCCAGCACTTCGCCGGTCCAGCGCGTTTCCAGCTCGATGGCGTGCTCGAAGGCCTCGTGCACGTAGGCGGTCAGCTGCTCGCCCTGCAGCGCCGGGTTCTCGCCGATGATGGCCCGGATCAGCTCACTGATGAACTTGGTGTGGGCCAGCTCGTCGCGGTTGATGAAGCTGATGATCTTGCCGGTGCCGGTCATGCGGTTCTGGCGGACCAGGTTGTAGAAGAACGCGAAGCCGGAGTAGAAGTTGATGCCTTCCAGGATCGAGGACTGGATCAGCGCACGGATCAGCGTCTCGGCGGTCTTCTCGCGCATGAAGTCATGGTAGGACTGCATGATCGGCGCGTTGCGGGCCAGGATGGTCGGGTGCGTGCGGGCGATCTCGAACACCCGGTTCTGGTCGGCCAGCCCGGCGATGGAGGCGAGCACGTAGCTGTAGCTTTCGTTGTGGATCACTTCCTGCTGGCCGATGATCGCCGCATTGGCGTGCGCGGCCGGGTCGGTGATGTACTCGGCGACGTTGTAGATGAAGCGGGTCTGCGGCGAGTCCAGCGTGGCGAGCAGGCCAATGATCGAGTCGTACGCGTTCTTCTCGCGCGCATTGAGCTCGCCGTACTGGCGCGCGTCGCCCTTCATGTCGACTTCGTCGGGAATCCAGAAGTTGGTCGAGAGCTCCTTGTACGCCCGGTAGAAGGACGGGTAGGGGATGTCGTTCCAGTTGAGGATGCCGCTGGTGCGGCCATTGATGATGCCGGTGGAGCGGTTGGGGTGGCGCGGTTCGAGGATCTTGATGCGTTCGAGGGGGATGGCCATCGGGGTGTGTCCTTGTTTCTCTTCGGGCAGTGCGAGTTGCCGGCCAACGGCCGGCACTACAGGTCAAGGGGCTGACGTGCGTCAGCTGCTGCACCATTCGCACTCGCTTATGTCGATATCGTTGGAGCGCACGTAGTAGGTCGTCTTCAGTCCCTCGCGCCAGGCACTCATGTGCAGCGCGAGCAGGGTGCTGGCGCGGATGGTGCTGGGCACGTACAGGTTGAAGCTGATCGACTGGTCCACGTGGCGCTGGCGGCGGGCGTTCTGGCGGATGCTGGCGAACTGGTCGACCCGGTAGGCGCCTTTCTCGTAGTACGGATAGGTCTCCAGCGACAGGCCCGGCGCAGCGACGGGGCGGCGGAAGTCCTTCTTCTCCTCGTAGTAGAAGGCGCCGTACACCGGATCGATCGAGGCCGTGGAGCCGGCGATCTGGGCGGTGCTCATGTTCGGTGCCACCGCCATCAGCCAGCCGTTGCGCAGCCCGTTGACGCCCACCTGCGCCGCCAGTTCACGCCAGGCCGGGCTGTCATAACCACGGGCGCGGAAGTACTCGCCGTTCTGCCAGTCGCTGCCGACGAAGGCGCTGTAGCGCCCCTTTTCCTTGGCCAGCGTCATACTGGCCTGGATGGTCAGGTAGTTGATGCGCTCGTAGAGGGTATCGGCGTACTCCTCGGCCTGGACTCCGTTCCACTCGATCTGCTGCAGGGCCAGCAGGTGATGCCAGCCGAAGGTGCCCAGGCCGATCGCGCGGTACTTGCGGTTGGTGATGGTGGCCTGCGGCACCGGCAGCTGGTTGAGGTCGATCACGTTGTCCAGCATCCGCACCTGGATCGGCACCAGGCGCTCCAGCACGTCACTGGTGAGCAGGTCCGGTGCGGCCGTCACCGCGCGGCCCAGGTTGATCGAGGACAGGTTGCACACCACGAAATCGCCGGCTTGTTTTGTCGTCACGATCTGGTCGCCGCTGATCATCTCCTGGATCATGCGGGTGGGGCTCATGTTCTGCAGGATCTCCGTGCACAGGTTGCTGGAGTAGATGCTGCCGGCATGCTTGTTCGGGTTCTTCCGGTTCACTTCATCCCGGTAGAACATGAAGGGATTGCCGGTCTCCAGCTGGCTCACCATGATCCGCTTGAACAGGTCGATGGCCTTGATGGTGCGCCGGCTGATCCGTTCGTCGGCCACGACCTCCTCGTACTTCTCGCGGAAGCTGCCCTGGCCGCGCTGCTCATCATGGAAGTCCTGCAGGTACCAGCCCTTGATCCGCTTCACCTCGTACGGGTCGAACAGATACCAGTCGCCACGGCGCTCCACCGCTTCCATGAACAGGTCGGGCAGGCACACCGAGGTGAACACATCGTGCGCGCGCAGGCGCTGGTCGCCGTTGTTCAGGCGTAGATCGAGGAAGGCCTCGATATCGCGATGCCAGACATCCAGGTACACCGCGATCGCGCCCTTGCGCTGGCCGAGCTGGTCCACGCTCACCGCGGTGTTGTTGAGCTGCTTGATCCACGGCACCACGCCGCCTGAGGAATTGGCCACCCCGCGGATCGAGGAACCGGCCGAGCGCACATAGCCCAGATAGGCGCCCACGCCGCCGCCGTGCTTGGAGACGCGCGCGACATCGGTGTTGGAGTCGTAGATGCCCTGCAGGCTGTCGTCCACCGTGTCGATGAAGCACGACGACAGCTGGCCGCCCACCTTGCCGGCATTGGCAAGCGTAGGCGTCGCCACGGTCATGTACAGGTTGGACAGCGCCCAGTAGGCCTCACGCACCAGCAGCATGCGCCGCCGCCGCGAGCGGTCGCCGTGCTCGTGTTCGTGCTGCATCAGGTACAGCGCAATGGTCAGCCAGCGCTCCTGCGGCAACTCGTAGACGGCGCGCGAGTGATCGGTGGCGAGGTAGCGGGTGGCCAGAAGGTACAGGCCGTTGTAGGCGAACAAGGTGTCGCGCTCGGGCTCGATCATCTGCCCGGCCTCGTCCAGTTCGTCCTTGGAATACGCCTTGAGGATGTCGATCGAGTAGACGTTGCGGTCGGCCAGGCTCTCCTGCAGCCCCACATACGAGCCGTACTTCAGCGTGGCATCGTAGAACCGGTTCTTGCTGGCGCGCTTGTACAGCCGCCGCAGGTAAAGGCGGGCGGCGAAGTGCTCCCAGTCCGGCGCGGTCAGGTCGATGCGCGATTCGGCCTCGCGGATCAGCAGGTCCACCATCTCATCGGCGCTGAGCTGCTGCCGCCGCGCGATCTGCCCCAGCACGCTGCGCAGGTAATCGGCCACGTCCAGCTGGGGGAACTCGGCATGCACGCTGTGCACCGTGCGCTGCAGCCGCGCCTGGTCGAACGGCATGCGTCGATTGCCGCCCTCCTTGGTGATCCACAGCGTGTCACTGCCGGGGGCCGCATCAACGGGGGTGTCCGTGGGCGGGGTGAGGGTCGAAGCGACGGTGTCGTCGGTGTTCATGCGTTCTCCATGCATGGCGCAGAGCCCGGCAGGCAGCGCGGCAGCGCCGTGCGGCAGCCGGACAGAAGGCGTGATTGGTGGGCAGGCCCTGCGTGTGCAGGAATACGTCGCCGCAGGCTCACATCGGTGGCGACGGGCCATGCTTCCAGGCGCCGGTCAGGTGGGCGCAACGGGGCGTCAAACAGCAACGCGGCGTTGCGACGATGCACCGGGCCTGGCGGAAGCGGGGAGCCGATGAGCACAACATAGTGGGGTTAAGGTGGATCGTCAACCGGATATGTAGTGCTTTTTTGTCGCAGGGGGGCTCTCCTGTACACATGAACATCCCATACAGATTGCACTATCAAACGCAAATGCGAGCCGTTATCATTTGATAGATCACAGGGCGGTGATGCGTTCGCAACCGGATGGCGGAACCGCGCGCGCGTCAGCGCACCGCGTGGTTCAACTTCTTATTGGCTGTGGTGTTCAATGTCTTCACGTCCTGTCGTTTCCGGTTTGCCCGCCCTCGTTTCCGCCGCGCTGCTCGGCACCATGGCGATGATGGCGTTCGTGTCCGTGATCGGCCCGGTGGTGCGGGTGTTGGGCCTGGCCGAGTGGCACGCTGGCCTCTCGGTCACCGCGGCGGGTGTGTTGTGGATGCTGTCGGCACGTCGCTGGGGTGCACTCAGCGATCGCGTCGGGCGCAAGCGCGTGCTGCTGATCGCACTGGCGGCCTATGCCGTAATCTATGTAGCGCTGGCGGTGTTCGTGGATGTGGCGCTGACCTCGCCGCCGGCGGTCTGGATATCCGTGCTGGCACTGGTCGGCACGCGTGCCCTGGTCGGGCTGTTCTACGCCGCCGTCCCGCCAACCGCTGCGGCCATCATCGCCGACCAGGCCGCCCCGGGGCAGCGCGGCAGCGTGATGGCCAAGCTTGGCACGGCCAATGCGCTGGGCATGGTGCTGGGTCCGGCCGCTGCCGGTTGGATCGCCTACCAGAATCTCTCGCTCACGCTGTATGTCGCCGCGTTGCTGCCGCTGCTGTCGCTGTTGATGATCTGGTGGCGACTACCGAACACGCCGCCCGTCGCGCCGACGCACACCGGCCCCAAACCGACGCTGGGCCTGGGCGATGCGCGCCTGCGCCTGCCGTTGCTGGCGGTCTTCGCCGCGATGATCTCGGTGACCATCGCGCAGGTGACGGTCGGCTTCTTCGCGATTGACCGCCTGCAGCTCTCCCCGGCAGACGGCGCACGCATGGCCGGGCTGGCCCTGACCGCCGTCGGCGTCGGCCTGATCTTCGCGCAGGGCCTGGTGATGAAGCTCAAGGACATCCGCCCGACGCGCTGGATCCTGGTCGGCGCGCTGATCTCCGGGCTGGGCTTTGCGTCGGTCGCGCTGGTCAGCGTGCCGTGGCAGCTGCTGGCCGGTTATGCGATCGCCGCGTTCGGCATGGGTTTCGTGTTCCCCAATTTCCAGGCGCTGGCGGCCGATTCGGTGGAGGCGCACGAGCAGGGCGCTGCCGCAGGTACGGTCGCCTCGGTGCAGGGCATGGGCATGGTGGTCGGGCCGATGATCGGTACGCTGCTGTATCGGTGGTCGCCGAGCGCACCGTACCTGCTGGTGGGCGCGGTGCTGCTGATCCTGGCGCTCTCTGCCGCGCTGCATCGCGCGCGGGGTGCGGCATGAACGAGATGCTCGCCAGCGGCGTGGTCGATGCGCTGGCCGAGACCGCCACCGTTGATGCGGCCGACGCCCCGTACTTCCTGCTGCGCAGCCCGCAGCAGGCGATGGAAGCGCACGGTGTGCGTGCGCGGCTGCCGTCCGGTGCCACCGCCACCTTGGCCGAGCGCGTCGCCGCGTTCTTCGCCGCGCCGCGCTCCGGCCCGCGCCTGTTGGTGGGGGCGGTGCCGTTTGATCCCGAGCAGGGCGATGCGCTCTATCAGCCGGATCAAGTGACTGGCCACCCCACGGTGATCCACGTGGAAACACCGACGCTGGTCGGCGATGTGCTCGCCGAGCCATCCGCGGAGGCCTATGCAGAGGCGGTGGCGACCGCAGTCACGGAACTGCAGCGCACCGACAGCCCGTTGGAAAAAGTCGTGCTTGCACGCAGCCTGCGGGTCACCACCGCGCAGCCGCTGCATCCGCGCGTGCTGGCCGCGCGCCTGGGGAAAGACCCCAGCGTGGCGACTTACGTGGTGCCGGTACCCGCAGCGGGCGCCGCCGATCCGGCCTGGCTGGTCGGCGCCACCCCGGAGCTGCTGGTCTCCAAGCGCGGTGATCGTGTGCTCTCGCATCCACTGGCCGGCTCAGCGCGTCGTTCGGCCGATCCCGCCGAGGATGCACGCGCCGCGCAGACGCTGCTGGCGTCGGCCAAGGACCATGACGAGCACCGCCATGTGGTCGAGGCCATCGTGGCCGCGTTGGCCCCGCTGTGCCATCACGTCGAGGCACAGCCGCGCCCGACACTGCACGCCACCGCCACCATGTGGCATCTCGGGACCCGCATCCACGGCACGCTGAAGGATGCCTCGGTGTCCTCGGCCGCCCTGGTCGCGCTGCTGCATCCCACCCCGGCGGTCTGCGGCACGCCGCGTCCGCAGGCACTGGCGCTGATCCGTCAGGCCGAACCGGTCGCACGGGGCTTCTACGCCGGCGCCGTCGGCTGGACCGAGGCGCAGGGCGATGGTGACTGGTACGTGGCGATCCGCTGCGCACGCGTGCAGGGCACGCAGGTGCGCCTGTATGCCGGTGCCGGCATCGTCGCCGAGTCCCAACCCGATCTCGAGGTGGCCGAAACGGCTGCCAAGTTCATGGCCCTGCTGACCGCGCTCGGCGTCCATGACGTTCGTCCTTTCTGATGTGCGGGAGCTGTCCATGAACACATCCTTCTCTTCTTCCCGGGTGCCGCTGCGCCAGGTATGGCCGCCGGCCCTGGTCTCGCGCTATCGCGCGGCCGGCCATTGGCGCGGCGAGACCTTTCCGGGCTTCCTGCGCGAACGCGCCGAGCGCTTCGCCGGTGATATCGCGGTGGTCGGCGGCGATACGCGCCTCACCTATGCCCAGCTGTGGCAGGAGGCCGGTCGCATCGGCGCCGGCCTGCTCGCGCAGGGCTTGATCCCGGGTGACCGGGTGGTGGTGCAGCTCGGCAACGTGCCGGAATTCGTGACCGTGGTCTGCGGGTTGTTCCGCGCTGGTTTGATTCCCGTGTATGCATTGCCCGCGCATCGCCTCACCGAGGTTGCGCACTTCGCGCGCAAGGCCGAGGCCAATGCCTATATCGCTGCCTCCAGCTACGAGGGGTTCGATTACAGCACCCTTGCGCGCGAACTGCAGGCGCAGGTACCCGACGTGCAGCACGTCATCATCGCCGGTGACGCGGCCGGGTTCACCGCGCTGGCGGTGCTGGCGGGCGATCTCGAACAGCTGCCGCCGGATCCTGACCCGCAATCCGTTGCGTTCCTGCAGATCTCCGGGGGCAGCACCGGTCTGTCCAAGCTGATTCCGCGCACGCACGACGACTACCTGTATTCCTTCCGCGCCAGCAACGCGATCTGCGGCATCACCCAGGACAGCGTCTATCTGGTGGCGCTGCCTGCCGCGCACAACTTCCCGATGAGCTCGCCGGGGTTCTTCGGCACGCTGTACGCCGGTGGCCGCGTGGTGCTGAGCCCGGGCGCCGGCCCGGAGACCGCGTTCGGCCTGATCGCGCGCGAGCGGGTGACCTGTGTCGGCCTGGTACCGCCGCTGGCGCTGCTGTGGGCGCAGGCCGCCGCAACGACCACGCAGGACCTCTCCAGCCTGCAGGTGGTGCAGGTCGGCGGCGCCAAGCTGGTCCCGGAAGCCGCGCGCCGGGTGATCGCAGGGCTGGGCTGCACCCTGCAGCAGGTATTCGGCATGGCCGAGGGCCTGGTCAACTACACCCGCCTGCACGACAGCGAGGAGATCATCGTCTCCACCCAGGGCCGCCCGATCAGCGAAGACGACGAAGTGCTGGTGGTCGACGACCACGGCAACCCGGTTGCAGACGGTGAGACCGGCCATCTGCTTACCCGCGGCCCGTACACCATCCGCGGCTATCACAACGATCCCGCCGCGAACGCGCGCGCCTTCACCGAGGATGGCTTCTACCGCACCGGCGACAGGGTGCAGCGCCTCCCCGGTGGCTATCTGGTGGTGCAGGGCAGGGCCACCGACCACATCAACCGTGCGGGCGAGAAGATCTCGGCGGAGGAAATCGAAGACCATCTGCTGGCGCACCCGAGCGTGTTCGATGCGGCGGTGGTCTCCATTCCCGACGCCTACCTTGGCGAGCGCAGCTGCGCCTTCATCATTGCCCAGGGCGAGCCGACCAAGGCTGCCAGCCTCAAGGCCTGGGTGCGCAGCCGCGGCCTGGCCGCGTTCAAAGTGCCGGACCAGATCGTGTTCGTCGATGCCTTCGGCACCACGGCGGTCGGCAAGATCAGCCGCCGCGAGCTGCGTGCGCAGCTGCGCGAACGTTTCATGCAACAGACAGGAGAAACGCGCTGATGGCGCTGCCCAGGATCCAACCGTACCCGCTGCCGACCCACGCCGAACTGCCCACGCCGCGCGGCGCCTGGCAGCCCCGGACCGAGCGCCTGGCGCTGCTGGTGCATGACATGCAGCGCTACTTCCTGGCCGCCTTCGCGCCGGATGCCGCGCCGCTGGCACCGGCCGTGGCCAACATCGCCCGCCTGCTCGTGCATTGCCGCACCCGTGGCATTCCGGTGTTCTACACCGCCCAGCGGGGCAACCAGGATCGCCGCGACCGTGGCCTGCAGGCCGATCTGTGGGGCCCGGGCATGTCCGCCACCGAGGACCACGAAGCCATCGTCGAGGCCGTGGCCCCGGCGCCAGGCGACCATGTGCTGGTCAAGCACCGTTACAGCGCGTTCCAGCGCAGCAATCTGGAGACGATGATGCGCGCCCGTGGCCGCGACCAGCTGCTGGTCACTGGCGTGTACGCGCACATCGGCTGCACGGCCACCGTCGCCGAGGGCTTCCAGCGCGACATCGAGAGCTTCATCGCCGCCGATGCCGTCGCCGACTTCTCGCGTGCCGATCATGACCTGGCCCTGCACTGGATCGCCCGTACCTGCGGCGTTGCGATGACCACCGATCACCTGCTGGAGACACTGGCATGACCGTACTTACCCTGGAGCGCATGCGCGCCGATGTCGCCGAGATGATCGGCGAAGCGCCCGAGGACATCAGCACCGATGAGAATCTGATGGACCTCGGGCTGGATTCGATGCGGGTGCTGGGACTGGTATTGGCGTGGGGCAACACCGGCATCGCACTGGAGTTCAGCCACCTGGCCGAGCACGCCACGCTGGGCGGCTGGTGGATGGTGGTGCAACGCCTGCAGGCACAGGCTGCGGCCAGCGCATGAATGCCCGTGCGGTGCCGGGTGCGGCCGAGCCCATCGTGCGCGGGCTGAGCGAGGCGCAGGCGGGGCTGTGGTATGCGCAGCGCCTGGCGCCGGACAATCCGGCGTTCAACACCGCCCATGCGGTGTGGATCGAGGGTGCGCTTGAGGTCGCTGCGTTCGTCCGCGCGGTCGATCAGGCCGCGCGCGAAGCCGACGCGCTGGCGCTGCGCATCGTCGAGAGCGCACAAGGTCTGCCCGAGCAGTGGGTTGACCCGCAGCACGCGCCGACCGTGCAGGTGGTGGATCTGCGCGATCAGCCGGACCCGGCCGCCGCCGCGTGCGAGGCAATGCGGCGTGACCGGCTCACCCCCGTCGATCCCGCCCGCGACCGGCTCAGTCAGCAGCGCCTGTTCCTGCTCGGCCCGGCGCGCAGCGTCTGGTATCTGCGTGTGCATCACCTGGCCACCGATGGCTACGGCATGGGTCTGCTCACCGAGCGGGTCTGCGCGCTGTATGCAGGCACCCCGCAACATGCCGCACTGGCACCACTGGCCCCCGCGCTTGATGAAGACACCGCCTACCGTGGCGGCGAGCGCCGCACGCGCGACGCAGCGTACTGGCATGAGCACATGGCCGACGCGCCGGCCGCCACCGGTCTGCAGGCCGGTCTCGCTGCCGCCGCGCCGGATGCCCTGCGCCACGTACACCCCGTTGATCCGGGCCTGCGCGAGCGTCTGCACCGTGCCGCGGCCGCGATCGGCCAGCCGTGGCCGGACCTGCTGACGGCGCTCGGCGCCGAGTACTGCCGCCGGATCAGCGGCGAAGCCGAGGCCATCATCGGCGTGCCCTTCATGGGCCGCCTCGGCAGCGTCTCGGCCCGTGTGCCGGCGATGGTGATGAACGTGTTGCCGCTTCGGGTCACGGCCGGCGAGGGCAGCGTGGACACCTTCGTGCGCGACGTCGCCCTGCGGCTGATGCGCGGCCGTCGCCACGGACGTTACCGAGGTGAACAACTGCGTCGCGATCTCGGCTTGATCGGTGGCCAGCGTCGCCTGCATGGCCCGCTGGTCAATGTGCAGCCGTTCTATCGGCCGCTGCAGCTGGACGGCGTGCACGCGACACTGGAGATTCTGTCCACCGGCCCGGTTGACGACGTGACGCTGGGCTTTCGTGGCGATGGCGCCGCCGTGCTCGATCTGGAGATCGAGGCCAACCCGGCGCTGTATACCCGCGCGCAGGTGCGGGCCCATGCCGCACGCCTGCTGCATTTCGTGTCGGCCGCACTGGACGTGCAGGCTGCCGGTGGCCCCATCGCCTCGGTGCCGTTGTGTACGCCGCAGGAGGCCCAGCGCTATCTCTACGAGGTCAACGCCACCGCACATCCGGTGCCCGAGGTCAGCCTCGCCGCGCTGATCACCGCTTGCATGGCGCGCACGCCCGACGCCGTGGCCGTGGTCTACGGCGCGCAGCAGCTGACCTTCGCCGAGCTGGAGCAACGCAGCCGGGCGCTGGCGCTGCACCTGCAGGCGCAGGGCACCGGCCGCGAGGCGAGGGTGGTCGTGGCACTGCCGCGCTCGCTTGAACTGGTCATCGCCCTGGTCGCCGTGCTGCGCGCGGGCGGCGCGTATCTGCCGGTGGATCTGGCCCACCCGGATGAGCGCCTGGCGCGGATCCTGCGCTCGGCCGGGCCGGTCTGCGTACTGGCGCTGGAGCAGGACCGCCACCGGTTCCCCGGGATGACCGTGCTCCCGCCGACGCAGTGGCCGCACGCCAGTGACGGCGCCCTCGGCACCGTGCCGCAGCCGGACGATGCCGCCTACGTCATCTACACCTCCGGCTCCACGGGCGAGCCCAAGGGTGTGCTGATCGAGCACCGCGCCATCGTCAATCGCCTGGAATGGATGCGCACGCATTACGGTATCCAGCCGGACGATTGCATCCTGCAGAAAACCCCGTCCACCTTCGATGTCTCGGTCTGGGAGTTCTTCCTGCCCTTGATCAGCGGCGCCACTCTGGTGGTCGCACCGCCCGAGGCGCACCGCGATCCGCTCGCCCTGGCCGCGTTGATCCGCGAGCACTCGATCACCACGCTGCATTTCGTGCCGTCGATGCTGGCCGCGTTCCTGGCCGCGCCAGCGGCCCGTGGGCTGCAACTGCGCCGGGTCTTCACCAGTGGCGAAGCGCTGGATGCCGCCTTGCGCGACCGCTTCCATGCCACGATCCAGGCCGAGCTGCACAATCTGTATGGGCCGACCGAAGCTGCCGTGGATGTGAGCTGGTGGCCGGCCAACCGCGACGACGCCTCCCAGCCCGTGCCGATCGGTTTCCCGGTCTGGAATACGCAGCTGTACGTACTTGATGCGCGGATGCAGCCGCTGCCACCCGGTGTCGCAGGAGATCTGTACCTGGGCGGCGTGCAGCTGGCGCGCGGCTACCTCGGCCGCGACGACCTCACCGCCGAGCGCTTCCTGGCCGATCCCTTCGTGCCCGGCAACCGCCTGTATCGCACCGGCGATGTGGCGCGCTGGCGTGAGGATGGGGCGGTGGAATACCTCGGTCGCAACGATCATCAGATCAAGCTGCGCGGCCTGCGCATCGAACTTGGCGAGATCGACGCCGCCCTGCGCACGGCACCCGGCGTCAGCCGGGCCGACGTCCTGCTGCGCGAAGATCGCCCCGGCGAGCCGCGGCTGGTGGCCTACCTCAATGCGGGCAGCCCGCAGGCGGATGAGCTGCGCACCCACCTGGCCACCCGCCTGCCGGATTACATGGTGCCCAGCGCATTCGTTGTACTGGAGCACTGGCCGGTCACCGCCAACGGCAAGCTGGATCGTGCCGCGCTGCCCGCCCCGGCGCAGCGTGTATCCGAGGGTGTGGCGCCGCGCACCGGCACCGAACAGGCGCTGGCGCAGCTGTTCGCCGAGACCCTGGGGCTGGGCAGGGCGGTCGGTGCCGACGCCGACTTTTTCGCCCTGGGCGGTGACTCGCTCGGCGCCGTGCACCTGCTGCTGGCGATCCAGCAGCGCTGGCGCTGCGATCTAGGCCTCGGCGCGGTGTTCGCTGCCCCCACGGTTGCGGCGCTGGCCGCCCGTATCGACGCACCGCCAGCGGCTACCGATCACGGGCTGGCGCCGATGATCCAGCTGGCCGCGGGTGACCCGGCGCTGGCGCCGCTGTTCGTGATCCACCCGGCCGGTGGTATCGCCTGGAATTATCGTGACCTGGCCCGGGCGCTCGCCCCGGCCCGCGAGGTGCAGGGCCTGCAGTCGCCCGTGCTTGATCCTGCCCAGCCACTGCCGGCCAGCATCGAGGCACTGGCGGCCAGCTATGCCGAGCGCATCCTCGCGCTGGGCCGGCCCGGCCCGGTGCATCTGCTTGGCTGGTCGGTCGGCGGCATCCTTGCCCAGGCGATGGCGGTGCACCTGCGCGCGCTCGGCCACGAGGTCGGGGTACTGGCGCTGCTGGATGCCTATCCCAGCGAGTGCTGGCGTGCCGAACCCGAGCCGGACCCGATCGCCGCGCTGCGCGCCCTGCTGGCCATCGCCGGCCATGACCCGGAGGCGCATCCCGAGCTGGACAGCCGTGAGCGGATCCTGGCGTTCCTGCGCCGGGGCGACAGCGCGCTGGGCAACCTCCCCGATGTGGTCCTCGATGGCGTGGTGCGTGCGGTCACCGGCACCAACCGGCTGATCCGCGCCCATCACCACACACGTTACGACGGTCCGCTGCTGCACGTCCGTGCCGGCCGCGACCATCTCGACCGCCCGCAGCTGCAATCGGCCCTGTGGCAGGCGCATGCCGCCAGCGTCGAAGCGATTGAACTTCCTTTCCTGCACGCTGAACTCACCGGCCGCGATGCCGTGGCGCAGATCGCGCCATGGCTCGATGCGCAGCTTCAGCGCTCTGAAACGATCAGGACACCCGCATGAAACTCACCGGATTCGACGGCACCATCGCCTTGGTCACTGGCGCGGGCGGCGGCATTGGCGCGGCACTGGCCGAGCACCTTCACGACAGCGGCTGCACCGTGATCGCGACGGATCTTGAGGCCCCCGTGTTCGCCGCGCGGGCAGGGCAGCCGCGCATCCACGCCTGCGCGCTCGACGTGAGTGATCCAGTTGCGGTGGAGGCACTGGTTACCTGGATCGAAGCCAGGATCGGTGCGATCGGCTTTGCCATCAATGTGGCCGGTGTCCTGCAGACCGGTACGGTCGTGGAGACGGATGACGCGCAATGGCGCCGCGTCTTCGCGGTCAATACCGATGGCGTGTTCCACGTCTCGCGTGCCGTCGCACGGGTGATGTCGCCGCGGCGGAAAGGCGCCATCGTCACGGTCAGCTCCAATGCCGCGGGCGTACCCCGGCACGGCATGGCCGCCTATGCCGCATCCAAAGCGGCCGCGACCATGTTTACCCGTTGCCTCGGCCTGGAACTGGCACCGCTCGGCATCCGCTGCAACATCGTGGCGCCCGGCTCAACCCTGACCCCGATGCAGACCGGGATGTGGGCCGGACCCGAGGGCGAGCAGCGCGTGATTGAAGGGAGTTTGGAAACATACAAGGTAGGCATTCCCCTGCAGAAAATCGCTCGCCCGAATGACATCGTGTACGGGGTCATGTTTCTTCTCTCCGACCAGGCCGGTCATATCGCGATGAGCGATCTCTACGTCGACGGTGGCGCAACGCTGCGCGGTTGAACGGCGGCCAGAACGGAACTACGCCGCAGATTCACGTTTATGCAAGTTGATTCATAGTTTGGGGTGCAGCGCTTCGCCTAAGGTTCACCCGAAACAATCACAACGGCCTGCCGCGTTCCTGCCGGCAGGCCGTTGAGCGAGAGTTTCAGAACGTATTCGTCATCGCCCAGTGTGGCGAGGCCATGCGCCGTGCGCGTGTAACTTCAATTCACGGGCTCTTGCATGAAAAACATACTGATTGCGGACGATCATCCAGTGGTACGCGTGGGCCTCCAGTGCCTGCTCGCCCGGCACCCCGGGGTACGGGTCATCGGCGAAGCAGCGGATCCCGGGCAACTCGAAGCCCTGCTGGCGGAAAAGACGTGCGACCTGGTCATCACCGACCTGTCCATGCCGTGGGGTGGTCGCCCCGATGGCGTGCGCATGCTGGAGAGCATCCGCCGTGATCACGGCCATGTGCGCTTGATCGTCGTCACCTCCTTCGCCAACCTGCAGGTGCTTCGAGCGGTGGTGCGGCTGGGCGTGGAGGGCATCCTGGAGAAAACCGGCGGCCTGTCCGACCTGCTGGCCGCAGTGGACTGCGTCCTCGGCGGCCGTAGCTATTTCTCCGGCGATCTTGCCCAACGCTTGCGCTCCGGTCGCAACCGCACCGGGCCCAGCTCGCGCGAGAGCGAAGTCATCCGGCTGCTCGCGCACGGGCTGAGTGTCAAGGAAATCGCCGATGTGCACCGGCGAACGATCAGTACCATCAGCCGCCAGAAAGGCGCGGCGATGCGTCGGCTGGGCCTGCGCTCGGACTATGAGCTGCTCGACTACGCAAAGTCCATTGGATTGTCTCCCGGCGGGCAGTGAGCCGCTGTTGTGGCAGCAGGTGTGCATCCGGAATGCCGATGATGAGACCCGGCGACACTGTCGATCTGCGGGCGATCGGCGCACGCGGTTGCACCCATTTTTCCAGTCGATCGTCCAATGCTGCACGCATTCCATTTTTGTCAAGTTGTTGCATGGTGCAACGCAGCTTGCATCTTTACTGTTGCGTCCTGTCCGCAGGCGCCGACGTTCGGCCTCCCTTGCCTGCGGTCAGTCTCATTACTTATTACGCAAGGAAAGATCGCAATGACTCTGCTCAGGAAGCTGTCCCTGGCCGCCGCGCTGGCCACCGTCTCGCTGTCGGCCAACGCCGCCGAATCCCACATCAAGGTCTACACCAATGTGGACACCACGCTGGCGCTGATGAAGGCTGACGGCAGCGCCTTGCCGGACCTGATCACCCTTGCCCATATTCCGGGGCAGGGCTTGAACGCCCACACCGAACGTGTGCGTATTTACACCAACGATGAAGACAAGGACATCGCAGTCCGCCTGACCGCGGATCCGTCGCTGGTGCTGCGGAGCGGCGGCGGCACGCCCATCCCGCTGGCAGTCAGCCTCAACAAGAAGCGCCTGACGGTTGCCGCACAGGACTTCCTCGCCTCGGATATCTACGACGGCGCGCTGCCGGGGGCCTCGGTGGTGATGGATCTGCAGATCGGCCAGGCCACCCGTGCGCCGATCACCGTGGCAGGCGAGTACGAGGGCATTGTCAGCATCGCCATGGTGCAGAAGACCGGCACCCCGTAACACCCTGCGCCGGCCCGGCACCCGGGCCGGCCGCTTCAGGTAGTAACCCCCATGAAAGCTCACGCACCCGCCATCACCCGGCTGGCGATCGCGCTTGCCTTGTCATTGGCCACCCCGCTGGCCACGGCACGTGGCGTTCCAGTCGGTTTCGAGGAACTGGCCGAAGGCCAGATCGAACAACTCGACGTACGTCTGTTCGGCCTTTCAGCCGGACTGTCGCCCGTGCGCGTGACCCTGGAGCACGTGCAGCTGGAGGATCCGGCACAGGTGCTGCAGGCGCTGGAGCTTTCCCCCGAGGCGCAGGCGGCGTTGCTGCCCGCGCTGTCGCAGCCGTTGCCGCGCAACAGCCATCTCGCCTGCCGCTATGGCGGGGGCAGTGCGGGCTGTGGCTATCTCGATCCCCCCGAGGACTCCAACACCGTGCGTGCCCTGTATGACGAAGGCGAGGGCGCCGTGCGCCTGTTCGTCGCCCGCCAGTGGATCGCGGCCGAGCCGGCCGCCGAGCGCTTCCATCAGGTCAGCACCAACGCCGAGAACGCGTTCCTGCACCAGCAGACCCTCAATTTCAGTGGCGGCCGCGGCTACCAGGCACTGACCGCCCAAGGCGCGGGTGCGCTGGGCGTGCTGCAGCGTGGCCACATTGCCGTGGACTGGAACTTCAACAGCCAGCAGTACCGCGGTGGCCGCCGCCACGATGATTTCCAGTTCGACAGCGCCTATTACCGCCATGACCTGGGCCAGCAGCATTATCTGCAGGCCGGGCGCATGGACCGCCGGAACCTGTCCAGCCCGCAGGGCGGCACTTTCAGTTTCAGCATGCTGCCGATGGATCGCTTCGCCGGCCTGCGCGTGGGTACCACCCAGGCCTACGTGGATGCCGATGCCGCCGTGCAGGCGCTGCCACTGACCGTGCTGCTGGCGCGCGATGCACGGGTGGACGCCTTCGATGGCGAGCGCCTGCTGCAGACCTTTTACCTGCCGGCCGGCATCAACCAGCTCGACACCCGCCGGTTCCCGTTCGGCAACTACACCGTCACCCTGCGCGTCTACGAAGATGGCCAGCTGGTGCGCAGCGAGGACGCGCCGTTCGATAAGGGCGGCGACTGGACCGACAGCAGCGTGCAGTGGTTCCTGCAGGGCGGCCGCCGCAACGAGCGCCGCAGCGACCGCTTCGACGGCGAGATGGCCGCCATGGCCGGCCTGCGCGTGCCACTGGGCCGCGCCACGGCGGTCACCGCGGGCGTCGCCGACCTCGGCGGCTTCAGCTATGGCGAACTGCGTGTGGACCTGCGCCATGCCTTCGACACCCAGGATATCCGTGCCACCTTCAGCGGCCTGCTGGGCAGTGATGGCAGCAGCGGCCAGCAGCATCAGGTGTCCTATCGCCGCCACGCCTCGTGGAATCTCTATCAGCAGCGGGTACGCGGCAAGGCCTGTGTGTTCGAGGATGATGCGCGCGACCGCCTGGGCTGCGCCGATTCGCTGAGCGCATCGGTTGCGCTGCCGGTTGCCGGTGGCAGCGCCTACATGGCCTATACCCGCCGCCAGACCTGGAGCCGTGGCTCGCTGCTGCCGGGCGACATCGACGATCCGATGGCCGGGCTCGACCCGCTGCTGCCCCCGTGGCAGCAGCGCTACACGCGCGAGCCGCAGCTCAGCCGCACCTGGCAGGCCAGCTACAGCCGCGTGCAGCGCTGGCAGGAGTTCAGCGTGTCCACCCGGCTCGGCCTGTGGCAGCAGGATACGCGCAGCAGCCTGCGTGTCGGTCGCGACCGCGGCATCTACCTCAACGTCAGCCTGACCCGGCTGCAACGCGGCAACCGGGGTAGTTCGCAACGCCGCTATGGCATCGACTACCGGCAGCCGCAGCACCTGCGGCCGGACATCAACTACAGCGCCGGCCAGACCGTGCGCCAGGAAGTGGATACGCAATACCGTGAGGCCTCGCTGGATGTGCGCGGCAACAACAACGACCGCTACAGCGCCGCGCTCAGTGCCCAGCTGCAGAACAGCATCGGCCACACCGGCGCCACCTTGGCGCACTACCAGCAGCGCGGCGGCAACGAGATGGCCTACAGCGCCACGCACAGCTCCGGGCTGGCGCTGGGCCGCCGTGGCTTCTACTGGGGCGGCGGCCTGGGCGCCGAGGCCGGCCTGGCCGTACAGGTGGATGACACCGACGACCTGGAACTGACCGGCGTGGCCGCCGAGCTGCAGGTGGGCGGATTGCGCCGGCAGCGCCTGGCGCTGGGCGAGCGCCGCCTGCTGCCGCTGCCGGCCTACCAGACCCACCGTGCCGAAGTGCAGGATGCCAGCGCGCTGACCAGCGATGCCGCCATCCGCGTGACCGGGGTGGGCGGCGCACGGCCGTTGTTCCTCTCTCCCGGCCGGCTGGTGCAGGTGCCGGTACCGATCGAGGTGACCTACACCTTCATCGGCAGCGCCCGCGACATCGCCGGCGCGCCACTGCGCGGCGCCCGCATCCTCAACGCGCCGGTGCCCGGTACCGGCGCCAACGGCGGCTTCGTCGCCGATTTCCCGCGCCGCGAACGCACGCTGTACCTGCTGCAGGACGACAGCCTGCTGCAGTGCCCGCTGGAGGTTCGCGAGCGCCGCAATGTCGTGATGCTGGTGGGCCAGGTGGAGTGCGCGCCATTGAGCGTGGCCCAGCTGCCCGCCGATATCCGCCAGCAGGCACGGGTCACCCGCCTGCTGCAGGAACAGGCGCTGATCGCCGCCGTGCCGCAGACCGCCGCCGCTGGAGGTACGCCATGAACCGGCGTGGCGTATGGGCGGTGATGCTGGTGCTGGCGTTGCTGCTGGTGATGCCGAAGGCGTGGGGGCAGCGGCCGCCGGAAACCCATCCGGTGAGTGCCACGCAGAACATCGTGATGACGTGGGATCGCTCGGCGATGCCTGGGGACATGTCGATCTGGCTTCCGGAATTCGTTCTCGGTTACAGCGTGGATAGGTCACTGAAGTACGGACAACTTCATCTCACATGCGCGTCGTCCAGCGACTCCGCCACGGGTGCGTGCCCTACAAGCGGGATATCCGCCATTGGCGACGGCGCAGGGCTCATCTCCGTTCAAGCGCGGGAACGGCGCTCGGGCATGACCACGAACATAAGCGTGCGCGGGTGGATTAATCGCGCGATGGATACGCGTGTATGCGGAACGTACTGGCTTTCACCCATTCGTCCGCCTTGGATAGCAGTGGGAGATGCCTGCGGGGGCGACCCCACAGTTGGAACACGCGTTGGTTTGGTCTTGCCGGAGAACGAGCTTTCTCGGCTGGTGGCTGGTCACTGGGACGCCGTTTTAGTGATGACCTTGCATGACGAACCTGATGGGGGTTCAGTCGCGACCTATCGCTTTAACTTCGACTTCACTATCACTGATCGAAACGCCGTCTCGATCTACTTCCCCGCATTTCACAACGTTAGTCCGCTGGTACAGCTCAACGCTGCCTATGATCCCATCGGGCAGACCGTGGGTGGACGCACGGTGCTGGAGATGTGCCTGTACGACGGTCTCGGTTCACAGGCGCAGTATCTCGGCGTGACGGTTCGCGATCGTGGCGGGCATCCTCCGGGCCCTAGCGGCTACTCACTCTGGCACACCGACGGCGGTACCGAGGACACACGACGCCTGGACTACACCGTCAGCCTCGCCCATAGCGGCGCGACGGTCCGGATGCCCAACGGCGTGGAGCAGCAACTGCACGGCATCGACAGCGCCCAGCTGCGCCTGGTGTTGCTGCCGGGCATGAGCCAGCCGGTGTTCTGCGTGCCCACCCCGATCACCTTCGATATTCCCCGCGTTCCCATTTCCACCCAGCAGGCCGGCACTTACTTCGGCGAGCTGCAGGTGGAGCTGCGTGTGCCCACCACCACCCCCTGATCCCCCCAGGAAGCCGCATGAAACGACTCGCCGCCTGCCTCATTCCGTTGACGCTGCTGCTGGCGTTGCCAGCCCAGGCCAATCTCACCGTGCATCCGATGCGCGCCTCGGTGGATGGCAAGCGCAGCACACAGATGCGCATCTATTCACAATCCACCCAACCGCAGTACATCCAGGCCTCGCTGCGGCGCATCGTAGATCCGGCCAGCGACCAGGAGCACGAGGTGGAGGTCGAGCCGGGCGAGGCGGCCATCGCCATCACACCCGGGAAATTCGCCCTGGCGGGCGGCGGCAACCGCTTGATCCGGTTGATTCCGCTGCAGCCGGTGGAGGCCGAGACAGCCTACCGCGTCTACTTCGAAGGGGTGCGTGGGCCCGAGGAAACCAGCATCGAGGGCGGTGACGGTGCGCAGGCCAGTATCGGTGTGAATCTGGTCTGGGGTGCGCTGGTCAATGTGCTGCCGGCAGAGGGCACGGTGCGACCCCGGGTGCAGGGCGATGTGCTTTACAACGACGGCACGTTGCGCCTGGGCATCACCAGCATTGCCGATTGCGAGGGCAGCCGCTGCACCGCTCACGACCTGTCACGCAGCCTGTATCCGGGCAGCTCGCTCGCGTTGCCCTTCACCGTCACGCCGGGAAACACCGTGCAGCTGCGCTATCGCCTGACCCGGGATGGATACCGCGAACACATGCAGACCATTACCCCGTCCGAAATCTGATCCATTCCCCGGGTGGGAAAGCGCTGTGCCACTTCATCAACTAAAGGAATACACATGAACCGCATCTATAGACGTTTATGGAATCGAACTCGGCAGCGCTGGGTGGTTGTTAGCGAGCTGGCGCATGGTTGCGCTGGGAGCGCCGGCGCGCGCCGCCTGAATAGGCATTACGCCTTTGCCTTGCTCATGCCTCTGGTGGCTTCCGCGCAGGATCACACGGAACAAGACACTGCCTGGTGGCACGACCATTCACCTCATGCGCTTCACTCGATTTTTGCCGATGCTGCAAGCAATGCAATCGACACGAAGGCACTTCGCGTGCTCCGGCGCGATGTCGTGGCCTACACCACCGCGGCCGACTGGAACGTCACGTCGGGTGCCGAGAGCATGGCGGTCGGGCCTGAGGCCCGCGCAAGCGGCACTGAGTCCCTGGCGGTCGGCATCCGGACCCAGGCTCTTGGTCAGAACACCGTGGCTGTGGGCAACGCAGCTGAAGCTGCCGGGGCCAACAGCGTGGCGGTTGGCAAGAGCGCGGAAGCCCGAGGCACGCATAGCGTAGCGGTGGGCTACAGCGCGGCTGCCGATACTGGGGGCTATTCGGTGGCCCTTGGCACTTTCGCCAACGCACAAGGCATCGGTGCTGTCGCGCTCGGCCATGACGCCAAAGCTTCCTCGTTGAATTCCATTGCAATCGGCAGCGGCGCAGATACCGTGGCCTCCGCGGCCGGCAGCTCACGCATCGCCATCGGTGGCAACGCCTCTGCGGGGTCGGCTGGCTATACCGGTGCGGTCGCGCTGGGTGGCAACGCAAAAGCGGACTACAACGGTGTCGCGCTGGGGCACGCCGCAAAGGCGACGGCGGTGGGATCCGTGGCGATCGGAGTCAACTCCGAAGCGACCGAGTCCAACTCGGTTTCTGTCGGAAGCTCCGGTAACAGACGTCGCATCGTCAACGTCGCCGACGCTCGACTGACGAGCGCAAGCACCGATGCGGTCACGGGGAAACAGTTGTACGCGACCAACATGCGCATCGACGCGGTCGGCAACATGGTGACGCAGACTTCGGCGGCCAGCGAGTTGCGTGTTGGCAAGGAGAACACGGGCTCAGCGGTGAACTTCAAGAACCGCAACGGTGCGGTCCGTTACCTCAACGGCATCCGTAACGGTACCCTGAGTACATCCAGCACCGATGCGGTAACCGGTCAGCAGCTCTTTGCCACCAACCAACAGATCGAGGCCGCCACTGCGAGACTCAACGCTGCGGCCGTTGCCATTGGCCAATCAGCTGCCGCAGAGGGAAGTGGAACAACCGCCAGCATGGCAGTAGGATCCAGCGCGAAGGCATACAACGCCAACAGCGTCGCATTGGGCGCTGACGCACGCGCCGGCGTAGACGTCAATGGCGACAAGAGCACTGCCGGTGGTTCGATCGCCATCGGCGCGCGCAGCCGCAGTGGTAACGGCGCTCTGGCTGCTGGCTTGCGTGCCAGCGCCATTGGCGACCGTGCGGTGGCGTTGGGCAATGATGCCAGCGCAGCCTCCATTCACTCTACTGCGGTGGGCCACAACGCCAGCGCCACCGCAGGCCAGGCGACTGCGGTAGGCCGTGAAGCATCTGCTTCGGGCACTTACGCGGTAGCCTTGGGTAATCTGGCAAAGGCGAGTGCAGGAAGCGCCGTGGCGCTGGGGGACCGTGCGGTTGCTGCGCATACCGGCAGCGTGGCGCTGGGAAGTGGCTCCCAGAGCACGGCGGCGAACCAGGTCTCGGTGGGCAGCACTACGGTCAAGCGAAAGATCGTCAACGTGGCCGATGGTGCGCTTAACACCAGCAGCACGGAGGCGGTGACCGGCAAACAGCTCAACGCCACCAACGTGGAAGTGGCGTCGGTGCGCACCACCGCCACCAGCGCGCAGACGGCGGCTACGGCTGCCAGGACGGCCGCGGATAGCGCACTGACCAAGGCGAATGTGCTCGGCGGCCTGGTGAGCCAGGTGTCGGCCACGGGAAATGTACGCCTGGGCGGCGAAAATACGGGGGCGGTGCTGGACGTGCGTAACAAGTCCAACGCCAGTCGCAAGGTGACAGGCGTGGCTGACGCAGCGCTCAGCGCCAGCAGCACCGAAGCGGTGAGCGGCAAGCAGCTCAATGCGACGAACGTGGAAGTGGCTTCGGTTCGCACCACGGCCACCAGCGCGCAGACGACGGCCAACGCTGCCAAGACAACCGCCGATAGCGCGCTGAGCAAAGCGGACGTGCTCGGTGGATTGGTCAGCCAGGTGTCGGTCACGGGAAATGTACGCCTGGGCGGCGAAAATACGGGGGCGGTGCTGGACGTGCGTAACAAGTCCAACGCCAGTCGCAAGGTGACAGGCGTGGCTGACGCAACGCTCAGCGCCAGCAGCGCCGAGGCCGTGACCGGCAAGCAGCTCAATGCGACGAATGTGGAAGTGGCTTCGGTCCGGACCACGGCCACCAGCGCGCAGATTACGGCCAATGCTGCCAAGACGACCGCCGACAATGCGCTGGCCAAAGCGGATGTGCTCGGTGGATTGGTCAGCCAGGTATCGGCCACGGGCAACGTGCGCCTCGGTGGTGAAAACACCGGTACGGTGCTGGACGTGCGCAACAAATCAAACGCCAATCGCAAGCTGACGGGCGTGGCTGACGCAGCGCTCAACACCAGCAGCACCGAGGCGGTGACGGGCAGGCAGCTGTTTGGCGTCGACCAGAAGGTCACCGCCAATCAGTCTCTGCTGGCCAGCCATGCCACCGAGCTGGCTGGCCACGAGGCGCGTATCGCCGACAACCGGCGGGATCTGGATGACCTGCGTACCGAGTTTGACAACTTCGATCCCGACCTGGAAGGCGTGGTCCGCTACGCAGCCGACGGTTCGGTCGATATGGACGGCGGCAAGGTACGGGGCGTTGCGGCGGGCGATATCAGTTCGGCGGGGAGTACCGATGCTGTGAACGGTGGGCAGTTGTTCGC
This sequence comes from Stenotrophomonas sp. TWI809, assembly GCF_039673205.1. Classification (NCBI taxonomy): domain Bacteria; kingdom Pseudomonadati; phylum Pseudomonadota; class Gammaproteobacteria; order Lysobacterales; family Lysobacteraceae; genus Stenotrophomonas; species Stenotrophomonas sp. TWI809. The sequence continues at coordinate 38,479 of NZ_JBDJLE010000017.1, read as the reverse complement.
TACCAATCAGCGTCTGTCACAGGTTGAAGGAACAGCTAGGTACATAGCTATTGGGTACGATGACGAAAGTATTGACGCCAAGGCAGGAGAGTTCTCAGTAGCCATTGGGGATGGCGCTGAGGCTGGTGAAGGCACTGATGGAGCAACTGCCATAGGAGCTTTCTCCAGAGCTCGAGGAAAGGGATCGGTCGCCTTAGGGCGCGCGTCGTTCGTCGATAGCTCCGCGGAAAATGGGTTTGCTCTGGGTACCGGGTCATCGGTTCATAGCAATGAAGGCGTGGCGCTCGGCGGATTTGCAAGAATTGAGTCGGGTGCAGAGTATTCAGTTGCATTGGGGGCTTCATCGACGGCGACCGAAGAGAATGTGGTTTCTGTTGGAAACCTGACTAGGAAACGACGAATCGTCAATCTGGCTCGGGGGCGCGGGGCTGAAGACGCCGTCACTGTTGGGCAGCTCGGAGACTCATTGGCTGCACTGGGAGGGGGTGCGGGCATTGACCCGGGCGGAAACATTATCCTTCCTACGTACAAAATACAGGGCGGAAGCCAGAACAACGTTGAAGACGCCCTCAATGTTCTCGATGGTGCTGTCGTAGCTGGAAAGAATCGGGCCGATCTGATCGAAAACCAACTGCGCTCGGTGTTCCAGGACAGCCCCGCCACCCGCAGCGATGGTCTGGGCCAGCTCAACCTCGCCGGCGCCAACGGAATGGTCCTGGGCAATGTGGCCAACGGCCTGATTGCCCCGGGCAGCCGCGATGCGGTCAACGGCGGTCAACTGCATGCCATGGAGCAGCGCCTGGACGGTCGCATCGATGGGCTGGAACAGCGCGTTGATGCCACGCCGGAGGGCAGGGCGCTGGCGTCGGCCAGTGCACCCACCGCGCCGGTCGCGCCGGAGGCCGAGGGCCCTGCCGGCGCATCGGGTGAACCGGCGGCGGCTTCCGCAGGCCGTGCCGGTGGCGGCATCGCCAGTGCTGATGGCGGTGGCTCGCCTGCGCCGGCCGACGCGCCGGCGCCGACTCCGCAGGTGAACACCGCCGATCTGGAGAAGATGCTGGCCCGCGCCAACGAGTACACCGATGGGGCGATCAGCAATTTCGAACGCCGCCTGGACAAGATGGACAAGCGCTTCAACCGCATGGCGGCGATGAGCAGTGCGCAGAGCGCGATGGCGATGAACACGGCGGGCCTGGCGACGTACAACCGCCTGGGCGCTGGCGTGGGCTACAGCGAGGGCGAGTCGGCACTGGCCGTCGGCTATCAGCGGGTGCTCAACGAGCGTGGCTCGGCCACCTTCAGCCTCAACGGGGCGTTCACCAACAGCGGTGAGCAGAGCGTGGGCCTGGGTGTAGGCATCGGCTGGTAATCCTCCCGGCCCTTTGCAGCGAAACACCGGCACTCCCCGGTCCGTCATTGCGGACCGGGGAGTTTCTTTTTGTGTCGTGTCGTGCGGCCCCGGGGCCGGCAGGTGCCACGCCGCCGTGGGCTCAGGCGCCTGGGTCCATCTGCGCCAGCAGGCGGTCCATCTCGTCCAGGTCCGCTGCGCCCGGGTCGCCGTTGATGGCATGGTGCTTCAGGCAGCCGTCGATCTGGTCCAGCGTGACCAGCGTGGCCGCATCCCCGACCATCGAGGCCGCCCCGCGGATGCGGTGGCTCATCGCCAGCGCCCGCCGCCATTCGTGGGCCACGATGGCCTCGCGCAGTGCGGCAATATCCCGGGGGATCTGCGTGCGATACACCGCCAGCACATCCAACGGCGTCGCCGCCGCCGGCCGCAGGGCCCTGGCCGGATTCATGGCCGTGCAGTGCGTGGCCACATCGAACGCAGGCCAGTCGATGGGCTTGCACAACGTCGCTGCGATGCCCGCGGCCCGGTAGCGGGGTGGACGGGTGACGTCGGGTGATGCCGAGATCGAGACCACTCGGGCGCCCAGCCACGCGCGCGTCCGCTCCAGGGCGCGGATCGCCTCGATTGTTTCCAGGCCGCTGGCATCCGGCAGTGCATCGTCCAGGGTGATCAGGTCGAAGGGGCCGGCCTGCGCCAGTTGCTGCAGTGCCTCATGGCGACTGGTGGCGCAGCGCACCTCGAACCCGCGCTCGCGCAGCCGGTGGCTGATGACGTCGGCGATCAGTGGCTGGTCTTCGATGACCAGGGCGCGCGCGGGCCGGTCGTTGTGGGCGGACAGGTGGCCGGGCAGGGCCGGCGCCTGCTCCGTGCGCCGCTGCGCGGGCAGGGTGGCGGTGAAGGTGGACCCCACGCCCGGTTGGCTGCGCACGGTGATCTGCCCGCCCTGCGCCGTGGCGATGCGGCGGCACAGGGACAGCCCCAGCCCGGTCCCGCCGCGCTGCCGGCCGTCACGGGTGGTGCTGAAGGCGCCGAAGATGTCGTTCAGATCTTCGGCGCTGATGCCTTCGCCGGTATCGCTCACACGCAGCACCATCCGGCCGCGCTCGCCTACGCCTGCCTCGAATCTCAGGCGCACCGACACGGTTCCGGCATCGCAGAACTTCACGGCGTTGGAAATCAGATTGCTGGCGATGTGGCGCAGGGCGCGGGTGTCGCAGCTCGCGTGCTCCAGCACCGGCTGGTCGAGATCGAACAGCAGGGCGGTGCCCTTGGCCGCGGCCACCGGCCGGGATGCGCTCAGGCAGCCGGCCAGTACGGTGGCCGCGCCGGGCTGCCACTCCACGGGTGCATGGCTGTGGCGATCCAGGAACATGAATTCCAGCGCATTGGCCAGGGTGTGGTGCAGGGAAGAGGTGGCCGCGCGGGCGGACGCGATCACGGGCGCGGCGGCCGGGGTGGGGACGGTGGATTCAATCAGGTCGATGGCGGAAATGACCGAGGCCACGCCATTGCGCACTTCGTGATTGACCAGGGTCAACATGCGCGCCGTGCTGGCCTGCAGCGCCGCGGTCGCCCGCGCATTGCGGTAGGCCTGGATGATCACGAAGGCCGCACCAAGGATGGACAGCACCAGCACGATGATCGGCGTGCGATAGAAAGAGAGGACGGCATGGAGAGTGGGAGGCGAGCGATACAGGGCATCCATCCACCGGCCGACCAGATCCTGCTGGGTGTCCAGTGGCAACGAGCGGAACGCCTGATGGGCCCGGTCCATCTCGGCGGCACGCGCAGGATGGGAGGCGACCCGGATTCGCACGGAGGGGCCATCGCTGGCCGGATGCACCGCCAGCGTGGTGCTGTTGCCCCGGCGTGCGAGCGGAATCAGGATGGCGTCCATGCCCAGCGCCGCGTCCACGGTGCCGCTGTCCACCGCGGCCACCATGTCTGCCGCGGCAGGCAGTGGAAACACCTCGATCGCGGGGTGGTGAGCGGCAAGATAGCCGTGGTACTCCCCGTTGCCGATCACCGTGACACGCTTGCCCTCCAGGGCGGACAGGGCCCGCACGGGGGAGCTGCTGCGGGTGAGCAGAACCGAATCGCCGGCATAGAAGACCGGTGAAATCACCGTGGCCGTGGGCAACAGTGCCGTGGTGCCCGGCAGCGCGAACGCCAGCCCGTCCACCTCCTGCTGCGCAAGCAGGCCGAGTGCGTCGCTGAAGGTGGTGGCCCCGGCCACCTGGATCTTGATGCCCGAGAGCGCCTCCACCGCCTCCACGTAGGCGCGTGCCCCGCCCAGCGAGGAAGGCCCGCCCAGCCCGTACGGGCCGCCCAACTGCGGGCCGGCGGCCAGCACGAAGGGCGGCTGCCGATCCGAGTGGGCGGGGAACAGCGTGAGCAGCAGCGCCCCGGCAGCGAGGAGGATGGTCGCCAGCAGGCTGGCCTGCAACGCGACCCGACGTTTACCCGCGATGTTTTTCATGTAAGTACGCTCGCACCCGATCCACGCACAAGAACGGCACCGGCAAGGCGCCGACGGTGCTGTGGAAGCTGGTGCGCGCAGCCACGAATCCAGCCTTGCACGACACCAGGAGGCGTTCAATGTGCGTTTCCGACGATGGGGTGTCGTATCCGGCACGAGGCGCTGGGTCTGCGCAGTGCGTCTCGCAGGCCTCCACGCGCCCTTCACGGCCATTGGCCCGATCGGCATGGCAGTCGAAGGTCATCAACGTGCATCGCGCGGTTGGCGACGATGCGTTCGGTGAGCTGCCTGCAACACCGGGCACACTCGCACCGTCCTCACGATCGTTCCACGCGTTGCTGCGTGCGCGCCACCTAAGCTGGCACTCCCGTCGCGAAGTTTCTTTTCCCATGACCACAGCACTACATGATCTGGACGCCCTTGAACCCATCGATATCGATGCGCTCAAGGCACAGGGTGTGCCGCCGGTCGCCCAGTACCTGGTGGACCAGGAAAAATTCGTTCTGTTGGGCGGCAAGCGCGGCATCTACCGCTTGGCCGGCGCCGATACGGCGTGCTACTTCACCAGCCTGGACCAGATCCGGCTTCACCTGCTGGGGCAATCATTGACGCGGCTGACGGTGGAGCTGGCCTGAGCGCTCAGATCCCGCCCTGGCGAGGCAGCGGCGCAGGCACGTTCAGCTGGCCACCGGCGGCCACATAGGCCGCGAGTGCTTCGCCTTGACTGAGCAGATGGCGGTTCATCATCTGCTCGGCGGCTTCGGCATCGCGGTTGCGGATGCAGGCCATCAGGGCGCGATGCTCGGCCAGTGACTGGGCCATGCGGCCCGGCGTGAGCAACTGCCGGCCGCGATGCATCTTCAGGATGCGGTGCAGGTCGTGGGTGACGCGGATCAGCCACGGGTTGCCGGCATGGGTCTGCAGGCTTTCGTGGATCAGATAGTTGTTGCGGTAGTACTCGGCCAGGTCGCCCGCGGCCGCGGCGACTTCCATGGCATCGTGCAGCGCCTGCAGCTGGACCACGCCCGCTTCATCGATGCGCTTGACCGCCTCATGCACGCAGCGGCCTTCCAGCATCGCCATCACCGGAAAAAGCTGGTTGAGGTCTTCCAGGGTCAGCCGGGTGACCCGGCTGCCGCGGCCCGCATCGAGCTGCACCAGGCCTTCAGCAGCCAGTAGCTTCAGGCTCTCGCGCAGCGGGGTGCGGCTGATGCCCAGTTCTTCGGCGAGCAGCGGCTCGTCGATCCATTCACCCGGTGGCAGCTCGTAGTCGTAGATCTTCTGGCGCAGCCGCTCGGCCACTTCTTCATAAAGCGGCACGCGTTTCTTGGACAGGCGGGGACCAGGGGCCAGGGGCATGGCAGGGCTTCATGGGAAGGTGTGCAGCATTCTACCGGGTCATGGCGGGCCTGCCGGTGCAGACCCGCCGTGCGCTTACATCCAGCCCGGCACGACGAACAGCAGCCATGCCAGCAGCGGACCGAAGGCCACCACCAGGCCGCTGTAGACCAGGAAGCGACGGAACAGGGCTTCGCGCTCTTCCTTCGCCGCCGAGGCAACCACCAGTGCGCCGTTGGTCGAGAACGGGCTGACATCCACCACGGTGGAGGAGATCGCCAGTGCGCAGATCACACCGGCAGCGCTGAGATGCCCCTGCATCAGGAACGGCACCGCCAGTGGAATCGTGGCGCCCAGCACCGCCGCCGAGGAGGCGAACGCCGAGACGATGCCACCGACGTAGCAGACCAGCAGCGCGCCCAGCAGCGGGATGCCGATCGCACCCACGCCATGGCCGATGTAGTCCACCGCGCCGGCCTGCTGCAGTACGGCCACGTAGGTAACCACGCCGCTGATCAGCAGCACGGTCGACCAGCTGATGCCATCCACCGCGCCCTTCTGCGAGTTCGGCGAGAGCAGGGCCAGCACCACCGCGACGGTGATCGAGACCAGGCCGACGTTGAGGTTGTAGACCAGGGCCGCGATGCCCAGCCCGAGCAGGCCGATCAGGGTGAACACGCGCTCGCGGTTGATGCGCACGTCATCCAGCGCATCCGGATCATTGGAGAGCGTGCCACCGCCCGCCGAGACCAGGGCGCCGTGGCCTTCGATCGCAAACTGGCGCGAGGACGCCTGGCTGCCGGCGATCAACGGCTCGGTCGCGGTTGGTGCGCGACGCATCAGGGCCAGCCCGCCAAAGGCGAAGAAGCAGATGATCCCCATCAGCAGGTTGAAGCCCAGGCTGGTCAGGAACACGGCCATTTCCGTGACTTCCAGGCCAGCTTTCTGCACCACCTGGTTGGTGATGCCGCCATACACGCTGATCGGCGAGAAGCCACCTGCCTGCGCGCCGTGGATCACCAGCAGGCCCATCATCAGCGGGTTGATCTTGTACTGCTTGGCAAAGCGCAGCGCGACCGGGCCGATAATGGCCACTGCGGCCGGGCCGAGCGCACCGAAGGCGGTCAGCACCGCGGTGACGACGAACATCACCCACGGAATGGCGACGATATGCCCGCGCACCGCCTTGACCGCCCAGTGCACGAGCAGATCGATGGTGCCGTTCTTCTGCGCGATGGCGAACAGGTAGGTGATGCCGACCAGGGTCAGGAACAGGTCGCCCGGGAAGCCGGCCAACACCTCCTTGCCCTCTATCCCGACGAACAGGCCGCCGATGATGAAGGCCAGCGCGAATGCCACGGCACCCATGTTGATGGGCAGGGCCGTGGCCACGATGAACATGATCACCAAGCCGATGATCGTTGCGATTTGCGGACTCATGCGCCCTCCCGAGACACTTGATACGCGTGCAGCATGATGGCGACCCGCCATCGAGGGTTACGGGGTGCAACGGTTACCGGCGGACCCTCATGCACGTGCGCATGCGCGGTCCACCCACTCCAGGACGCCCTCCAGCGTCTGGAAATCCTCGACGGAACGCGCCTCCTGCTGCGGGTGCAGGTCGCGAACCCGGCGGCTGAGCGCCGCGCCCGGGCCCAGCTCCAGGAAGACGCGCCCACCGCGCTCGACCGCCTGCTGCAGCACGTCCTGCCATTGCACCGGCTGGGCGATCTGCGCCGACAACGTCGCCACGACACGGCTGACGTCACTGACCAGGCGGCCATCGATGCCGGCCAGCAGGCGCAACCGGGGTGCGTGCAGTGGGAGTGCGCGCAACGGCTTCTCAAAGCCCTGCGCCGCTGCGGCCAGCAACGGGGTATGCGCGGGCACGTCCACCGGCAGCGGGACGGTCCGGGCACCGTGGGCAGCCACGTCAGCGGCGACGGCCTCCAGCGCAGGCCGCAGGCCGCCGAGGACCACGTGGTCGGGCCCATTGACGATGGCCAGGAACACCCCGTGCGTCACGCACAGACGTGCGATGCGACGTTCGTCCAGCCCGATCACCGCCAGCAGGCCGGCGTCGGCCGGCGCTGCAGCGTCCATCAACCGGGCACGCTCGCGCGACAGGGCCAGACAGGTGGCCGTGTCGACGCTGCCCGCCACCGCGTGCGCGGCCAGCTCGCCGGCGCTGTAGCCGGCGACGGCGGTGATGGGCGGCAGCTGCGTCTGCAGCGCCGCCCAATGTGCCAGCGCCGCGGCGCAGACCAGCGGCTGGGCCACTGCGTTGTGGAAGCGCGATGGGTCGGCCGCCAATGGTTCGACCGGTGCGCCGAGGAGCGCGCTGGCCAGATCGAGCACCGGCTGCGCCTGCGGATTCCCGCGCACCCGCTTGAACATATCCGGATGCTGGCCGCCTTGACCGGGACAGAGCAGGACCAGGCTCATGCGCGCTCCTGCAGGTGCAGGAACCACGCGCAGGCCAGGAGATCGGCACTGCCGCCCGGGCTGAGCCGACGTGCTTGGAATGCGTCGCACACCGGCCCCAGCCGTGCCCGCCAGCCGGATTCCAGCGCGCCGCCCTCGGCGAGGAAGCGACGTGCCTGCTGCTGTGCAAAAGCCAGCCCGCGTTCACCGCCGCGATGCAGGAGGTTGAGATCGGTAGTGACCGCGACGAGCGACATCAGTGTCTGCACCATCGCGGCCTGTCGGTCAGCGGTGGCGCGCAGGGTGGCCTGCAGGGTGGGCAGGGCGACCTCGCGCAGCAGCGGGAATCCCTGCGCCGCCTGTTCGCGCACACCGGGCACGCCATGCCGCTGGCGGGCGCGCTGGCCAGGGCTGGCGCTGTTCAACGGTGCGGCGAGCAGCGCGGGCGCCCAGTACCCGCGTACCGCATGACAGACCGCAGTGCCTTGAGGCGCAGCATGCACGACATGACGCAGACGCGCGGACGCGGCGACCAGCAGGCCGAGACTGAAAATCGCGCCGCGATGGGTGTTGATGCCACCCGTCGCCCGCAGCATTGCCGTTTCCGCCTCGATGCCGAGCATGCGCAGATCATCGAACGCCGCGCTGTGCGCACCGGCGGCGGCGACCGCCACGAAGTAGCCACGCAGCGCGAACAGGCTGCGCAGGAAGGTGGCCGCGTCCATGTCATCGTGGCTGCCGCGGCTCCATGGCGTGACCAGCCCGGGTTTGGGGGCGCAGGCCAGTTCGGCATGCAGGCTGGTGATCGCCATCCGGGCCAGCCGATGCGCAGCCGCCGTGGGGGAGGGAGGTGGCAACGGGGCGGGGCGGGGCACGGCGTTCATGCGGCCACCGGCTGCGTGAGCAGGGCATCGCGTGTGGACAACCAGCAGGCGTCATCCGATTTGACGAGGAGGCGGGCGGCATCGCCGGTGTACTCGCGCCAGCTCACGGAACGCCCGGCGGGCAAGCGCAGCTCGCCATCGATGCGCAGGCCGTGCTCGCGTTCCCAGCGCCGCATGCGTTCGGTGGACGCCGCGGCATGCGCGTGATCGGTGATCTCCCAGAGCAGGTCCAGATCGGAGCCGGCGTGCAGATACGGCAGGCCGGTCAGGCTCTGCCAGGCGAAGCTGCCGAACACGCGGGGCGGTCGGGTGGGTTCGAGCAGGTCGGCCAGCAAAGGGCGCAGTGCATCGCGCCAGGGGGCGGACAGTGCTTCGGCGACCTCGGCCAGCAACGGCGGCGGTGCGGTGCGCTGCACGTGGATGCGTTCGACCCGCAGAGACAGCCGCTGGCGCCGCTCGGCCAAGGGCAACGGCACGCCCAGCCGCAGCTGATCGCCATCAGTGACCGGATCGCGTCGCGCCACGACAAAGGGCAGGCGCGCTTGGGCCCACGCCCGCAGGCGCGCATCCGCGCCCGGGGTCAGCACCTGCCACGGTGCCTGCGGAGCGAGCCAGACCAGGTCGTGACGGCGCATGGTTCAGGCCTCGCCTGCGGCCACGGCAGCGGCGACATCGCGCGCCAACAGGCGGCCACCACGCTCGGCGCCACGGGCGCGACGCTGATCGCCGGAGACAGGCGCGTGGAGCGCATCGACCAGGGCCTGCGCCAGATCGCCCTCCCAGACGGCCTCCACCGCGCCCATGCGTACGTAGTTCTCCACGCCCGGCGCGAACACCGGCGAGCTCTGGCTCAGCGCCTGCAGTTTCTCAAGCGGCTGTTTGGTGACGCGTGCCATCGCGCGCAGATCCATCACGCGCACCTGCGCTTCGGGCAGGGCATAGATGCGGTCGGCCATCAGCCCGAACGACAGGAAACCGCCACTGACGGATTCACCGTAGACCAGGCTGACCAGCGGCGCACCGCGGCGGCGGGCCAGATCCAGCGTACGCGCCAGGTGCGCGAAGTAGCTGTTGATGCCGAGCATTTCATCGCGGCGCGCCAAACGCTGACCGGCGGTATCGACGAGCATCACGATCGGTCGCTGCGGATGCGCGCGCGTGCTGGCCAGCACGGTGGCGGCCAGCGCCAGTGCGTGATCGACACCCACCTCCAGCTTGTTGGCGGTGCCGATGACGGTGACGTCGCCGGCGGCGGTGGTCGCGGTACCGCCCAGTACATCGTCCTCGCGGGTGACCGCGTGGCCGAGCGGGAACAGGGCATCGAGCAGCGGCGTCAGTTCCATGGCAGGCTCCTATCCTTGACGGCATCAAGGAAGTCAGCGGTGTCCAGCAGGGGCAGCCGCCCGGCATCGGCGATGCCCTGCAGCGTCCAGACCTCCAGGCCATCGCGGCAGCCGCCATAGGCCTGCAGCCGCGCGCCCAGCTGGGCGTGTGCCTGATCGAGGGCCTGCAACGGGTCTTCGGTCTCTGTGTGGGCGTCGATGAGTGACAGTGCCGCCTCGGTAAACGCCTCGATGCGATCCGGCACCAACTGCACCGCGTCGCCGATCAGATAGCGGTGTTTGCCGCCGGTCACGCGCCACACCAGGGCACGGTCGCGCGAGTCGAACTCTTCCACGCCGCGTACGGTCTCGATCACTTCCGGGCCGGACAGCGAGAGACGGCCTTCTTCGGACATCACCACCGCCGTGCAGCAGCGGGCAACGATGCCCATCCCACCGAAGGCGCCGTTGCCGCTGCCGATCAGGGCGAACACGGGAATCCCGGCGGCACGGGTGGCCAACACCGCCCGCATGATCTCGGAGATGGCGACCAGGCCGGCGTTGGCTTCATGCAGCCGCACGCCGCCACTGTCGAGCAGCAGCAGCACCGCCTCCGGGCGCACCGCAACGGCACGCTCCAGCAGCCCGGTGAGCTTGGCGCCGTGCACTTCGCCGACGCCACCCCCCATGAACTGGCCCTGCTGCGCAGCGATCAGGACATGACGACCGCTCAAGCTGCCCGTGCCCACCACAATGCCGTCATCGAAGGCACCGGGCTGATCCAGCTGGGCCAGGTGTGGGCTGATGATGCGGCGGGCCGGGCCCACGAACTCGCTGAAGCTGCCGGCATCGAGCAGTCCGTTGATACGCTCGCGGGCATCGGCCTCGTAAAAGCTGTGACTGCTCACGCGGCGTCTCCTTCCTGCAGGGTTTCCAGCGCCTGCTGCAGACGCAGGCTGACCACCGCCGGTGTCGCGCCGGCATCGTTGATCGACAACCGCACGTTGCGCAGCGGGTGGCGCGCGGCAAAGTCGGCCAGCACGGCCTGCCAGATGGTGTCGAAGCCGGTGGCCGAGGTGATCACCTCGATCTCCATCGCACCGTCCAGCGGGGTGGGTTCGATCAGCACTTCCAGATTGCCCGAGGCGACCACGCCGACCAGCGCGTGATGGTCGCGCTCGGTGAGATCCTGCTGTCCGGGGAAGCGATAATGCAGGGTTTCCATGGCGTGCCCCTTACCAGTTGCGGAAGCGTTTGGGCGGGTTGTACAACCCACCGGACCAACGCACGAGATCCTTGACCGAGCGCGCGGCAAGCAGGTCTCGGCTGGCGTCGCGGGTGCGGATGCCGAGGTCTTCCGGGCGGCGGATGATGCCGCGGTCGCGCAGGTTCTCGACCATCGCGCGGTCACGGCCCAGGCCGACCGCGGTGTAGCCCGCCACGCCGCGGATCGCCTGTTCGCGTTCCTCCGGGCTGCGGCACAGCAGCAGATTGGCGATGCCTTCTTCGGTCAGTACGTGGGTGACGTCATCGCCGTAGATCATCACCGGCGGCAGCGGCATCTGCGCGCGCTCGGCCAGCTCCCAGGCATCGAGGCGGTCGACGAAGGCCGGCGCCATGTGCTCGCGGAAGGTTTCCACCATCTGCACGACCAGCTTGCGCCCGCGTGGCATCTGCCCGGGCAGCGCCGCCTCTTGGCCGGCCTTGAGCCAGGCCGGGCTGGCATGGCGGCGGCCGCGGGCATCCGAGCCCATGTTGGGCGCGCCGCCGAAGCCGGCGATGCGATCACGGGTGGCGGTGGAACTGTTGCCCTGCAGATCGATCTGCAGCGTGGAGCCGATGAACATGTCGCAGGCGTACAGACCGGCGGTCTGCGAGAACGCGCGGTTGGAGCGCATGCTGCCGTCGCTGCCGGTGAAGAACACATCCGAGCGCGCTTCGATGTAGGGCTCCATGCCCAGCTCCGAGCCGAACGAATGCACGGACTGCACGAAGCCTGATTCGATCGCCGGGATCAGTGCCGGATGCGGATTGAGTGCCCAGTGCGTGCCTATCTTGCCCTTCAGCCCCAGTGATTCGGCATACGTGGGCAGCAGCAGCTCAATCGCCGCGGTATCGAAACCGATGCCGTGGTTGAGGCGCTGCACGCCGTACTCGGCGTAGATGCCCTTGATGGCCATCATCGCCATCAACACCTGGATCTCGGAGATCTGGGCCGGGTCGCGGGTGAACAACGGCTCGATGTAGTTCGGGCGCGGCGCCTCGGTGACGAAGTTGACCCAATCGGCCGGAATATCGACGCGGGGGAGGGTGTCGACGATCTCGTTGACCTGGGCGATCACGATGCCGCCCCGGAACGCGGTGGCCTCGACGATCACGGGGGTGTCTTCGGTATTCGGGCCGGTATAGAGGTTGCCGTGACGGTCGGCGGCCTGGGCGGCGATCAGTGCGACCTGCGGGGTGAGATCGATGAAGTAGCGGCCGAACAGTTCGAGATAGGTATGGATCGCCCCGATCTCGATCCGGCCCTCGGCGACGAGATTGGCCAGCCGGCCGCTCTGCGGACCCGAGAAGGAGAAGTCCAGGCGCTGGGCGATGCCGCGCTCGAAGACGTCCAGGTGCGAGGGCAGGGAGAGCACGGATTGGACCATGTGCAGGCCGTGGACCTGCGCGGGATCGAGCTGGGCCAGGCACTCGGCGAGGAAATCGGCCTGCTTCTGGTTGTTGCCTTCCAGGCAGACCCGGTCGCCGGGTTCGAGCACGGTATGCAGCAGGCGGGGAACCTCGGCATGGGGCAGCAAGCGCCCGAGCCCGGCATCGGCGGCCCGCTGCAGCCTTGCCTGGCGGCGATCCGCTAGCGTGTTCCAGTCTCGAGCCATCTGCCGCCTCTTCATAATTACGCTGTAATTACAAAGCTATCACCCGAGTTTGGCCGGGGCAAGAGGCCTGATGAGGCCAGTTCTGGGCCTGTCGTATTCAGTTAGAGCCGACTCCCCTGGCCATCCTCAGCGTCAATGCGCCGAGCGTCGCGGCATCGTTGCTGAGCGGGATGGCTGGCGAACGCGCAGGCATGTTTGTTCAAAGCGGGCAATACCTTGCTGGCGCGACCTCGGCTCAGCGTTGCTCGGGGCAATGTCGTGCGGCCATCAAGGCACGCAGATGGAACGCCTGGATCAGCCCGCTCCCTTTCCCGCACGCGGCCGCCGCGGCTTCGCCCCCCGCGGCACCACTTTCGGCGTCGCCACCAGCACGCCCCACTGATGCAGGTGCTCCATGCCCGACAGCGCATCCAGGTACGCCATGAAATGCGTCAGGTAGCCGGGCGAGGTCTCTTTCATCAGCGTCAGGGCGCGATGGACCAGTACACCGGAGTTCAACGGCCCACCATTGGTGGGCATCTGGGCCAGCGATTGCTTGAGCTGGCTGGCATTGCGAAGCCTGGCCCACGTCGCCCGGACCTCACCCAGCACCGGAAAATCCGGATACGCAGCATCGTGCTGCCCCGTTAATTCCGTGACCAGCGCCTGCAGACCGATGCGTCCCGATGACAGGCCCGGCGCGGTCACTACCGATGCCGACGCCTCGGCAACCCGCTCGGCGTAACCCGCGACCAACGCATCCAGCTTCCGTTGCAACAGCGCCCGCACCTCACCGTCATGCGCTTGCATGCGGGCATGCAACGCCTCGATCATCGCAAAACGCGTGCGGTCCAGCCCGTCGAGCTTGTCCGCTCGCCAGTTCTCGAGAATCTCAGCGGTTGCGACAGGGTTACGGGGCATCCGCGGCCTTGCTCGCCTTGGGTTTCGGGATCGGGGCGATTTCGACGCGGCGGTTCTTGGCGCGTCCATCCTCGTCGGCGTTGGAACTCACCGGCTGCTCCGAGCCAAACGCTGCGGCAAACACCGCATCCGACGGCACGCCTTCGGCGATCAGGGTGCGGGTCACGGTCAATGCACGCTCGGCGGAGAGTTCCCAGTTGTCCGCGAAGCGCCAGTTGCCATCGCGCACCTGCTGGTCGTCGGTGAAGCCGCTGACCATGAGGATTTCCTCGCGCGCGGCCAGGTAGCCTTTCAACGGCCCGGCCAGACTCTTGAGGACGTCGGCACCTTCCGGCTGCAGCTGATCCGAGTTCAACGCGAACAGCACATTGCCGCGGATGCCGATGCGGCCATCCACCAGCGTCACACGCCCGGCCGCGAGCGGGCCGGCCAAGGCCTGCTCCAGCGTCTGGCGGCGCTGCACTTCGGCCTGGCGCTGCTTGACCTCTTCATCCAGGCGATTGGTCAGCTCCAGCTGCAGCGCGACCACGCCGACCAGGATCAGCACGAACGCACCGAGCAGCACCGACATCAGGTCGCCGAAGGCGGCCCAGATCGGCGCGCCTCCGTCGGCCTCGACTTCGATCTCGTCGCTCATGCCGAGGCGGCCCCGGCCTTGCTGCTGCGGCGGCCCGCCAGCTGCTGCAGTTCATCGATGATCTGCTTCTGCGACAGCACGCTGAGGTCGATCACCTCACGCGCCTGGGCCACGTAATAGGCCAGCTGCTCGTCACTGCGGGCCAGCGAACCATCCAGCGAGGCGGCGATCTGGGCCAGACGCTCGTTGAGGCCGTCGCTGGCAGTGCCGAAGGACTGCACGGCGCTGCCGAGCGCATCGGCCAGGCTCGCTACTTCCACCGCACTGCCGGTGACCTGCGCGGCCACGCTGCCGAGTTTGCCGGTCTCGGCTTCGATGTGGTCGGTGAAGCGCGTGCCAACGCGGTCCATCAGCTCGGCCGAGGTCGAGACCAGGGCATCCACGGCGACGCGCTGCTCGTTGGCGGCGTGGTTGACCGCATCCAGCAGGGTCTCCACGGTCGCCAGCAGGCGGCTGCGTTCTTCCAGCGTGGCGGTGTCGCGGACCAGGCTGTCGGACAGTTTGCTGCGGAGTTCGGCGACCACATCGGCCGCGGCCTTGGGCGCTTCCGAAGCCGCCTGGACCAGGCGCGAGATCTCGCTGATCGTCTCGCTGGCGTGGGCCTGTGCCTGCTGGGTGATGTCGTTGGCGGTGCGGGCGAGGGTGTCGCAGATGTCCTGCTGGCGGCGGGCCACGCTGTCGCCGGTCTGCTCCCAGCGCTCGCCGAGACTGGCGCTCATGCCGGTGAAGGCCTCGGTCCACGCGTTCAGACGCTGCTGATCGCGCGCTTCCAAGGCGTCCTGGAGCTGGGCATGGGACTGCTGCATAGCGTCGCCGAGCGACACCGCCTGGGCCTGCAGCGTCGCGGCGGCAGCATCCAGCGCGTGCTGGTGACGCGCGCTCACTGCGGTCGCAGCGGCTTCCTGGCGGGCCAGCGCCTGCTGCCAAGCATCGGCAATCTGCGCGGTGGTGGCGTCCATGCGGCTGCCGACCGCGTCGATCAGGCCCGTGGCCTGGGCGTCATGTGTTTCGGTGAAGCTGGACAGCGCGCTGCGCAGGTCGGCAGTCAGCGCAGCATGGGTCTGCTGCTGCGCGGCCTGGGCATCCTGCCAGCGCGTCGCGGTCGTGTTGAGCTCGGCCGAGACCGCCTCAAGCAAGGCGGCGGACCGCTCGCCATGCTGCTCGGCGAACGTGGCCAGCGCATTGCGCAGCTCGGTCGCCATGGCTTCATTGGTCTGCTGCTGTGCGGACTGGGCCGCCTGCCAACCGTCAGCGGTGCTGACCAGCTTCGCGGAGACCGCATCGAGCAGGCCAAGCGCGCGTTGATCGTGCTGCGCGGCGAATCCGTCCAGCGCGACGCGCAGGTCGGCGGTCAATGCGGTGTTGGTCTGCTGCTGGCTGTCCAGTGCGGCCTGCCAGGTCGCGGCGGTCGCGACGCGGCTGGCGTCGAAGCCCTCGGTCAGGCCGGCCAGCTGGCGCTGTACTGCCTCGGTCACCGTCTCGTGCATGGCGGCGTTGGCGCGGGCGATGCCGGCCAGGGTGGTGTCCATCACCGGCTGCAAGGCCGCGCCAACCGCGCGTGCGCTTTCGGCGACGCTGTCCTTGAGTGACTGCTCGATCGCGGCGGTCAGGCGCGCGTATTCTTCGTCGGCCTTGGCATGGAAGTTCTGCTGGTTGGTCAGCAGCCGCTCGCCCGAGGCGCTGCTCTGCTGCTCGATCGCCGTGGTCATGGCCTGCAGCCGATCCACCAGCGCGGGCATGAGCTCGGCCTGCTGCTGCAGCAGCCGGAAGGCTTCATTGCGCTGCCAGGACTGAGAGTGCGTGTGCAGGGTGGTCGCGATCTCCACGTCCAGCCGCTGCACCGCCTCCAGGCGCTCACGCCGGCACAGGGCCGAGAGCAGGCCGAGCATGGCGGAGGTGGCGACACCGGCAATCGAGGTGCCGAAGGCGACCGCAAGGCCTTCCACCGGCGCACCCAGCGAGCCGCGGATCGCCTGCAGGTCGGTCGCGCTTTCCAGCGCCAGTCCGGTGCCGCGCAGCGTCGCCATCATGCCGAGCAGCGTGCCGAGCATGCCCAGCAGCACCAGCAGGCCGACCAGGTACGGCGTCAGCACCGGGCCGGGCAGGGCGACGCGCTCGCCTTCCACGCGCAGGCGCACGGCATTGCGCAGGCTGGGATGCAGCTGGCCCAACCAGGTGGCGAGCCCGGCGCTGGCGGCGCCCGCACTGGCGCTGGCCGCCGCCAGCGAGGCGGTCGCCTGCCGGTAGCGATACAGCTCGAGGCCACCGGCGAGGTAGCAGACGGCGATCAGCGCGGCGACAGCGAAACCGACCGGATTGGTGCTGGCATAGCCCGCCCCGATCCAGCACACCGCCACAAGGCCAAGCAGGAAAACAACGTAGTGAAGACTGGTTCTGAACATGACGTCCCGGTTAGTGGGTGCGAAGCGCTGCAAGCAGGCCTTCGATCGGTTGAAAACGGATATCCAGCTCGGCCAACAGCAGGCTCTGCATGTCGCGGCGGAACACCTCGAGCCAGGCATCGTCGGTGCCGGCCTCGCGCAGGCGCTCGAAATGGACCCTCAGCAGCACCGGCACCTTGGCCAGCAGGCTGTACTCCCGAGCGCTCAGGGTCTGCTCCATCAGCGCGTCCACCTCGGCCAGCCGCGCCATCTCGGGCGAGCGGCGGGTCAACATGTCGCGCAGGCGCCCGCGCAGACGGCTGGTGGCGCTGAGCATGGCGCGCTGGAGGGTGAGATAACGCTCGCCGTACACGGTGTATTCGACAGGGGCGGCGGCACCGTCGGCGTCAACCACCCGGCGAGGCGGCTTGGTGGTCTCAGGTTCCTGAACAATACTCGCCTCCAGCGCCGCGCGAAGGCGTTGGCACTCGGCGTCCTCGTCGGCATCGAAGTCCGGCCCCTCGACCGCGGCCGGCAGCCGGCCATCGAGCGCCTTGGACAACGTCACCGCCCGCGTCCAGTCCACCCACTCGCTGAGCCGGTCTGACAGGGCAGGGCCCGTCGAGGACAGGTTGCTCTCAGCGAGGCGGGCCAGCAGCCGGATGAAGGCCGGGCCCGGGACAGGCGTCCGTTGCGCGGTTTTGGCCATTGTTCCGGTTAAAACGATGAATTTTACACCGTAATGACCGCTAGCCGCCCGGCGCCGGGGTTCAGGCTCGGCCGGCCCTCACTTCGCCAGCAGGGGCCAGTAACCGTCCAGTTGCCTGCGCTGGCGGGCGGTGAGTTCACCGCCCAGCGCCGTCCTGAGCCGGTCTGCTTCAGCGCGGCGGCCGGCCCGAATCGATTCACGCGCCAGCTCCAGGTGGCCGCGTTGGCGCACGCTGAGGTTACCGAAGGGGTCGAACCAGGAATCCAGACGGCGGATATCCTTCACCCCGGTCCAGGTGAATCGTGCCTCGCCGGCGATGGCCGCAATCTGTCTGTAACGCCCGATCGCCTCGGCGCGACTGATGCGGCCCTGCAGCAGGTCCAGTCGTGTCGCCAGCAACTGCACCTCAGCGGCAGCACCACTCCCGGACAGGGCGTCCACCGTTTCGCGCAGGAATGCGTCGTCGCGGTTGCCTGTTTCTGCCTGTCTGCCGAGCAGGTTGAAGCTGGCGACCGCGAAGCGGTACGCCGGCAGTTCCCGTTGGTGGACATCCGCATCGTTCGGGGCACCCAGGCTCGACGGTTGCACCACCACGATGCCGGGCTCATCGGCCAGCACAGCATCGATGTCGCGCTTGTGGAACTCACCGACCACCACGACCACGGTGCCGCCTGGATGCGCCCGCGCGGCGGCCGCGATGCGCTTGGCCTGCAGGAAGGTGCGATACAGGAACAGGCGACGTGGCAGGTCCTGTGCGGTACGTGCCGCTGGGGTGAGGCTCCATTGCGTGGAGCGCGTCACATTGTGGGGATCGTCGGCATGGAAAAGCGTTCGGTGCAATTGCGCCGGCTCGGGGAAGGTCAGGAACTGTTGGAAGCCCCGGATCGGCCGGATTTCAGGAATCGCCTCCAGATCCATGCCGAAGCCCAGTTGGGCGTCTTCCGTCGAGGGATGCCAGTCGAAGGGGCACACGTCAATGTTGCGCTCCCGGGCGAACGGCACCACCACGTCCTGCACTTCGTAGGTGAACTCATAGAAATCGTTACGTGCAAATGCCTCCGGCGATCGCTCTATGCAGATGGCATCGGGCGCAGCGCGATCGAGGAACGCCGCCAGCACCGCGGGCCGATCCTCACGCGCCACGAGCTGCGCGGCATGGTCCACGCCCAGCACGATCACCTGTGTTGCTGTTTCAGGCGGCGCGCTCTTTGCAGGCAACGACAGCATTGCCAATACCACACCCACGACCAACATCCTGTTCATTACGGCTCCTGCGCACACGGTGTTTCGCGCAGGGTGGCAGGCTGCAGGACCGAATGCGGGTGCCAGAAGTTGTAGTCACGGCAACGGCGCGTGCGGGGAGACCAAGCCCTGCTCGCGCAGCGCGCTCCAGAATGCCGGCGGAATCGCGACCTCGGCCAACGCCAGATTCTCCGCGATACGGCTGGGCTGGCTGGCGCCCGGGATCACCGCCGCGACCGCCGGATGGGCGAGCGAGAACTGCAGCGCTGCGGCACGGATATCCACGCCGAACTGCGCGCACACCTGCTGCAGGCGCCCCACGCGATGCAGCACCTCGGCGCCGGCTTTCTGGTACTCATAGTGCGCGCCGCCGGCGAGAATGCCGGAGTTGTAGGGACCACCGACCACGACGCTGGCACCACGCGCTTCGGCCGCCGGCATCAGATTGGCCAGCGCTTCGTGGTGATCCAGCAGGGTGTAGCGCCCGGCGAGCACGAAGCCATCCGGGTCGGCCTGCTGCAGCGCCATCACGCAGGGCTCGACGCGGTTGACGCCCAGGCCCCAACCGTTGATGACACCTTCCTCGCGCAGCCGGGTCAGCGCGGTCGCGGCACCGGACATGGCCTGGTGGAACACGGCGCGCCAGTCATCGCCATGGAAATCCTTGGCCGGGTCATGGATCCAGACGATGTCGAGGCGGTCGGTCTTCAGGCGCTTCAGGCTCTCTTCGATCGCGCGCAGCGTGCCGTCGGCGCTGTAGTCGTAGACGATTCTGTTGGGCAGTCCGTGCTCGAACAGGCCTCCTTTCTCACCCAGATCACGCTGGGCGGTGTCTTCGGTTTCATCCAGCAGGCGACGCCCGACCTTGGTGCTGAGCACATAGGCATCGCGCGGATAGTGTTGCAGCGCTTCGCCTAGGCGCAGTTCGGCCAGGCCGGCGCCGTACATGGGGGCGGCGTCGAAGTAGCGGATGCCGTGGTCCCAGGCGGCGTGCACGGTGTCCAGTGCCTCCTGTTCGGGGATGGCGCGGTACATGTTGCCCAGAGGGGCGGTGCCGAAGCCGACGCGGCCGGGGAGATCAATGCGCATGCGGTGGGGTCCGAGGTTGCAGGCCAGGCAGTCTGCGCGCGGCGTTGGTCCGCAAACACCCGTCCAGCGGCGAAAGACAGTTGCCCTGGGCGCAAGGATCCCGGCCCGGCTGCGTAGCGTCTGCGGTGAGGCAACGATTACTCTGTGACCCGATCTCACAGGGGAGTGCGGAAGATGGGTTGGACCGGGAAGATCGCGCCGATGGCGCTGTGGTTGGCCGCCAGCGGGACCGTCATGGCGGCCACGCCCGCACCTTCAGCCACGGAGGGCGTGCGGAACGTCCCCGGTTTTGCCTTACCGCTCTCGCCCTATCTGAGCCCTGAAGCACAGGCGGCGATGCGCAGCGCGGTGGTCAACGGTGATCCCGTCGCAAAGATGGACAACGCCACCGTGCTCAAGGAATTGGCAGCGATCCGCAAGGGCGCGGACGCGTGGGCCTACGGAGAAATCCAGGCGTTGCGCGAGCGCTATCCGGCTGAGCTGCACCATGAACGCTGGAACGGCGTGCCGGTGGTGCGGGTCGAGCCGCACAGTGCACCCGCCGACCCGGCGCAGCGGCGGCTGCTGATCGAGCTGCATGGCGGCGCCTTCGTCTTCGGGCGTGCCGACAGTCTCGGCCTGCTCGAGGCGATCCCGGTGGCGGCAATGACCGGTGCCACGGTGGTGGCGGTGGAATGCCGATCATGGAAGATCTGTACTACGGCAAGGTCGATTTCCGGGATCCACTGGTGTCGCCGGTGTTTTCCGATGCGGTACTAGCCCGGTTTCCGCCCACGCTGTTCATCACCGCCACCCGCGCGGCCGAAATGAGCAACGTCGCCTACACCCATTCCCGACTGGTGGACCTCGGCCGCGAGTCGGACCTGCACGTCTGGGACGGCCTGGGCCACGCCTTCCACCTGGACGCGCGCTTGCCGGAAAGCCAGCAGGCCTACCGGGTGATGGCGCGCTTCTTCGCCAGGCACCTGCAGACGCCGCTGCCGGCATCCCCGGGGGAGTAGGGCGCACAGGGCCTGCATACGCTGTGCATACATCCGTATGCACGGTGCTTACATGCCGTTGCCTACGGTGGAACCCGAGTGCACCCGCGCTCGGTTTTCCCCATAAGGAGTAGATGATGAGTCAGCAGATTCCCGAAGGTACCCTGGTCGTTGTAGCCGATGGCGGCTCGGCCCGCGTGTTCACCAACGTTGGCACCGCGCACAAGCTGCAACTCAAGCAGGAGGGGGAACTGCAGCTGCAGGCCGTGAGCGATACCGGCGCATCCGGGCAGGGGCCGTCCGGCTCGGTGCCCCAGGAAATGTCGATTTCCCAGCTCAACGAGGCGACGTTTGCCAAGCAGGTGGCGGCGCAGTTGAACGAAGACGCGTTGAAGAACCGCTACGCGCACCTGATCCTGATCGCCGACCCGCAGACCCTGGGCCGTATCCGCCCGCTGCTGCACAAGGAAACCCAGGAGCGTCTGCTCAAGGATCTGGCCAAGGACTTCACCAACGCGCCGCTGGAGGATATCCAGCGCGCGCTGTCCTGAGAATCGCCCATGACCTTCGTTCGTGAGTACAGCCCATCGGACATCACCCGTGCCGACATCGATGCGGGCAGCGGATGGGTGCTGCTGGAATTCGGTACCGGTTGGTGCGGCCATTGCAGTGCCGCCCAGCCCCTGCTGCAGAAGTTTCTGGGTGGCTACGACGCGACACACCTGAAGGTCGAGGACGGGAAGGGGCGGCCACTGGGCCGCTCCTTTGCCGTGAAGCTGTGGCCGACCGTGATCCTGCTGCGCGACGGCCACGAAATCGCGCGGGCGGTGCGACCGCATGAGCGCGAGGATCTGGCGCCACTGATCGATGCGCTTGAGAGCGGGCAGTAACACACGGCCCACTCTCAACCGCCGTGCGATCACAGTCAGTACAATCCATTTCCCGCGTTGCGCAGGCGTGTATGCATCGCGTGAAAAGCGTACCCAAACAGCTTGAAACACGCTGTTCCACGCTGCCAGACAGGGCAGTACGGGGCTCGCGCTGGCCAAATGTAGTAACATGGCTCGCTTGATCACCCCCGGGCCATTGCCCGCTTCCTGGTCATCCATCCCGCAGCGTCGCTGAGTCCACGCGGCCGTCCGGGATCGTCTGTTGCAACCCCTCTTCGCGCATCGCGCTGTGTCATCAGAGGCGGTATTTCCTGTGCCGTGCGCGGGACCTCGGGCGCCGTGATGGCCTGCTTCCAGGAGAAAGCAGATGCAGGACCTGCCTGCCGCACACGCTCATTTCGGCTGGTTCAAACGCCGCCGCCAGATGCATGTCGACGAAGTCACCGTCGTTGATCGTCCCATGTTGAAGAAGGCCGTTGGCGCCGCCGCACTCGGCAACGCGATGGAGTGGTTCGATTTCGGCGTCTACGGCTACCTCGCCGTGACCCTTGGCCAGGTGTTCTTCCCCGACAGCAGCCCGACCGCACAGCTGATCGCCACCTTCGCCACCTTTACCGTCGCCTTCCTGGTGCGCCCGCTGGGCGGGCTGGTGTTCGGGCCGCTGGGCGACAAGTACGGGCGGCAGAAGGTGCTCGCGGCCACCATGATCCTGATGGCCGCCGGTACCTTCAGCATCGGCCTGATTCCCTCGTACGACCGCATCGGGATCTGGGCGCCGGCGCTGCTGCTGCTTGCCCGCATCGTGCAGGGGTTCTCCACCGGCGGTGAGTATGGCGGCGCGGCAACGTTCATCGCCGAGTATTCGACCGACCGCAATCGTGGCCTCATGGGTAGCTGGCTGGAGTTCGGTACGCTGGGCGGCTACATCGCCGGTGCCGGCACGGTCACCGCGCTGCACATGGCCCTGAGCAGCACGCAGATGCTGGACTGGGGCTGGCGCATCCCGTTCCTCGTCGCCGGTCCGCTGGGTCTGCTTGGCCTGTACATGCGCATGAAGCTCGAAGAGACGCCGGCGTTCCGCGCGTATGCCGAAGAGGCCGAGAAGCGCGATCACGAACGCCCCGGCCTGGGCGCGCTGTTCCGTGTGCATTGGGCCCAGCTGCTGATCTGTGTTGGCCTGGTGCTGGTGTTCAACGTCACCGATTACATGCTGCTCACCTACATGCCCAGCTATCTCAGCGTCACGATGGGCTATGCCGAGAGCAAAGGCCTGCTGCTGATCATCATCGTGATGCTGGTAATGATGCCGCTCAATGTGCTGGGCGGGCTGTTCAGCGATCGCCTGGGCCGCCGCCCGATGATCATCGGTGCCTGCATCGCGCTGTTCCTGCTGGCGATCCCGTGCCTGAAGCTGGTCGGCAGTGGCAATGACTGGCTGATCTTCCTCGGGCTGATGCTGCTCGGCGTGGCGCTGGTGTGCTTCACCAGCTCGATGCCGTCCACGCTGCCGGCGCTGTTCTATACGCCGGTGCGCTACAGCGCGCTGTCGATCGCGTTCAATGTATCGGTGTCGCTGTTCGGTGGCACCACGCCGTTGGTGACCGCCTGGCTGGTGGAGCGCACCGGCGATCCGCTGGTGCCGGCGTACTACCTGATGGGCGCGGCGGTGATCGGCGTGATCACCATGCTGTTCGTGCGTGAGACGGCCGGGATGCCGCTGCGTGGTTCGCCGCCGGCGGTGGCCAGCGAAGCCGAAGCCCGTGCGCTGATGCGCAGCGACGAGCCGGTCACGGTGGATGCGACCCAGCCGACGCTGCCGGTGGCCGCCGTGCCGGAAGATGCACGGCCCGCGTAAGCCCGGCCTGCGTCCGTCCTCAGCAGCCATCAGTGGCGCCGGGCGATTGGCCCGGCGCCGCCAACACCCGCACCGCAACATGTCAGCCCGATCGGCCAGTGCTAGGATCAACCTCACCTGAATCGATCTAAATTCAACGCCATGACAAAAACGGGGACGGTGCGGTGGTTGGGGCTCGCGGTAGGGGCGATGTTGGTGGCCGGCACGGCCTCGGCGGCACCGGCGAAGCTCGGCGAACGCGCCTATGCGGCGGTCGATCCGTTCATCGGCACGGCCGGGGAGGGGCATACCTATCCCGGCGCGACCGTTCCGTTCGGCATGGTGCAGCTCAGTCC
This sequence comes from Stenotrophomonas sp. TWI809, assembly GCF_039673205.1. Lineage (NCBI taxonomy): Bacteria > Pseudomonadati > Pseudomonadota > Gammaproteobacteria > Lysobacterales > Lysobacteraceae > Stenotrophomonas > Stenotrophomonas sp. TWI809. The sequence goes on along the minus strand of NZ_JBDJLE010000017.1, from coordinate 14,784 downwards.
GGACACCCGTATCCAGCCGCGCGAGAAGGCGTATGGCTGGGCGGCGGGCTACCGGCATGACGACAGCAGCATCGTCGGCTTCTCGCACACGCACTTCTCCGGCAGCGGCCATTCCGATCTGGGCGATGTGCTGCTGATGCCGGTGCGCACCGATGCCAGCCTGGAGCGGGGCGACCCCGACAAACCCGGCAGCGGCTATACCTCGCGCTTCCGCCACGACGACGAGCGCGCCGAACCAGGCTACTACGCCGTCACCCTGGATGATCCGAAGGTGCGCGCCGAGCTGACCACCAGCACCCGCGTCGGCGTGCATCGCTATACCTATCCGGCCAACCAGCCCGCACGCGTGCTGCTGGACCTGCGCACCAGTCTGTACGACTACCCGGGCAAGATCATGTGGTCACGCCTGCGCGCCCGCGAGGACGGCACCATCACCGGCTTCCGTGAGACCCGCGGCTGGGCACCGGGCCGGCAGCTGTATTTCGCGATGCGCTTCTCGCGGCCGCTGACCGGTCACGCATTCCGCAACACCGAGACCGACATCGCCTACAAGGGCTTCCCGCCGCCGGGTCACCAGAGCCCGGCCCAGCGTGCGCAGATTGAAGGGCGCCAGCTGGTCGGCACCTTCGATTTTGGCAAGCTGGATACACCGCTGGTGGTGACGGTGGCGATTTCCTCGGTCAGCGAGGCCGGTGCGATCGCCAACCTGGAAAGCGAAGTGCCCGGCTTCGATTTCGACCGTGTCCGCGCCGAGGCGAAAGCGCAGTGGACGCAGGCACTGTCGGTACTGGATATCGACGGCCCCGAGCACGACCGCCGCAGCGCCTACACCGCGCTGTACCACAGCCTGCTCGGGCCGACCGTGTTCATGGACAGCGATGGCCAGTACCGCGGCTCGGACAATGCCGTGCACCGCGCCGAGGGCTATACCAACTACTCGACGTTCTCGCTGTGGGACACCTACCGCGCCCTGCATCCACTGCTGACCCTGGTGCAGCCGGAAAAACGCAACAGCGATTTCATCAATTCGCTGCTCGCGCACCAGCACAACAGCGCCTACGGGATGCTGCCGGTATGGGCGTTCCACGGCCAGGAGACCTGGTGCATGATCGGCTACCACGCCGTGCCGGTGATCGCCGATGCCTACCTCAAGGGCATCCGCGGGTTCGATGAGAACAAGGCGTTGGCGGCGATGGTGGCTACCGCCAATTACGGCCCGTACGATGGCATCGCGCAGTACCGCGAGCTGGGCTGGGTGCCGATCGATGAAGAAGGCGAGGCCGCCAGCAAGACACTGGAATATGCGTTCGACGACTGGACCATCGCGCGCATGGCCAAGGCCATGGGCAACACGAAGGTTGCCGGGGAGTTCGAGAAGCGCGCCACGAACTGGCGCAATGCCTATGACAAGGACACCGGCTTCATGCGGGCGCGCAAGCGCGATGGCAGCTTCCGCACGCCGTTCGACCCGAGCGCCAGCGGCTACGGCACGGATTACACCGAAGGCAACGCCTGGCAGTACTCCTGGTATGTGCCGCACGACGTGGCCGGCCTGGCCGCCGCGCACGGGGGCAGCGACGCGCTGCTGGCCCGTCTGGACCAGGTGTTCGAGGCCAAGGTCGACCCCTCGATCTTCGAGCATATGGAAGACATCACCGGCCTGATCGGCTGGTACGCGCACGGCAACGAGCCCAGCCACCACGTGGCCTATCTGTATGCCCATGCCGGGCAGCCGTGGCGCACCCAGGCGCGCCTGAAGCAGATCATGGACACCCAGTACGCCGACCGTCCCGATGGCCTGGCCGGCAATGACGACCTGGGCCAGATGTCGGCCTGGTACGTGTTCACCGCACTGGGCTTCTACCCGGTGGCCCCGGGCAGCGGCGAATACATCATCGGTCGTCCGTTCCTGCCCAAGGCGGCACTGCACCTGCCTAACGGCAAGACCTTCACCATCGTCACCGACGGGCTGGGCAAGGGCCATGACTACGTCGGCTCGGTGACCCTCAATGGCCAGCCGCTGCAGCGCACCTTCCTTCGCCACGACGAGATCCTGGCCGGCGGCGAGCTGCGCTTCACGCTCCAGGCCGAGCCGAACAAGGCCTGGCCGGGGCAGGGCGCCGAGCAGCCCTACTCGATGTCCCGCTGACGGGCCTCTGGACCCTCCTTCTGGCCAAAATGGGATTTATGTCCAATTTGGCCAGAAGGGGTATAGTGGGCCCATCCCGTCCTGGAGCGTGCCATGACCCTGCCACTGGATCTGCCCGGCCTTGAGAAGGCCACGGCCTCGTCGGTGAAAACCCGCGGTTGGCCCAGCCTGATGCGCACCGTTCGCGAAAAGCAGGCCCTGGTGATCACCAACCACAATCATCCCGAAGCGGTGATCGTGGACATCAAGACCTACCAGGAACTGCTGGCCAAGGCCGCCGGCGGCGACCTCGATGAGCGCATGGGCGAGCTGGAACGCCTGCGCGCCGCGTTCGATACCACCCTCGCCAGCCTGGGCCGCGATGGTGGGCTGGGCAAGGTACTGGGGCAGCCGATCCGACGCGGCCGCAAGGTCGCCCTCGGCAGTCCGCTCTGACCAATGGGACGGATTCTGGTGCTGGCCGGTGTCAATGGCGCCGGCAAGAGTTCGCTGCTGGGCATGTGGCTGGAAGAAGAAGGCCTGACCTGGTTCAACCCGGATACGTTCACCCGCCGCCTGGTGGAGACGGGGTGGTCGTTGGGCGAGGCCAACGCTGCGGCCTGGAATGAAGGCGCGCGCCGGCTGCGGCAGGCGATCGACGAGGGTACCGACTTCGCGTTCGAAACCACGCTGGGCGGCAACACCATCCCGCGTCTGCTGCGTGAGGCGTGCGAGCAGCACGACGTGGCGATCTGGTTCTGCGGCCTGCAGAGCGTGGAGCTGCACATGGAACGTGTCGCGGCCCGGGTCAGCCGCGGCGGGCATGACATCCCCGCCGACAAGATCCGTGCCCGCTACGATTCCTCGCGCGAAAACCTGCTGGCCCTGCTGCCGCACTTGGCCGAGCTGCATGTCTACGACAACAGCGCCCCGGCCGATGCCGATGGCGCCGAACCGCTGCCGGTGCTGCAGCTGGATCGCAACGGGCTGCACTATCCTGCCTCGGCGATCGAGCTGCTGCAGACCCCGGACTGGGCCAAGCCGATCGTGATGCGGGCCATGGAGCTGCATACCCCTGCGTAAGCGTTACTGCAGGGGCCGGAGCAGCAACAGCACGCTCAGCGTCAGCATGAAGACCGCGATGCCCGCGTCCAGCCAGCGCCACGCCCTGGCATGCGCGAACCACGGTTGCAGCCAGCGCGCCCCGACGCCCAGCAGGGTGAACCACGACACGCTGGCCAGGCACGCGCCTGCCGCGAACAGCCAGCGGGCGTCGCCCGGGTAGCGGGTCGAGAGGCTGCCGAGGAGCACCATCGTGTCCAGGTAGACGTGCGGATTGAGGAAGGTGAATGCCAGGCAGACCAGCAGCGTGCGCCGCCATCCCGCCTGCATGTCAGAAGCTGCATCGAGCCCGCCACCGCCGGACCAGGCCCGGCGCGCTGCCATAAGGCCGTATACCGCGAGAAAGGCCGCCCCACCGAAGCGCAGGACCTCGAGCAGCAATGGGAAACGCGCCACGGCTGCGCCGATGCCGGCCACCCCCAGCAGTATCAGGGCGATGTCGCCGGCTGCGCAGACCGCGACCACCAGCGCGACGCGCTGCTGTTTCAGGCCCTGGCGGAGCACGAAGGCGTTCTGGGCGCCGATGGCGATGATGAGACCGGCGCCTGTGAGAAATCCGGCGAGGGCGGCAGCTGGCTGCCTCCCAGCGGATCAAGGCGCTGGAGGACCGTCTCGGCCAGGTCCTGATCGTGCGCCAAGCACCGTGCCGCCCCACACCTGCCGGTGAGCAGCTGCTGCGCCGGGTACGTCCGATGCAGACCCTGGAAGAAGAGGTGCTCGCCGATTTCCTGCCGGATGCGGAGGTGCAGCATCGCAACGTCTGCCTGGCGGTCAACGACGACTCGCTCGAAACCTGGTTTCTTCCCGCGCTGGCCGCGTTGCATGCTGCGCATGGCTATACCTTCGACCTGCGCGTGGACGACCAGGACCACACGCTGGATCTGCTGCGAGACGGCTCGGCACTGGGCGCGGTGACGGCGGATGCCAAGGCCCTGCAGGGCTGCAATGTCCATTCGCTGGGCACGATGCGCTATCTGGCGATCGCGGCGCCGGCATTCAAAGCGGCGTATTTCGGTGTGGGCGTGAGCGCGGCATCCCTGGCCACTGCCCCGATGATCGTCTTCAACCGCAAGGACCGGCTGCAGGCGCGGTATCTACGCACCGTTACGCGCGCCACGCTGTCCCCGCCGGTGCACTACCTGCCTACGTCGACGGGTTTTGTCGAGGCCGCTGCACTTGGGCTGGGCTGGTGCCTGGTGCCCGAGTCGCTCGCCTCCACTGCGCTGCAGAGAAACGCCGTGGTCGAGCTTGATCCAGCGCGCTGGATCGACGTGCCGCTGTACTGGCAGCACGCCGCGATCCGCTCGACCACGCTTCAGGGCATCACGGCTGCCATGCGGGACGCGGCAGGCAAGGTGCTCCGCGATCCGTAACGGGGCCGGCGCGTTTCAGCCGACGGGCTCGTGGATCGGGCATCCATTGAATCGGGAGCGGAACTGACGCGAGGCGGCCATTACCACGCGGCGTGCACGATTCAGTCCGCCGAGAGGACGATGCTCGGCCAGCGCGTGCCACGGCGCGAACGCGAGCGCATCCTCGACGCCCGGCGAGGTGTCAGGCCGCCACGCCTCCTGCTGCGCCACGATCACGCGTGCAACCGGCAGGAACGGGCTGTCCGCCTCGGCCCAGGCAACCGACGCATCTTCGATCGGCATGCGCTCCACATCGCGGCACAGCTGCACGCGCAGCTCCCATTCGACCGGATTGGGCAGGTCGGTGAAGAAGGCCACCACCGCGTCGCGCTGCGCATCCTCGTCCGAGCCGATTTTGTCGCCGGTCAGTGCGAGCAGGGCAGGTGAGACCGGTGCCAACGAAAACTTGGCCATGTACGGACCGTAGAGAAACGGCACCTGGCTGAAGAAGGTCTCCCCCAGCGGATGGTGCTGCGGCTCCCCGCCCATGCCTTTGAGCAGGGCGCTCTGGCCACCGACCGCCTCCAGCGCCGCCTCCGCACCCCGCAGCGTAGCGGAGATCATCCGTTTGGTACGCGGCATCCGTTCGGTGGTCGCGGCAAGCAGCTTGGCCGAGCGCAGGAAGCCGGCCACACCGGGCGTGTTGAACGCGGGGCCGTTGACCATCAGGAAGTCCTGCGTGTGCTGCTCCTCGGCGCCTTCCGCACGCGCGCCGTCCACGCCGATCACCTTGAGCGCCATCGCGCGCGGGGTGGAGACCGAATCGGGAAGCTGCTCGGCCGGCGGCGAGGACAATCGCACCCGCGCGTCGTAGCTGCCGGGCCGCGCAAACAGGCCGTGGCGCAGCTCGGCCGGCAACCCGTCCAGTACGCGCAGCCGGCCCTTCAACAACCCTTGGCCCTTGGCGTGCACCGCGCGGTGGGCGTGGCCTTCCTGCTCAGCCACCGTCAGCGCCATGCGCGCGAACACCTCGGTCAACTCACGGATATGCGTCGCCTCATCTTCGTCGGCATGCTCGAGCGAGGCGTGGTAAAGAACGGGTGGGGGCAGTGACATGCAGGCTCCTGTTGTGATCAACGGCGGCGATCAAGCGCGGAAAGGGCAACGCGCTGCGCGGGGAGGACGGCTCCCCGCACAATGCAATGCCGGAGGGGAAACGGGAAGGTCAGGCCGCGGCGGCCTTGGCATTGCCGCCGCCGGCCAGGGCCAGCAGCGTCAGCTTCTCGTCGGTGTCCTTCTCCTCCTTGAGCGTTTCCAGCAGCAGTGGCACGGCTGCCTTGTAGCCCAGCTGTTTGGCCAGTGCGGCAATCGTGCCGTAGGAGGCGATTTCGTAATGCTCGACCTTCTGCGCGCCACCAATCAGTGCAGCATCGCGGACCGGGCCCTCCTCGATACCGTCGATCGCCTCTTTGCCTTCCTCGACCAGGCCTTCCATCGCGGCGCATTTGATGCGCTTGAGCCGGATCCCCAGCAGTTCCACCACCTGGTCGATGCGCTCGATCTGGCCCTGGGTCTCTTCCAGGTGCGTCGTGAACGCGGCGGCCAGGTCAGGACTGGAGGCGGCGCGCGCCAGTCGGGGCAGCGCCTTGGTCAGCTGCTTCTCTGCACTGTAGATATCCGAGAGCTCGTGGATGAACAGGTCTTCTGCGGTCTTGATCGCCATGGAGGTGCTGCCGGTGGGTTTGAGTGTCCGACGCTAGGCGCGTGGGTGTTAGTCCGGTGCGCTTTGTTGTGAAGGGCCCCTGCACGCGCGCTCAGGGCGCGTCGGGCCACGCCTTCAGCAGGGGCAGCGGATCGTAAGCGCCGTCGGCACCGTAGATGCCCCAGTGCAGATGCGGCGGCGTGCCCTTCGCGTTGCCGGTATCGCCGACGTAGCCCAGCACGTCGCCCTGCTCGATGATGTCGCCACGCGCCAGGCCTTCGCGCCAGTCATCCAGATGGGCGTAGTAATAGCGCTCGCGTGCCGGCCCCATCACCCAGACCTGACGCCCGCCCAGACCGCTCTCGCGGATATCGGCAACGATTCCCGGGGTGGCGCTGCGCACCTCGGTGCCCCGCTTGGCGAAGATGTCCACGCCGGCGTGCGTGCGGTCGCGTCCACGCGGTGCGCCGAACGTATTGGCCACCTGGCGTGCGGCCACGCCCGCCACGGGGACGGGCAGCGCGGTGGGTGCAGGCATCTGTGACAGGCGCCAGAGTGCCCGCGGTGATTCCGCGATGGGGCTGTTCCACACCACCCCTGCCACTACGATGCAGACGACAAGGATGAACAGCCGCACCAGCCAGCGTCGTACGCGGCGGGCCGGGGAGGGGGCGGGCGGCGAAAAGCTCACGGTGTTGTCCCGCCCGTCTTCTTAGCCGCCGTGCGTCCCGACACATGCACATGCGCCGGCACGTGCCACCGCCACGGAAATTCGATTGCCTTGCTGATGCCGATCCGGGGCCCGACCACCGGGTCCTGCGGTGGCGCCATCCCATCGGACACGATGCGGATGCCGCGGTCATTGCGCACCAGATCCGCGCCGTCCAAGGCCTTGGTGATGCCCATCGCCTGCGACAGCCGACCGGGGCCACTGGCCAGATCGCGCGCGCGCTTGATCGCCGGCCGCGCTTCCTGGATCAACGTCAGTCCCGCCACCGGCTCCAACGCCCGCAGCAGCACGCCCCAGCCTTGACCGATCTCGCCACACACCGCGTTCGAGCCCCAGTGCATGCCGTAGCTGAAATACACGTAGAGATGACCGGCTTCACCGAACATCGTGGCGGTGCGCGCGGTCATACCGCGATACGAATGCGCCGCCGGGTCCTGGTCACCTGCGTATGCTTCCACCTCCACGATGCGCCCAGCGCGACCGTCATCGCGCACCAGCAGCTTGTTCAGCAGCTCGGGCGCCACCTCGGTCGGGTGGCGCTGGTAAAAACGCCGCGGCAGAACCGTCCACGTTTTCATGACCCTCCACGCAATGGATACCCTTTGCCAGTCCGAAACGAGCGCCTACTGTGACGCGACCAGGGTCAATGCACGATCAACGCCGCCATCGTCACGCCACGCTCGCCCGGCATTCGCGGCAGATTGATTGACGCAGGGCAATCCTCGAGGCCTGTCTCCGCCGCCATGCAGCACGCACCATGCCTGCCAGAAATCGCCTGAAAATCGCGACCTTCAATGTCAACGGCGTGCTGACCCGGCTGCCGCATCTGCTCGCGTGGCTGGCGCGCGAACAACCGGACATCGTGGCACTGCAGGAACTCAAGGCGACCCAAGAGGCCTTCCCGGAGACAGCGATCCGCGAGGCGGGATACGGCTGCATCTGGCACGGCCAGCGCGCGTGGAATGGCGTCGCGCTGCTGGCGCGCGGCCAGGACCCGATCGAGAGCCGACGCGGCTTGCCCGGCGACACGAACGATGACCAGAGCCGTTATCTGGAGGCGGCCGCGCACGGGGTGATCGTGGGCGGGCTGTATCTGCCCAACGGCAATCCGCAGCCCGGCCCGAAGTTCGATTACAAGCTGACCTGGATGCAGCGCCTGCACAAACACGCCCAGAGCCTGGTCGCGCTGCCGCATCCCGTCGCACTGATCGGCGATTTCAACGTCGTCCCGACCGATGCGGATATCTACGATCCCAAGTCCTGGCGGAAGGACGCGCTGCTGCAGCCGGAGGTGCGCGAGGCCTACCAGGCACTGCTCGCCCAAGGCTGGACCGACAGCCTGCGTGCGGTGCACGGCGACGCACAGATCTTCACCTTCTGGGACTACTTCCGTGAGCACTTCGCCCGTGACCGTGGATTGAGGATCGACCATCTGCTGCTCAATCCGGTCCTTGCTCCCGGCCTGAAAGATGCCGGCGTGGACAGGTGGGTGCGCGCATTGGAGAAGCCCAGCGACCACGCGCCCACGTGGATCGAGGTGGTGGCGCCTTCCAAGCCCCGATAACCGGGCCGGCCCGATATCGAAAACACGCCGGACGCGCTAGAGTCCCCCGGCAGGTTGTTTGCGAGGGTATTGCCATGCCATATCGGAAAAGGGACATCGCCCCGGGTCTCGGCGAAGGTAAACGCCTGCCGGTAGGCCCGGAGACGCCCGTATTCTGCCGGGCGCGCGAATATCGCGCCGGCACGATCATCGCGCTGCATCACCATCCGGACCGTCATCAGCTGGTGTATGCCGAAACCGGCGTGCTGGTGGTCCAGGCCGGGACAGGGCGCTGGGTCGTCCCGAGCACGCGCGCGATCTGGATCCCGGCCGGTACGGGCCACAAGGTCAGCTGCATCGGCGCGGTCGGCATGCGCAGCCTGTACATCCTGCCGGAGGCGATCGCCCAGCCGCCGGCCAGCGCATCGACGGTCTCGGTGACACCACTGCTGGCCGCCTTGATCCACGCAGCGATGGACGTACCGACGCCATACCGCGCGCAGTCGCGCGACGGGCGGCTGATGCAGTTGATCCTGGATGAGCTGCAGATGCTGCCGGTACTGCCGTTGCACCTGCCGCAGCCTGCCGATCCACGCCTGCAGGCGATTGGCCGGCAGCTGGAATCCACGCCGGACGATCCGTCCACCCTGCAGGACTGGGCCGGCCGCCTCGGCGTGGATGTCAAGACCATCCAGCGGCTGTGCGCACGCGAGCTGGGCATGACCTTCGGGCAATGGCGGCAACAGGCGCGCCTGCTGCGTGCACTGGAACAGTTGGCGCACGGCGAAAAGGTGATCGACGTGGCGCTCGCGCTGGGCTATGCCAGTCCGAGCGCCTTCACCGCGATGTTCAAGAAGCGCTTCGGCCAGTTGCCGAGCCAGTTCTTCCACTGAGGCAAACGCCTCAGTGCATCGTCGTCTTCGGCAGGAGCGCCGTCGCCAGCCCGAGCAGCGGCAGGTACGAGGTGAAGTGGTAGACCCATACGATGCCATGCACGTCGGCCAGGTTGCCCAGCCCGGCCGCACCGATACCGCCGATGCCGAACATCAGGCCGAACATCAGGCCCGACACCATGCCCACGCGGCCCGGCACGGCCTCCTGCGCATACACCACCAGCGCAGCGAACGCCGAGGACATCACCAGTCCGATCACCACCGCCAGCACCGCCGTGCCCATCAGGTTGGCGTAGGGCAGGGCGAGCGCGAACGGCGCCACGCCCAGGAAGGAAATCCAGATCACCGCCTTGCGACCGATCCGGTCCCCGACGGGGCCACCGATGAAGGTGCCCAGCGCGACCGAGGCCAGGAAGATGAAGAGGTACATCTGGCTCTGCTGCACGCTCAGGCCGAAGCGCTCGATCAGGTAGAAGGTGAAGTAATTGGTGAACGAGGCGATATACACGAACTTGGCGAACATCAGCACCGCGATCACCGCGATGGCCTGGATCACCTTGCCACGGCTCAGCCCGACGCCATGGCTCTTGGCCAGGCTCTTCATCTTGGCCTGGCCATGCTGCACGGTCCAACCGGTGAGGCGGAACAGCACGGTGATGGCCAACGCGGCCGCCAGCATGAACCATGCGATGGCACGCTGCCCATGCGGAATCACGATGACGGCGGCGAGCAGCGGCCCGATCGCCGAGCCGGTATTGCCACCGACCTGGAACGTGGATTGTGCGGTACCGAAGCGACCGCCCGAGGCCATCCGCGCCACGCGCGAGGCTTCCGGATGGAAGGTGGCCGAACCGATCCCGACGATGGCCGCGGCGATGAGCAGCATTTCGTAACTCGTGGCCATCGCCATCAGGGCGATGCCGACGAAGGTGGCGATCATGCCCGACGGCAGCAGATACGGCAGCGGCCGTTTGTCGGTGTACATGCCCACCCATGGCTGCAAGAGCGAGGCGGTGACCTGGTACACCAGGCCGATGATGCCGATCTGGCCGAAGGTGAGCGAAAACTCGCTCTTGAACATCGGATACACCGCCGGCAGCACCGCCTGGATCATGTCGTTGAGCAGGTGCGCGAACGCCGCGGCACCGACGATGCGGATTGCAAAGCCCTGGTGGGGGGCGGGGGTGAGCGGTTCGGTGGGGATGACGGGCGGGGCAGCGGTTTCAGGGGTCATGGGCCGGGATCGGGAACGGGAGGGTGCCGATGCGTGTGGTATCAGCCGCATGGGCATCACGGGAGCGGACGGGAGGCAAGCGTAGACCGCGGCTGGCCCCCCGTCTCTCGCGATAGGGGCGGTTGTCGTCGCAATCAGGGCAGGGAGCCACGCCATATTTGCAACTAAGTGGATGTCGCAGGGCGAACGCACCGCATAAAGTAAATGCCTGTGAAGTGACCGGCTACCACGCACGAAATCGCATCAACGGCTCTACGACGAGGACATCGGATCATGAGCAGCATCTGGATAGGGCTTGCCATCTTCTTGAGCAGCTGGACACTCATCGCAGTCACGCTGGGAGTATTGACTGCCCGCCGGATGGGCATGCAAAAAACGATTGAAAGGCAGGCGGCACGATCCAAGTGATCCCGCGCCGCTGCATAATCCGTCCGACTGCCGGGTGGCAGCCCAGCGGAAAGGAGCACAGGATGTTGCTGATCAGAACACTGATGGTGGTGCTGCTTCTCTTCAGTACCTCGACCTGGGCCAGGGTGCCCACCGACCCTGCGCAGGCCGAGCAGATATTCCGCCGCTGGCTGGCGGCCTACAACGCCGGTGACAGCCAGGCGCTGCAGGCGGTGTTGTCGAGCCACGGGATCGACCACACCGCGCAGCGGTATCTGGACATCCGCGAGACCTTCGGCCCGTTTGACGTACTGACCAGGACCGTCGATAGGCCCGATACGATCGCCGCGATCGTGCGCGGCACCTCAAGCGATCGCGGGATCCTGATCACCGTGGCCATCGATCCTGCGAACCGGCCGTACCTGAAGACGCTGCAGCTGGAAGGGGTGGAGATACCCGACGCATTCAAACCCGCGCGGCTTGAGATGCCCGCGCTCATCGCGCAGAGCCGTGCCCGTCTGGACGCGCTGGCAGCACAGGACAAGCTCTCCGGCACCTTTCTACTGGCGCAGGACGGCAAGGTGCAGATGGCGTGGCAGGGCGGGCGGGCCGACCGGGAGCAGGGCATTCCGGTCGATAGCTCCACGACATTCAGGCTCGCCTCGTTGAACAAGATGTTCACCGCGGTGGCGATCCTGCAGTTGGCCGAGGCTGGCAAGCTGACACTGGACGATACGATTGCCCGCCACCTGAGGGACTATCCCCATCAGGCGGTCGCGACATCCATCACGATCCGGCAGCTGCTCAACCACACCAGTGGCCTGGGAGAGATCTTCGACGAGGCGTTCGAACGCCGGAAAGCATCACTCAAGACGTTGGCCGACTACTGGGAGGTCTATGGTGCTGCGGCACCGGCCTTCCAGCCGGGCACCCAGGACCAGTATTCCAACTACGGCTACATCCTGCTGGGCTCGATCATCGAGGCGGCATCGGGACAGTCGTATGACGCCTACGTCGAACAGCACATCTTCGGGCCGGCGGGCATGACCGCCACCGGATCGGCGCCCGAGGCGACCCTGGTGCCAGGCCGCGCGGTGCCCTACACGCTGAGCGACGGCCGGTGGGTGCGCGAGACCAAGACCCTGCCATTGCGCGGTACGTCGGCGGGCGGCGGTTACAGCACCGCCCACGATCTGCTCCGGTTCGCCGAGGCGTTGCGCAGTGGCAGGCTGATCCCGGCCTCGGCATTGGACGCGGCCACCTCACCGCAGAACACCAAGGGGTGGTACGGCTACGGCTTCATGGTGAGCGGCGAGGGCGAGCAGCATCAGTATGGCCACGAGGGTGGGGCGCCCGGTGCGAACGCCGCGCTCATCGTGCTGCCGAGCCACGGCTACGTGGTGATCGGGCTGAGCAATGTCGATCCCGATGCGATGGAGAACGTGGTCAACTTCGTCGGCAACCGTCTGCCGTTGTCGCAGCGCGGCCTCAGCGCCCGCCCAGCAGCGCCGGCAACGACGAGGCGAGCAACGCGATCCCCGACACGGTGAGCAGACTGAGCACGATCTGCCGGAACCGCAGGTCGCTGATGCCGATGTAGAGGCGGGTGCCGAGCAGGGTCGGGATCAACATGGCGGGTGCCACGATGGCGAACATCGGCAGCATCTCGCGGGTGACGATGCCGGTGCCGGCATAGGTGCCCATCGTCACCAGCAGCATGGACAGGTTGAAGTTCTGGACCACGGAGCGCTGCACATCACGCTCGTAACCGCGCAGCGTGCACCACAGCGTCGGCAGGGTGCCGGTGAAGCCGCCCAGGCCGCCCATGATGCCGCCGGCAAACCCCACCACGCCATCCGCCGCGCGCCCGCCTGCCGTGACCCGTGGCAGCTGGCGTGACAGCAGCATGGCCGGGCACCACAGCACCAGCAGAGTGCCCAGGATCGCTTTGAGCCAGTTCATGTCGAGCATGGGCAGCAGGTAGACGCCCAGCGGAATGCCGGCCAGCCCACCCAGAACAAAGGGCAGCAGGGTCTTCAGATTGAAGCCGCGGCGCACGGTGAAGGCCGCCAGCAGTTGGCCGGTCAGGGCGCCGAACACGGAGAGGGTGGCCGCGAGCTTGGGATCCAGCACCCAGGCCCAGAAGGACAGGGCCACCAGCCCGAAGGCGAAGCCCGACAGCCCCTGCACGAAGCCCGCCACGATGGCGCCCAGCGCCACCATCAGGTAGATCGAATCCACGACGCCTCCTTACTGGCGCTCTGCGAACGCATCCGTCGCGCGCACCAGCGCATCTGCCGTGGCGGGTTCCGTCGCACTGTGGCCTGACAGCACCATCTGCAGCGAGGCCTCGGGCCAGGCACAGGCCAGGTCCCAGGCACTGCGCGCCGGGCAGATGATGTCGTAGCGGCCCTGCACGATCACGCCGTGCAGATGCCGGATGCGGTCGATATCGCGCAGCAGCTGCGCATGCTCGAGGAAGGCATGGTTGCGGAAGTAGTGCGCTTCGATGCGCGCCTTGGCCAGGGTGTGCAGCGGATCGTCACCGGACACCGCGCCGACGTCGTGTTCCAGCGTGGCAGCGTGATCTTCCCATCCCAGCCAGGCCTGCGCGGCGGCGATGCGGGTCGCTTCGTCCGGGCTGTCCAGACGACGCCAGTATGCGGCGATCATGTCGCCGCGTTCGTCTTCAGGGATATGCGCCTCGTAGGCCGCCCAGCGCTCCGGGAACACCCAGCGCGCACCGCCGTCAGCCTCGGCGAACCAGCGGTTCTCTTCGGCGCGGCCGAGATAGACCCCGCGAAGGATGAGGCCGGTGGCACGTTCCGGATGGGCCTGGGCGTAGGCGAGTGCCAGCGTGGAGCCCCAGGAGCCGCCAAACACCAGCCAGCGCTCGATGCCGAGCAGGCTGCGGATGGTCTCCACGTCGGCGACCAGGTGCTGGGTGGTGTTGTCCCGCAGCTCACCGAACGGGGTGGAGCGGCCGCTGCCGCGCTGGTCGATCAGGACGATGCGATAACGTGACGGGTCAAAGAAGCGCCGGTGGGTGGCCGATACGCCGGCACCCGGCCCGCCATGCAGGAACACCACCGGGATGCCGTCAGGCGTGCCGCACTCCTCCACGAACAGGGTGTGCAACTCGTCCACGGGCACGTGATGGTTGCGGAACGGGGTGATCGCGGGATAGAGGCTGCGCATGGAGTGGGTCACTCGAAGAGTCCAACAACAATGATACCGCTGCAGCGTATGCGGATCAGCGTGGCTGGCCTGAGCGACCCATGAATCGCATTTTCCTGGGCGTGCTCAATGCGACGTCTCGCATGGCATTTCGCGTGCGCTTGCCGTTCCATGCACCGTTGCCTTAGGGCGATGCATCGTCGGCGGAGATGATCCGTTCGACTTTCAGGAGAGCAATTGAATGACAGGAACCGATGTATGACGAAACGTCACTGCCATGCGCTTTGCGCACTGATGCTGCTCATCCTTTCCGGATGCGGCTCGCCGGGCGTAGTGGATCCACATGAACCGCCAGCGGTCCACTACAGCAGACTGGATCGCACCAGCGTTTCGCTGACCCGCGAACTGCCGGGCCGCACCAATGCCTTCCTGGTGGCCGAAGTGCGCCCGCAGGTCAACGGCATCGTGGCCAAGCGGTTGTTCACCGAAGGCGGCCTGGTCACTGCCGGGCAGCCG